>CANQUX010000003.1 GCA_947627155.1 uncultured Alphaproteobacteria bacterium | reverse complement strand
GAAAGACGGCAACTGGATTTTATCTTTTGCCAACCAGTTTTCTTTGGTGAAAATTGATAAAACCCGGGGGGGGGGGGTATCTTGGATTATGGGCGGAAAAGCGAATATGTTTGATTTTCAAAAGCCGGAAAACTATTTTGCTTTCCAGCACAAACCTGTCTTCCTTAACAAAAACACACTTTTATTATTTGACAATAACTACTATCGTAACTCTTTCTCTCCGACAGTCAAATCATCTTACACACGATTACTTTCTTTTACTTTCGATGAAAAAAATTATAAAATTTCAAATTATCGGGAAATTCCGGTACAACGCTCCGGCAGCATGGGAAATGTTCATAAAACAAACGACGGCACGTTTGTTTTTTCGGGCGGAAGCCAATCTGTTGAGAGTTGCGTAGAAATAACACATGATAAAAAAGTTTTATATCAACTTTCTTTACCTGATACCTCAACTTATCGGTGTTATAAATATAACTCCGTATTCTAGTTAACCGATACGCATATTTTCTTTATGCAGTTTCTTTTTTTGAATCGGATTAATCACACGCAGTTGCGTATGATCAATAATTTTGCCGCCTTGCACGCTGAAAAAAGTGCATTTTGAATTATTTTGTTTTTGATAAGCATTATTCAACACTTGAACAGCCATTTCCGCCACACGCGGATTGTTATATTTTTTGGCATAATAAAGAACAATCGATTTATAAATGTTACACGCTTTTCGAAGCTCCGGAAGCGATAATTTTTCATCCGTTACAAAGCGCTTTAACAATAAGACATTTTCATCGCTTAATTTTAAATCTTTTTTCCAAAATTTAACGCGTACGTTCCACACGTCCGACATTAACTGCTCTCCCTTTTGATTGGAAGTGTTATTTTTGTGATACCGATAACTCACCAACGGACGCGGAATATTCATAAAATCCGTTTTATTCATTAAATCCATAAACAATTTAAAATCATCGCAAATCACCGATTGATCATAGCGAATCATCGTTTCTGCCAAAACGGAACGACGCATCATCACGGTGGAATGCCCGAACGGCGAACAGACAAATAACGTGTAAGCCCTTAAATATTCGGGCGAACCGAATTTATTAAGCAGCATTTCTTTGCTGTCGGAGGATAAAACATGATATTGCGCACCCATTACCCCGATATTCGGATATTTCTGCATATATTTCACCTGCACCGCCAGCCGATCGGGATAGGAAATATCATCACTGTCCTGCACGGCAATATATTGCCCCGTTGATAAATGATAACCCACATTTCGCGCATAAGAAGCGCCTTTATTCTTTGATAAACGGTGAAATTGAATGCGCGAATCGTGATAGGAACGCACAATCTGTTCAACGGATTTTTCCGAACAATCATCAACAATAATCAACTCAAACTTTTTATATGTTTGTGCCAAAATACTTTCAATGGCTTCCCGTAAATATTCCTCTTTTGTGTTATAAACCGGCATAATCACGGAAACCAACGGTAATTTCGCACGTTTTTGAACAGATGAATTTATCATTTAATACCTCTCTTGTTTTTGTAACAAAATTTATATCACAAAAAAAATAATCTGTCAACTTTTTTCTTTCCGGAAGCTTATCCGTAAATAATATGATGATAGGCATTGCAATGCGGACAAACGATATTCCATTCCGCCATGCGTTGCTGACAATCAACACAAAACCACCCGGTCAACTCTTCCGCCTCAACCTCCTTATTTTCCCATTCGCGGGCTTCTTCTTCGTGATGCCACCCCTCCCGCACCACTTTGGCCATTAAACAGGCAATGTTTTTCGTGAGCGGATAGGTTGATAAATACACCTGTATGGTTTCTTTGGCATCGCGCCATAATTCCAGCCGAACGGTCGTATCAGCCATAGCCGATAAGGCTTGGCGACTCGTGGGATTATCGGCAATCAGTTTTTTCAGGGCTTTCATTTTTTTGGCAGATGTTTCGCCTGCATATAACGCCATATAAGCTTCATATATTTCTTTGGCCGGCGTTAATTGCCAAGCTTTCATTAAAATATCAGCCGCCTTTTGCGTTGTTTTTTGCGCCGCTGCCGCTTGAACGGCAAACGCCACGTTCGCCGGATTCAACCGAAACGCCTCCACCGGCTGATTTTGTTTCATCAACAAATCGGCTTTCCGGCTGATATATGTTTCTTTATTGATAAAACCGTTCTTTTTTAACTGTTCCAAATAGCTTAAAGCGTTTTCCCAATCACTTTTCTGCAAGGATAACCGATATAATCCGTCCACAACCCATTCAACCGTTTTATTGTTTTCAAAAGCGGCCGTTAACGCCTTTTCCTGCATGCGTTCATCGCCTTTTTTCAAAGCGCTTAAATATAATCCCCGCCACCCGGCCAAATCAAACGATTCTTGTTTTGTCAACGCCTCAAAAGCTTCTTGATTCGGCGCCAATATTGCTTTAATAATTAAAGATTGAACATCTTTTTTAGAAAAAACACCTTTCTGTTGTTTTAACAACAAGCGTGCCAAATCTGCATCATTGTTTAAAACATAATTTAGCACGTTAATTAAATAATTTTCCCGCTTGATATAACGCGCCGTACTCATTTTTTGTTGCATAATACCTAACCACACCAACGGTTTTTTCATTAAATGCAATAAATAGAACACCAGCAAAATCAAGCAGACAAGAAACACCGTTGACACGGTTGCCTCATAGCCGAAACCGCTCACGGTTATCATCCAGTTATCATGCACAATCAAAAAGCCGATGACAAACAGCGAAAGTAAAAAAACAATCAGTTTCAACATGTTACAACCCTTCTTTTTCAAATGATAAAATTAACTCGTTCAAACTTTTATCCGCCCTTAAATAAATTTCCGATTCCCGAAAGAAATCGGGCATGGCCTCCTGCATTTGCGGCGGCAACTGTTTTAACAACAGCGTTGCTTTAACGATATTGTTATGATAAAGTTCGTTTTGAGCTTTATATAACATATCTTTGGGACGCGATGACGCCGGATTCAGTTTTCTGATTTCAATTAAATAAACCAATACCGATTTGAGATAAGAAATCCAATGCGGGCTTTTTTCCTGATACATCATGACCAATGCTTTGCGCTTATTATTCACAAACGCTTCTTTAATGTTTTCCAACGCCGATACTTCATGCCGACAATAAGGCGCCAAGCCGTTTAAAACTTCGCGCATAACGGGGGTTTTATGTTGAACGGCCGATAAAGTCTGATAATCCTCCCGACAAGACAAGCCTGTTAAAAAATGCTCTTTAAAAAGAAGAGCTTGTGCCATACTGTATTCCCTTTTTGTTGAAACTGTCGGCGTTTTTTGCGGGATTGCGGTATTCACGGGTGACGACGTTTTTGCAAACTGAGGCACAACTTCTTTATCTAACGCTTGTTCTTCTTGAAGCGATATTTCGGGTGTCGGCTTTGATTTCATTTTCGGTGCCGGATCCGACAATTTCGGCTGTACGGTTGTTTGACTTGGCGTTTTTGACATAACAGCTTTATTCAATTGCGTCGGTCTGTATGTTTGAACCTGCTGATTATTCAGTTGATGAATCAGCACGCCGCCGGTTACGCACAAAACAGATAATATAATAATTAAAACCGATTTTAAAATTCGGCGGGTGGATTTTTTACGAGTCGGAACAATATCACCGTCATGTTCCCGACTGTCAATCTCATCAATTTCTTCCATATACTTATGCGCACTCATTTAAAAACTCCTTTATTCGATTTTTAAAAATATTATAAAAAGATATAGCTTAAAAATCAAGTAAAATAAATCTTGAATTCAAAAAAACGCTCGAATAAAAGTTTTTTTAAAGAGTTATTCTTCCGCCAAAGCCGGATTATCATCATCAGCAACAAGATTTAAATCATCTTCCGGAGAAATTTTTGACGGTGAAACAACATCTTCCGTGCCGTCTTTATTCACACAGCTCAACACCCAAATATCATAAATCGGGTGTTCCATGGCCGATAAAGCCGGATTTGAAGAAAACATCCACCCGTTAAACACCTGTTTTTTCGGATCTTCTTTCGTGTTCTCATAAACTTTTAAAAAAGCGGCATTTTCCGGCATTTCCTCCTGCGGTTTGGCTAAACACCGCTCGGCAACAATGGTTAACGTACCGAAGGTTAACGGGCGATGAACCGTTGCCGTCATGGTACTGACACGCCCCGTAATTTTATCAACACCGCGCAAAACAAGTTGTTTTGTGGCAATATCGGCACCGAAAACCGTACCGCTTAACAATAAGATACTTCCGCATACAATCAGTTTTAACCGCATGAAGCCCCTACTTTGTTGAAAGGAAAATAAATTCGGAAATGCTTTCTTCCAATGATTTATAATTATTCGTTCGGGTAATTTTTCCGTTATTTTCCAACATTTTTTGACTCTTTCCCGGTTCCAGCCGCACATATTTTCCGCCCATCACACCGACATCGGCAATGGCGGCAACCGTATCAACCGGCAACTTAATGCGATTATCAATTCCGAGTTTAACATTGGCGGTATATGTTTCCTGATTGAGCGTTGTTGCCAAAACCGACCCGACTTTAATGCCGGAAATACGCACATCGGATCCGACCTCCAATCCGCCGATTTTCATAAAATCAGCCGTTACGGTATAGCCTTCGATTTTTTTCGTATCCACCCGCGAAGCGGCGAAAAACAAAAACACGCCCGTAAAAATTAAAACAAAAAAACCTAAAATGGTTTCAACCGGATTTCTTTTCATTCGCTCATTCCTTCCGTATTATTCGTTACATCTGCCTCGGAACCGGCATTATCGGCAACGTCACTGCCCGGTTCTTTTTTCTTTTCACGCATATAGGCATTCACTTTATCCATCAATTCCGTTAAAATCATGGCATCTTGCGTGTAAGCAATTTCATCGCCCGATTCCAACATATCTTCACTGCCGCCCGGCACAATTTCCAAATATTTTGACCCCAACAAGCCGTCTGTTTCAATAGCGGCCGACGAATCGTCCGATATATTCAACGGCATATCAAACCCGATTTTCACACGCACGCGATAGCCGTCCGATAAGGTTTGATCCAACACCCGCCCGACACGAAGACCCGATACCCGCACCTCGGCACCCGTCATTAACCCGTCGGTCTTTGAAAACGGAGCATAAAGCACAAAACCTTCTTTATCTTTTTCCATGGCCGCCCGCGAATGCAAAAAAACCAACGCGCACGCCAACAGGCACACCAAAAATGTGCCGGCAATGATTTCTTTGTTTTCCGTACTGATTTTCATTTTTTTTCCTTTTTGTTTTATTTGACTAAAATTAACACCGTTTGTCAAGAAAATTTCGTTTTTTTAACGGAATTATTTGACGGATTGAATATTTTAAACTAAAATAAGTCTATGCAAAATTTTTTAAGAGCCGTTATTCTTTTATTTTTTTGTTTTGCCTCTCTTTCGGCGCAGGCGCTTTCCGTTATTCGCGATACGGAAGCGGAAGCCGTTATGCTTTCCTATTTACGTAACATTTTTAAAGCGGCCGGACTAAATCCGCAAAATGCGCAAGTGATTTTGGTGAATGATCCGTCCGTCAATGCGTTTGTTGCCGGCGGGCAAACGGTGTTTATTCATACAGGGCTTCTCACGCAGGCGCAATCGGTCGATGACGTGATTTTTGTTTTATCACACGAAACCGGACATATCGTGGGCGGTCACATCACGCGCGGACAAGGTGTTTTAAGTCAGGCGCAGGGCGCGGCGCTTATTTCCACCATTTTGGGCGGATTGGTTGCCGTGGCGGGTCGTCCCGATGCCGGTCTTGCCGTGATGATGGGCGGCTCCACGTCGGCTGCCGGTTTGTTTACCGCCTATCGGCAAGGCGAAGAAAGCGCGGCCGATCGAACGGCGGTTGATATTATGAAACGGTTGAATTATTCGATGATCGGGTTTGAAAACACCATGAAAACCATTCAGGCGCAGGAGCGATTGTATGCCGTTGATGATTTTTCTTATTTGCGCACCCACCCGTTAACCAAAGACAGAATAAACGCCTTGGAACGCTTTGTCAAAACGGCAAAACCCGTGCGAGCCGATATTCGGTTTGATTTGGTTAAAGCCAAACTCATCGGCTTTTTATATGAACCGACTCAAACACTCGGTATTTATCAAAACCGAACCGATTTAGCGGCACAATATGCCAAAGCCATTGCGTTTTATCGGGCACATCGGTTTGACGAGTCGCAAAAAATGCTGGATTCGCTGATTGCTCAAAAACCCGATTATCCTTATTTCTATGAATTAAAAGCCCAATTTTATTTAGAAACGGGGCAAATCGATAAAGCCGTCACTTATTATCGTAAAGCCGTATCACTGATGCCGAATGCCCCGCTGATGCGCTTATCTTTGGCGCAAGCTTTAATGGAAAAGCCCTTGCCCGATTCGGCCAAAGAAGCCGTTACGCACTTAAAATATATGTTAGCGCGTGAAAATGATACGCCTCTTGCCTGGCAGCTGTTGGCAACGGCCTATGAGCAAACGGGCAACAAACAAGAAATTCCCTATGTTATGGCCGAATATTATCGCACGCTCGGCGATTTAAAAGCAGCCAAAAGGCAGGCTAAAAAAGCATTGGAAACATTGCCGAAAGGGTCTCCTTCTTCCATTCACGCCCAAGATATTTTAGATTTGCCGGAAGAAAAAACGCATTAACCTTTATGCAAAGGCAATTTGTTGCAACAGGCTTAAAACCTCTCCTAAATCGGCACATGTATAATCGCGCGGCAAATCGGATTCCGGCCGATGAACCAAAACGGCCGTGGCGCCGATGTTGCGTGCCAACTCCATATCGGATTGCCCGTCACCGATCATCAGAATTTTATCGGAATGAAATTGTTTTAAAATCGGTTGAACAAAAAACGGATCGGGTTTACCTAAAAAATCTTTTGTGCCCAAAACAGCCGAAAAATAGGAACTTAATTGATGTCTTGCTACTTCTTTAACCAGTGAATCGTGATTTTTATTACTGACCAACACCTGCGGAATATGATGATTTTGAACGGCTTTTAAAACCGTTTTTGTGTTTTCGAAGGGAAAAACCAAATCAACATGTTTTTGATAACAAGCCACATAATAATCAATGGCCGAAACCATCTGATCGCCGAAACGATTTTGCCAAAAAGCGCCGCGATGATGTGTCATCACATTTACCACTTCTGCCTCGGTTACGGGCGGCTGCCCGAAGAAGGCGACAACATCTTGCAAACCGGCCGTCACTGCCGGCTTGGTATTCATTAACGTGTTATCCCAATCCCAAATAATCAACAACTTCATTTTTTCTCCGCTGACAGTATATCAGAGAAACAACATCTCGTCAATGAAAATGAAGCATGCCGATTTTTGTTGTTTTGAACGCATAAAAAAAGGACGAATCAAAAATTCGTCCTTTCTTAAAATACAAAACAGATTTATTTTGTCACGCACTGCGGACACGGATCATTCGGATCCGGACACGGACAAACAACTTTCGGTTCTACCGGTTTTTGTTCTTCCTGATATGTTTCCCACCATGTTTTTTCAGGTAACGGTTGCGGCATCGGAACAACTTCTACCGGTTTTTCCACAACAACTTCTTTTTGCTCAATCACTTTGGGCTGTTCCACAATATATTGTTGTTGCGGTTGCGGCTGCGGTTGAACCTGACATGTCGGACACGGCACTGCCATTTCATATACATCTTGCGTTTGATATAAACACGGTGTAACCGAAGCGCTTGCACCTTTACTCACAACTGCCACGGGTTGCCCTTTGCAATCTTGAGAAGTCGTGAACGTTTTCGGCTTGCTGTTTTCATAGGTTGATAACAAGCACCGCCGATAAGCTTCATGATCGTTTGCGAATTGACAACCGATTTCCGCCCGGACTTCTCCCCGATTTTCAGCTCTTTTTTCTGCTGCCGTATCTATATCGGGATCATAACTCGAACAGGCCGACAACATTGTTAATGCAACACCTAAACAAAGTAACTTTTTCATACAACTTCTCCTTTAAAAGTTTACCCTTGTTAATGTTATACGTCTTTTTTTTATAAAAATCAATTTTTTTTTTCATCTTTTTTAATTTTTTATCAAAATATGAAAAAAAATCAACGGAAAAGCAAAATTTTATTATTATTTTTCAAAAGATTATTAAAATATTCCAAAAGAGATTTTTTTTCAATCAAATCGGCTGTTTTTTTTCATTTTGCCATCAATAAAGCATAAAATTTGTTTTTTCCTTTATAACAAATAATCGCTTAATTATTAAAACATTGAAAAATAACAAGTGCCCTGATTGTTTTTATTTTTTTTCACAACTTTTTTGTTGACAAGTCTGTCAAATTTCGTTATGATAAGATTAATCGCTTTTTAAACGCGAAAAAAATAAAAAACAGAAAGAGGACAAAATGGCTTCATATTCATTTGATAACAAAATTAAGACTTTACCGTTTTCAAAAGCCGACGAATCGATCATTCGTGCATTTCATCAACAATTTCCCGCAGAATCGAAAAAAAGAAAAGCGGTTAAGCATCATTTACCGTTTTCAAAAACCGATGAACTGATCATTCGTGCATTTCATAAAGCGCACGAAAGAGATTTTTAATTTTTTTCGGAGAAATTTATGCATTCTTTTTTATTTCACGAACCGAAAAAGAATTCGCAATCAACGACCGATATATCAAAAAAATCCCGCTTAAATAATCCCGTTTCGAAAGCGTTAATCGAAGCAATTAAATCGGAACAGTTAACTACACTTCAATCTTTATTAAAAAATCAACAATATGCCGATTTATCCGATGAACAAAAAAATGAAGTGTTTCATTTTGCCGTTCAATGCAATCAATTACAACCGGTTGAATTATTGATAAACGCCGGAGCCAATGTCAACGGCGTCAATTCGGATATGAAAACACCGCTTTATACGGCACTTTGGAATCATTTGTTTGATATGGCTGATTTTTTGATTCATTCGGGGGCCGAAATTGATTTTGCCAACATAAAGGGCTGTACGCCTCTTCATCATGCAGCTTATAATAATGATCCCGAAATCTGTCAATACCTTTTATCCCGCGGGGCGAACATCAATGCTCAAAACATAAACGGAAAAACGCCGCTTTACTTCGCCGCCCTGAATGCCGATATTCAAGTGCTTGATTTACTGCTTGATGCCGGTGCCGATATTAACTTATGCAACAATAAAGGCACACCGCCGATTCTGGTTGCTTTATTTCATAAACGCTTTGATATTGCCGATTATTTATTAGATAAAGGGGTGAATATTCATCAAAAAGATTCCAAGGGTAACACACTGCTCCATCATACTGTCAGCGGAAATGATTTTGCCGCAAGCAAGTTTTTAATCAATCATCACGTTAATGTTAACGCCCGAAACAACGAGGGGAAAACACCGCTCCATTTAGCTACGGCCTTTGCCGGAATCAATTTAATTCATTATTTATATCGTGCGGGAGCCGATAAACAATGCAAAGATAATCAACAACGATCGGTTTTGCACTACGCTCTTTTCAACAAACGATTTGACATAGCCGATTATTGGCTTTCAACCGGTACGGATATTCAGGAAAAAACTTCTTACGGCAGCAATTTACTTCATTACTTTACTTACTGCAATCAGGAAGACTGCTGCCGGTATCTGGTTTCCCGGCACATTCAATTAAACGAACAAGACAAGTATGGCAAAACACCGATCATGTATGCTGTTCAACACGGCAATATTTCTTTATTTAAATATTTGTGGGAAGCCGGTGCTCAATCGAATATACATTATTTTGACACTGATGAAACGTCTTTATTTAAAACAGCGGTTTCTTATAATCAAAAAGAAGCTGTTTCGTTTCTTTTGAATCACGGGGAAAATATTAACCGGCTGGATTCGTTTCAAATGCCCGTTTTGTGGAATACCATTCGTTACGAAAACCCTTCCATGTTAGATTTTTTACTCAATAAGGGCGCCGATATGTATTTGGAATGTCAAGCCAAAACGGCACTCATCTACGCCATCGGGCGGCGATCCGTTAAAAGCATTCAAATTTTGCTCAATCACGGTTATGATTTAACGCGCCCGACAAAAGCCGGCGTTTTGCCTGCCGACTATGCTTTAAAAGTGTTGGAGAAAAGTGAAACGGAAAAAGAGAAAGAAGCAACGCGACAAATTATTCGTTTATTTCAAACTTCCCCGTCTTGTATTCAAAAACAGACGCGCACTTTTACGACTGATAAAAACAGAACAAGAGAAAATTAATTTATTTCCTGCTTTGCGGATAAATACCCTGTTGCTTTAAAAACTGTTGCACGCTCGGCAAAATGTGTTGAACGGTTAAATCAACGCCCGTTGCATTCGGATGAACTTTATCCGCCAACATATACGGTGCCGTTTGTAAAATTTGATTACCCGCCGCTTCAAAAATACCTTGCATGAAAAACGGATAATAAGTCAAATGATATTTTTGAGCCAACGCGGCATACATGTTAAAAAATTGCGCGGCATAAGCGGGTTCCGTTACGGGCGGTGCTTTCATACCGGCCAATAAAACGGCTATCTTTTCTTTTTGAAAGTTTTCAATTAAATCTGACAAATTTTTTGTGATTTTATCAATTGAAACACCCTTGAGCACATCGTTAATGCCTAATTCCAACAAAACACCGTTCGGGTGTTTCTTCAATGCCGCCGCTTGCCGCTTTAAGCCGCCGGCGGTTGTTTCGCCCGATTTACTGTTATTGATCACTTCAACCTGCGTATATCCTTTTTGCTCCAACGCTTTTTGCAATTGAGCCGGAAACGAATCGTCTTTCGGCAAGCGATGCCCCGCCGACAAGCTGTCGCCGAAAATCATTAATTTATAAGTTTTAACCGCTTCTTGCGCGCTGACATGAAGCGATAACAGCATCACTGACAAAAACACACAAACAAATCTGAAAAACATTCTCCCTCCTGACAAATGTTCTGTTAATTGCGTAACAAAGAACGATACCAACCGGAAACAGCGCCCGTTCCCTGACGGGCTTTTTGCGTATTTAACAAATAACCGTGTCGATTTCTCATGGCTCGAACATATCTGCGAAGAAAATTTCTTTCTTCGGGCGTTTGAGCTTGTCTTAATGTTTCCAACAATCCGCGTTGTTTTTCAATAACCATTGTCGACACCTAAAAATATCTCATTATATAATATACACTCAACAGACCCGTTTGTCAAAATAATTTTGTGATTTTCCGAAAGAAAAATCAGAGAAAAAAGAACCGGTGCGCATTTTTTTATTCACTTTTGAAAAAGAATGTGTTATATGATTTTATAATTTAACTTTAACCTATTTTGGAGGAAAGGAAATGGAAGAAAAAATCGCGCTGTTGCGTCAAAGTGTGCCAAATGCCGTTCAACAAACGAGAACCCTTGCCGAATTAGATGAAATTCGCGTGAAACTGCTCGGTAAAAACGGGTCGATTACCGAATTGATGAAAGGATTGGGCGCTTTACCCCCCGAAGAAAAAAAAGCAGCCGGACAATTGCTCAATACGTTTAAAAACGAAGTGTCCGCTTTAATCGAATCGCAAAAAGCAGCATTGGAGGAAGCCGAATTAAATGCAAAACTGGCCTCTCAAACGGCAGATATTACCCTGCCCTGTCGGCCGAATACGCATTCGGGACGTATTCATCCCGTGGCGCAGGTAACGGAAGAAATGTTAACCATTTTTGCGCAAATGGGCTTTGAAATGGCGGAAGGCCCCGATATTGAAGATGATTTTCATAACTTTGAAGCCTTAAACATTCCGCCTTCTCATCCGGCGCGTCAAATGCAGGCAACTTTCTTTATGGACAACACCACGGATAAAGTGTTGCGAACACAAACATCAGGGGTGCAAATTCGCACGATGGAAACCAAAAAACCGCCGATTAAAATTGTGGCCCCGGGGCGCACTTATCGACGTGACTATGATATGACGCATACACCGATGTTTCATCAGATTGAAGGATTGGTTATTGATACCGAAACGAATCTGGCACATTTAAAATCAACCTTAACGGAATTTATGAAACTGTTTTTCGAAACCGATGATGTGGCACTTCGATTCCGTCCCTCTTACTTTCCGTTTACGGAACCTTCTTACGAGGCCGATGTCGGCTGTTCGCGCAAAAACGGCGAATTCATAATTAAATCGGGTGAAGACTGGTGCGAATTGTTGGGATGCGGTATGGTTCATCCCGATGTGTTGCGCACGTGCGGCTTGGATCCCGATGTTTATCAGGGATATGCGTTCGGGTGCGGTATTGATCGCTTTGCCATGTTGAAGTACGGTATTCCCGATTTGCGCAGTTTCTTCGATGCCGATATGCGCTGGATTAAACATTACGGATTTTTACCGCTCGATATTCCCTCGGTTATCAGCGGATTAAGTTTTAACGGAGGAGCAAAACGATGAAAGTTTCTTTACGGGCTTTAACACACTATTTCGAAACAAACGCCACACCGAAAGAGCTGGCGGATAAATTAACGTCAATCGGCTTAGAGGTGGAAGAAGTGATTGACAAAGCGGCAACTTTGGCCGATTTTACCGTGGCGGAAATCAAATCGGTCGAAAATCATCCGAATGCCGACAGACTCCATGTTTTAACCGTGTTTACGGGAACGGAGGATTTGCAAATTGTTTGCGGGGCACCGAATGTTCGCGTCGGGTTAAAATCAATTTTGGCACGACCCGGGGTTTTAATTCCGCTCTATAACGAAAAACTCACCAAAAGCACCATTCGCGGCGTTGACAGTAACGGTATGCTCTGCTCCGAAAAAGAATTGGGATTAAGCGATAATCATGAAGGCATTATTGACTTAAAAACCGATTTACCGGCCGGCGCACCGGCTGCCGAAGCGCTGGGCGGCGATGTGATTTTTGATGTGAACGTTACCCCCAACCGCGGCGATTGTTTGGGCGTGAAAGGCATTGCCCGTGATTTGGCGGCAACCGGTATCGGCATTTTAAAAGAAACGCCGCTCGAACCGATTAAAGGCACGTTTTCCTCACCTGTTCAGGTTTATATGGAGGAACAAGATTGTTTGCAATTCACCGGACGATATATTCGCAACGTAAAAAACACGCAAAGTCCGCAATGGATGCGTGATTTCTTAATTTCCATGGGGTTGCGGCCGATTTCGGCGCTGGTGGATATTACCAACTATTTAAATCTGGCGGAATGTCGCCCGTTGCATGTGTTTGATGCCGATAAACTTGCGGGTAACATTCATGTACGAAAAGCCAAAGAAGGCGAAAAGATTTTGGCGCTGGACGGAAAAGAATATACTTTATCGGCCGATATGACCGTTATTGCCGATGATCATAAAGCGCAAAGCATTGCAGGCGTTATGGGCGGCGAAGAAACGGGTTGTTCGGAAACAACAACAAACGTGTTTTTGGAATCGGCTTATTTTAATCCGATCAGCATTGCCAAAACAAGCGTGAAACTCAATGCGGAATCCGATTCGAAATCACGGTTTGAACGCGGAATTGATCCGGCCTCTCAAATCAGCGGAAACGACAGAGCCACGCAATTGATTTTGGATATTTGCGGCGGCGAACCGTCCGAATTAATCGTGAAAGGCGAAACACCGCCTTCTTCGCGAGAAATCACGTTTGATTTCGGGCAAGTCAAGCGGTTGTGCGGTATTGATATTCCCCGAGAAGAATCGGCTTCTGTTTTGCAAAAGCTCGGCTTTACCGTAAACGGAAATAAAATAACCGTTCCGTCGTGGCGTATGAACGATGTGAAAGAAAGTGCCGATTTGGTTGAAGAAATTATGCGCATTCACGGAACGGACGATTTGCCGTTTTTGCCCATGCGTCCTCAAGCGTTACCGACGGGTATTTTACTGCCGCATCAACGGCGGGAAGCAACCGTGCGGCGGGCATTGGCCGCTTGCGGATTAAATCAGGCAATCACCTGGTCGTTTACGGATTCGAAACTGGCCAAATATTTTGACTCCAAAGGCATTTTAATTGCTAACCCCATTGCTTCGGATTTAAATGAAATGCGGCCGTCTCTGGTGCCGAATTTGTTATCGGCGGTTCATCGCAATCAGGCCCGCGGCATGAAAGATGTTCAGCTTTTTGAAGTCGGCCCCGAATTTTATTCCACAACGCCCAAAGAGCAACGCTTGGTTGCCTGCGGTGTGTGCGCCGGAAATTATGCGCCGCTTCACTATGCCGAAGCCCCGCGCGCCGTTGACTGGCTTGATGCCAAAGCCGATGCACTGGTGGCTTTACTTTCTGCCGATGCGCCGCAAAATATGCAGGTGGTGCGCAAAGCGCCGTCATGGTATCACCCGGGGCGCTCGGGTGCGTTCACGCTCGGCAAAAACGTTTTGGCTTATTTCGGTGAAATTCACCCGCGGTTATTAAAAGTTTTTGATATTAAAACACCGCTGACGGCTTTTGAAGTTTATTTGGATAATATTCCATTGCCGCGGAAGAAATCAAAGAACATGAAAGCTTTAAAATTACCCGCTTTACTGCCGTTAACGCGGGATTTTGCCTTTATTGCCGATAAAGAAACGCCGGCGGGGCAAATTTTGGCGACTATTCAAAATGTTGATAAGGAAAAAATCACCGATGTAACGTTGTTTGACGTTTACGAAGGCGATCGATTGCCCGCAGATAAAAAATCATTGGCGGTTCAAGTGACCATCACGCAATCGGATAAAACACTGACCGACAAAGAAATTGAAATTTTAAGCATTCAAATTATCAATGCGGTTCAAAAGGCAACGGGCGCACAATTACGCTCCTAAAAGAAAGCCTGTTAAAAAATACCGCTTTTAAAGGCGGTATTTTTTTATAACAGAAAATGAAATTATTAAAGGAGTATTTATGATTTATGCTATCAGACACGGACAAACTGACTGGAATAAAGAAGGACGTATTCAAGGAGGGGGATCTGATCAACCCTTAAATTCTCACGGAATTTTACAAGCAAAACAATTAGCAGCCAAGCTTATTAAATTGAATATATCAACTATTTATTCTTCCGATTTATTACGAGCGAAACAAACAACACTAGAAATTAATAAAATTTTGAATGTAAAAGTTATTGAAAGTGTATTATTAAGGGAAACCGACTACGGAGAATTAGAAGGACAACCGGCATCTGTAACTGATACAAACCCTTATTATAAAAAAATTTGCGAAGCTGTTGATGCCGGTGATCATAATGCTCACTTCCCCGGTGGAGAAAGTCGATATATGGCGGCAAAACGAATGACAGAATTTCTCAAACATGTCAATAAAGACGAAAATATTTTATTATCTACCCATGGCGGATTATTAAGAAGCTTTTCTGTTTTACATGGTGGCCCGAATCAAAAAATTCCTAATTGTGGCGGGATTCAATTTAGTTTAGACGAAAATAATTTACCTGAAAACATTGAAATTTTCTTATGATTTGAAGATTATTCGTTACTTTGAAGCTGCCAGCGCTCGCACACGCTCCACCATGGCATAAAAGCCGTTGCGCCGCGTGGGTGAAAGGTTTTCGGACAAACCCAACTGCTTAAAAATGCCGTCAATATCGGTTTTTAAAATTTCTTCACTCGTTTTGCCGTTAATAAGCGTTAATAAAACGGCTTCCAGTCCGCGCACGATATGTGCATCGCTCGTGGCATTAAAATAATGCCGCTGATCTTGCTCGGTATGTGTAAACCACACCTGCGACATACACCCGTCCACTTTATTTGCGCCGGTTTTTTCATTTTCGGGAAAATCACGAAGCGAATCGCCTAATTCAATCAAATAGCGATATTTATCTTCCCAATCGGTTAAATAAGAAAAGTTTTCAATCAGTTCTGCCGTATCCATTGTGTCTTTCCCCAAAAATTTTAAGCATCTTTCTCGGCATTTTCCGGATATTGATTTTCCAAATCGCTTTCCGGAACGAACGCCGGCTCCGGCTGACTTTCTTCAATCACTTTTTGTTCCTGCTCACTCGGCACGTCATTTAAACGCGGCTTTTCCTCCGGTCGAAACAAAGACACCGCCCCCCAAATAAGAAGCCCGATAACAACAATCAATCCGATTATTTTTCTGATCATTTGAACCCTTTCAACAACGTTTCTATGGAAGAGTATATTGAAAATATGACTTTAAATCAAGGTTTTTCTTTCTTTTTTAAAAAAAATATGATAAGGTGCCTTCTTATGAAATGGCAAACATATTTTTTTAAAGAAGTCGATTCAACCAACACACGGGCCATCGACTATGATGTGGGATCGGTGATTATTGCCGAAAATCAAACGGCGGGGCGCGGTCGCAACGGACGTCGGTGGCAAAGTTTGGCCGGTAATTTGTTTTTAAGTGCCGTATTGCCTGCGCTTCAAAACGAAACACCGTTCTTATCGTTTGTGGCGGGTGTTTCGCTTGCGGAAGCTCTGCCCGATGTGCCCGTTCGTCTGAAATGGCCGAATGACGTGTTATTGCATCACGCCAAAATCGCAGGTATTTTATTGGAACGCGTTGATGATAAAGTGATTGCCGGCTTCGGCGTGAATATTCGGCAGGCGCCCGATCGGGATATGCTGTATCAGGCGGGCAGTCTTAATCAAAAATACACACCCGAAGAAGTAACGAAAAATTTATTAACGGCCTTGTCCGATAACCTGGATTTACTGATGCAATCGGGCTTTACGCCGATTCGGCAAAAATGGCTGAACTATGCCGTCGGTATCGGAGAGGAAATTGAAGTTAAATTGCCGCATGAAACAATTCGCGGTCTTTTCGAAACGTTGACGCCGCAGGGGGCGATTTCCCTGAAAACACCAACAGAAACCCGTTTGATTTCGGCGGGTGATATTTTTTTATTGTAAAGGAGAAAAATGACTGACATACAAACAGAACCTCAAATATCAATCGAAGATTTCGTGATGATTCCGCTCGGCGGCTCCACCGGAATCGGATTAAATTGTTTTTTATACGGCTATCAGGGCAAATGGCTCTTGGTTGATTGCGGCGTCGGTTTTCCGGGTGACGGCTTGCCCGGCGTTGATGTATTATTGCCCGATTTATCGTTTTTAGCCGATAAAAAAGAAAACATACTGGGTCTTGTTATCACTCACGGACACGAAGATCACATCGGTGCCGTCGGTTATTTATGGCGCGAATTGCAGTGTCCGATTTTTGCAACGCCCTTTACGGCCGAATTGATTGAATCAAAGCTTGATGAAAACGGCCTGTTGGGTCGCGCCGAATTGGTGCGGGTTCAAGCAGGCGATACCATTGATTTGGCGCCTTTTGAAATCAGCTATATTCAAATGAGTCATTCCATTCCCGAAGCCAACGCATTAGCCGTTCGCACCAAAGAAGGCCTTGTTTTGCATACGGGCGATTGGAAATGGCAATCCGATTCGGTTCTCAATCAAAAAGCCGATAAAAAAACTTTAAAAGAGCTGGGAAATGAAGGCGTATTGGCGCTTGTTTGCGACTCGACCAACACACTCGGCGCGGTCACAACGGAAACGGAAGAAGATGTTTTAACCTCCCTGACGGAACTGATCGGCAAATATCAGGGCAAGCAAATTGCCGTCGGGTGTTTTGCCTCAAATGTCAGCCGTATTCATAATATTTACAAAGCGGCAGCCGCCAACAATCGGGAGGTATGTTTAATGGGGCGCAGTTTGTGGCGAATTGATGCCGCCGCCCGTGCCTGCGGTTATTTAAAAGACGTTCCCGAATTTTTGTCGGAATCGGAAGCGCTGGAACGTCCCATCGGCAGTGTGTTATATATTTGCACGGGATCCCAAGGCGAACCTTTTTCGGCATTAAGTTCGTTATCGGCCTTAACACCGCAAAAAAACAGTGTTTATTTCGGCCCCGATGATGTGGTGATTTTTTCTTCCCGCATTATTCCCGGCAACGAAAAAGCCATTGAGCTCATGCAAAAACGCTTTAAAGCCAAAGGCGTTGAAATTATCACCAATCGCGATGCGCTCGTGCATGTTTCGGGTCACTATCACGGGGAAGAGCTGAAAGAAATGTATCAACTCACAAAACCCCTGATTGCCCTGCCCGTTCACGGCGAAGCGCGTGAATTGATCGAGCATAAAGAGCTGGCACTTCAATGGGGCGCAAAATATGCCTTTACGTTGGAAGACGGCGAAGTGCTGAAATTAAGTCAAAATCCGGAAATATCGGGAACGGTTCCCACCGGCGTTTTGGCAGTGGACGGCAAAAAAATTCTGCCGCTCGGCGCCGAAGTGATTAAAAAACGCCGAAAAATGATTGAAGACGGCACTTTTGTCATCACGCTCGTTTTAAACGCGCAAAATGAAATTTTGGGTGATTTACGCATTTCCTCTTTCGGGCTTTTGGAAACCGGCGGGGAAGACGAAACGGCGCTGAAAGATAAAATTCGCTCTGATATCAACGCGCTCGGCGAACAAGTCAAAACGCAAGATGTTTCGGTTGAAAACACCGTTCGGGCGGCCGTTCGACAATTCTTAAAAGAATATTACGGCAAAAAACCGTTAATTGAAGTGCATTTAATTCGCGTTTAAAAAAGAAAAGCGTCAAAAACAAAATTCTTTTCCGCTTTTTTAAAGAATCTGTCTTGACAAAACCAAAATAACCCCTACCTTTTGCTTAAAAAAGGGAGAGGGGACGCATGAAAAACGCACAAATGACTCTTTGGCAAGTTGTATCGCTCGGCATCGGCTCGATTGTCGGTGCCGGCATTTTTGCCTTGCTCGGACAAGTGTTACAGGAAACGGGCAATTGGACATATTTATCTTTTATCATATCGGGCTGCATTGCCATGCTGGCCGGCTATGCTTACATTAAGTTGGCAGCAGCGTTTCCGAGTGCCGGCGGTATTACCGATTATTTTCGGCATGCGTTTCAGCGCCCTTGGATCGGAACAACGCTTTCGCTGATTTATGTTTTTACAACGCTTATTTCGGCGGGAACCATGGCCAAATCGTTCGGTATTTATATTGTCGGCTTTCTGCCGCATTCCGGTTTAACCTCCGTTAACGTGTTAGCGGCAAGCCTTTTGATTTTGCTGGGCTTGTTCAATATGATGAAAACGCACGATGTCGGTTGGACGGAAGCCTTTTTGGTCACGTTTAAAATCGGCATTCTGGCGGTGTTGATTTTAGCGGGATTTTATCATTTTAAGGGTTACAATCCGTCGTTTACCGTTCAAACGGACACGGGCACTTTTTTCCGCAGTATCGGTTTAACGTTTTTCGCCTTTGCGGGATTCGGCGTGATTACCAACGCCAGCGCTTATGTAAAAAATCCGGCGAAAACCATTAAAACAGCCATGTTTTTAACCCTGCTTATTGTGATGCTTCTTTATATCGGCTTGGCTTTCGTGATTATGAATTATATTCCCGCGGAAGCTTTCCGGCAAGATATAAACATTGCCGTTACGGTTGTTGCGGGGCAGCTGCTGGGCGAAGTCGGCCGTTTTCTCATTTATGCCGCCGCCGTTATGGCTTTCATTACCGGCATCAGCGCGAGTTATTTCAGCGTTTTTCGCATTACGCGCGCCCTTTCGGAACACAATGCCCTCCCCGATTTTTATCACAAAAAACTCATCGGACACGGTACTTACGGGAACGCACTCACCGTTCTTGCCTTAACGCTTTTTACGGTTCTGTTCGGGTTTAATGACATTGTGAATTTATCAAGCGTTGCTTATTTAATCAGCTACATGGGCGTTTTTACGGCTGCGTGGGTATTAAGAAAACGCACCTATGCGCACTTTTTACCGCTGGCCTGCGGTTTTTTGGCCATGACAATTTTACTCCTCGGCTTTATTTGGAGCGTTTACTTATAAAAAAGTGCTTGACAAACAAATAAAACTCTGCTATAAACACGCTATTCTCCGAGAATGCGGAAAAATGTATTTATGGCATTTTTCACGCTTTGGCAATTCGGTCAAAGACTATCGGAGACAACAATAACAAAGGAAAAGGATATGTCAAAAAGATTACATTCAAAATTTAAAATCGATCGCCGTTTGGGCGTTAACCTTTGGGGAAAAGCCAAAAGCCCCGTTGAAAAAAGAAATTACGGTCCGGGTCAACACGGCGCCAATCGCAAAAAACCCACAGACTACGGCGTTCAATTACATGCCAAGCAAAAGTTAAAGGGCGTTTACGGAAACGTTTCCGAAAAACAATTACGCAAATATTATGCCGAAGCCATTCGGCGCAAAGGCGACAGCTCCGAAAACTTAATCGGTATTTTGGAAACGCGTTTGGATTCGGTTGTTTATCGTATGAAAATCGTGCCGTCCGTTTTTGCGGCGCGTCAATTCGTTAATCACGGTCATGTGCTGGTAAACGGCAAAAAAGTGAACATTCCCTCCTATTTGGTTCGGGCGGGTGATGAAATTGCCGTTACCGATAAAGCCAAAGATATGGCGTTGGTGATTGAATCCTTGGCATCAACCGAACGGGAAGTGCCGGAATATATGGAATTTGATGCAAAAGCCTGCAAAGGAAAATTCATTCGCGTGCCGCAACTGGCCGATGTGCCTTATGCTACGCAAATGGAACCGAATTTGGTTATCGAATTCTATTCACGATAAGAAAAAGTCATTCGGAAAAAGCGTCGATTGCGTTGTTTCAATCGGCGCTTTTTTTTATGCTTTAACACACCCCCCGAACAACGACTCGCAAATTAAATATATTTATTTGATTTTTATATCTTTTTAATTTTTATCTTTCCCGTCTCGCTTGAATTATTTTGTGCATTTTTTTCCGTTCGGAAAAATATTCTTTCGTTGAGAGGCTTATTTTTTTCGATAAAAGCATAAAAAAAATAACAAAATATATAAAAAAACAAAAAAGTGCATTGCAAAATTTAAAGAATTGTTTTATATTGATAATTGGTTTTTTAATTTAACAGGAGTAAAAGCTATGACACATCAAATTAACGAAGATAATATTCGAGTTGCCGCTTATTACATTTGGGAACAAGCCGGCCGTCCCGAAGGAAAAGAAAAAGAATGCTGGATTAAAGCTTGCGAACAATTATTTGCCGCAAATAACAAAAAATCGGCTTCTTCAAAATCCGCACCGAAAAAAACGGCGAAAAAGGCAAGTCCCGCTGCCGTTAAAAGCAGTGCGAAAGCCGATCCGAAACCCGTTATTGTTCCGGCTCACACTCAAAAAGCCAAAAAAGTTTCGGCAAAGTAATAAGACACAAAATCAAAAAAGGGCGGAAAAGCAATTTTTCGCCTTTTTTTGTTGATAAGCGTTTTAAGATAAAGAAGAAAACAAAAACGCTTGCACTTCCGTGCCGAATTTGCTAAACTCTTTTTATTCAAAGAAAGGATACCGAAAATGATTGCAAAACTCACGGGGCTTTTAGACAGTATTTGGGAAAATTACATTATTTTAAACGTGGGCGGCGTGGGATACAGAGTTTTTTGCTCCACGCGCACCATCAGCGCTTTACCGGGCGTCAATCAGGTGGTTTCGCTGTTTATTGAAACGCAGGTGCGCGAAGATTCCATTCGGCTTTACGGCTTTTTATCACCGACCGAGCAAGATTTATTTAACACGTTAACGGTTGTGCAGGGTGTGGGCGCCAAAGTCGGACTTTCCATTTTATCGGCGCTCTCCGTTAATGAAATTCAAATGGCGGTTATGGCCGGCGATTCCAAAGCTTTCACGCGCGTTTCGGGAATCGGGCCGAAACTGGCGGCGCGTTTGGCCAATGAGCTGAAAGGCAAGCTGGGCAGTTTGGGAACGCATGAAGAAATGCCGATTATCGGCGCGGGTGCGTCAAATGAAGGACGTGTGGCGGCCGATGCCTTGTCGGCATTAGCCAATTTGGGCTACGGGCGCACGGAAGCAGGCATGGTGATTGCCCGTATTTTAAAGGAATCGCCCGATATTTCCACCAACGATTTAATTCGGCTTTCCTTAAAGGAAATCGGCAAAGGATTTTAGAATTTAATTTATTTTATTGACAAATTTATCTTTTTATGATAACATTTAATTCGTTTCAGTTTTTAATACCACATTTTGAAAGGGGTTTCACATGGCAGAAGTACACTTAACACAAGAACCGCAATCCATTCCGGAACTTATAGAAGAAAGCGAACAAGTGTTCAAAAAACATTTCGGCAAATGGAATAGTTTTAAATGGATGAATGAAGACAAAGACAACATACCCCCTCATTTAGATGCCGGTAAAGGCATATTGGAAGCCTGGTTAAAAGAAGTTGATGCAAAAGCGCAAGCCAACGTGTATGGCCGTGCGGAATTGCCCGAGCTTCAAACGGAATATCGTATGCAAGCATTAGATACGGCCATTAATTATTTTAATAGTGTCAAAACCAGAGCCACGGACAGATCTAAACTCTATACGGGTCAGGCAAACACACGTTGTTCATTGGAAGCCATGAATGCCAACAACTACATTACAACTTTAACCAATCTGAAAAAAGCCATTGCTTTAAATAAAGAAAACGGCATAGAAAGTTCGTTGGCTGATGTCTATAATAATGCGAACAACATCAGCGGCACACGCCTTGCTTTGGGAATTTCAGGCGAAAAAGTGTCTGAAGTTTCAGAAAAATCCGTTGCCGTGAACAATTCAACAACCAGATAAATTTAAATTTTTGCATAAAAAAAGCAGGCATTTTGAAAAAGATGCCTGTTTTTTTGTGCGCTCCTAATATATCTGATTTGTTTGTTCAGACTGTTTTTTGCGCCTGTTTCATGCACCTGCTTTTTAATTTTTCCCGAAAATATGCTTAAAAAGCGTTTATTTTTTGTCAAAAAGCCTACTAAAAAGTTAACATTTTCTTTCCGTGTTTTTTCTCTTTTCAAGCATAGCAGCCCTTTGAAAGAGAAGACTTTTTTGTCCTTTTTTTTCTGTTGACGCTCCTTTTAATTCATGTTAAATTAGTTAACAGATTATTAAAGGAGTTTAGTCATGCCCGATAATTCCCGTCTAAATCCATTGCAAGAACAAAGCACTATTGAAAAATTGCGTGATTCTTATTTTCCGCCAATGCCGTTTCCTGCGAAAAACAACACCGCCGTGCAGTTCAACGGTGAAGTCGAGAAGTCTCAAGAGACTTTTAAGGCGGAATTAAATAACATTTCTTCCTTGATTCAAACATTGGAAAAAAATCCGCAAGACTTGGAGTTACGGGCTCAAATCTCAACGCGTTTAACAAATGCCGTCAGCACTGCTGCGGCATCTATACCGTTACCGGATTGCGAAAGAATGATGCAAAATTACGGTATTCGCACCTATTGGGAAGATATGAAAGCGGGAAAAAACACATTAACCGATCAAAACAAAGATTTAAATCAGGCACAGTTTCATCAAGAACAGCAAGCCGTTTTAACGGCGCAACAAATTGCACAAATTAAACAACAAGCCATCAACGATTACAATAAAACTTGGAAAGATCACAACAATTTTGACTATATTCATGCCTCTGCTGCCCAAAGAGAAAAGTGGATGCAAGATGAATTGAAAAAAATGCCGCAGTGGGCACAAGATATGGAGCAAACAGCCAAAACAAAGCCGTTTAACGAAGCTCAAATAGTCCTTCAAGAACAAGCCCGGCAGAAATTAAAAGATATTGAAGAGAAAAAGAAAGAAATGTTGGCGATTATGAATAATCCCAACGCAACGGAAGAAGAAAGAAAACAAGCAAGTCGGCATTATCAAATTTTACAACAGGAACAAAAAAATACCGAGATATTTAAACAAAATGTAGCCAATGCAAAAGACAGTAGAGGGCTTGTCACAGCAAGCAAACAATTAGAGAACCAATCTAATGAATTAAGGGAAACAGTAGCTCACCAAGCAAACAACACGCAACAGAGCCGTGTTATGAATAATTCAAAACAGCAGGCAAAATCAACAACAGCTTATTTGAGTGAAGCCGATAATAACCGCGTCAACGGAAAAAATGTTAATGCAACAGCACAAAGTTTGACTCACCAATCGCAAGAACAAACAATTGAAAATAACAAAACAGTAAATGGTTCAAAAAAACAGGCAATATCACTTTCAGCTGTTTTTAACAACACGCTCGTTCACGATGAGAGCCGAACGACATTATCCTCCGATATAACAGCTGCTCAAAAATTACAAAGTGCTGTAAGTACACTCAACGCGCAACCATTGGAAGAGAAATCAACACTCACTGCGCAAGATAAAGACATATTATCAAAATTAAACGAGTTGAATATACCCAGCGCACCTGAACAGAAAAATATGGTAACGTCAAACACGCCCGAAAAAAATAATACCGCAGCTGCAAAGCAACCGGAAGAAAAGAAAGTGCTATTGGCAGAGGCATTAAAAGGCTTAAATACACCGAAAGCGCCTGATGTGCCCGAAATAAAAGATTCTCCTGACCAACAACCGGCACAAAACACAGCCTCTGCCAAACCTGCCACGCACGCACCATCGGAAGCAACCGCAACCACGGAAGCAACTGCAACTACGGAAGAAGTCCTCGTTCAGGCACCCACTCCGCCGGAATCAAATTTATCTGCACTGTTAGCCGGTTTATCAAACACACAACAAAGTACAGGAAATCAAGTTCTGATCCAAAGGGGACAAAATACAATGTGTTAATGCCACCAAAAATAAAACAGCGTGAATCATTAAAACATCTTTCAAAAAAGGGCTTATGTTTATTCACTTTTTTTTCGTTGACAGGGATTCCTTTTTATGATACAATTATTAAGAATTTATTAAGGAGAGTTTAAATGCCATCAGCCACGCAAGTCCTATCACGTTTAAATTTACCCAAAGCGCCGATAATGTCTCAAAACAAGGCAACCGTTGTTTTAACAGATGAATCAATGGCAAAGTTTCAAGCGCAAATGGCAGATTTAGCTTCTTTAATCGATTCGTATCACACAAATCCGAATGAAACAAGTAAAGCCGCTTGTGATGAAATGTTGCGCACGGCTTTGGCGGAATTGCCGGCAGGAAGCCGGGAAAATGCGATGCAGAATACCCCCCCCCGGGTATACTCTTACTACCAAGAATCGTTTAAAAGCGTAAAAACGTCGGGAAACGATAAAAAAGAAGCGTTAATACAAGCGCAAATTCATCAAGATCAGCAACAGGTTTTAACAGCGCAACAAATTGCACAAATTAAGTTGCAAGCCGCTAAAGATTACAGTGATTTTTGGAGCAAATATGATCATTTTGATTGGGAACACAGCTCCAAAGAAGAAATTTTGCGTCATATAAACGAAACGCCGCAAATGATGCTTAACTGGATGCAACAAATTGATAAAAATGCCGAAAAATTACCGCCGGAATTACAACAGGCATACAGATTACAATCATTGCAAGAAGGAATAGAGCAAAAAAAACGAGAAGCAGAAAAATTTCGGCGTTTAGAAGAAGAGGCGCGTGAGCGGGGAGATACAGAAGCTGCCGACAAATATCGTGTAGCTGCCCGGCACGCAAATATTGAGGAAAAAGCCATGGCGGCCACAAAAGATAAAGTAGAGAAACAAGGCGGAAGCGTAAAAGACAGCTATACTGAAAAAAATGCTAACGGTGAATCAATAGAGCAAGAAGTAAAGCAGGACACAAACAGCCTCATACAGCAATTTAACAAGGGAGCTAACTTAGAACGCAACCAAGAAAACACCGAAGCGTCGAAAAACAAGATTACACAGGGGCGTGAAACTGCTGAACAAAACATACAGAGCAAAACGCAACAACTTCATGAGATGGAACAAAAAGGTACAGGCACTTCTTATGACAAAATGCAAGTGATGGCCGATCTTCATGAAGCGCAAGAAATGAAAACAAAATTTGAAAACATGAACAATGCTGAACAAGACATACAGAGCTTAAAGCAACAACTTCATGAGATGAAACAAAACGGCACAGGCACTTCTCATGACAAAATGCAAGTGATGGCCAATCTGCATGAAACGCAAGAGAGCCTTGCCGAGAGGATTAAATATGAAACTGCTGAACAAAACATACAGAGCTTAAAGCAACAACTTCATGAGATGAAACAAAACGGCACAGGCACTTCTTATGAGAAAATGCAACTGATGGCCGATCTGCATGAAGCACAAAAATATTCAAGAGAATTAAACGGAGAAAAAACAAATCAGGGCAAGACGCAACCAACTTCCAACAAACAACTTGCCTCAACAAAAGAAGCAGAAAGTCCGGCCGCACCGAAAGTGCCGAATGAAAAGAATATGAGTAATGCCGCAAAGGCCGATACTTCCGACAAAACGGCAGAAACAGAAAGCCCGGCCGCGCCGAAAGTGCCGGAGGAAAACAAAATTACTTCTGACAATACTGCCCTATCAAAATCTGATGATATGCATTCAAATACCGAAGAATCCGGTAAAACAAGCGAATCCGGCAACAGTTTAACAACATTAAACCTTGCCGGTACCAAAGTTGATAATGAAACAAATTATCAATTCCGCACAACCGGTTTAGAACTTGCATAAATACTAAAAAAAATCCCCAAAAACGGCTCATTTTTTTTCGTTGACAGGGATTCCTTTTTGTGATATACTTTAGTAACTTAAATAACATCAGACATAAGGAGTCTAAAATGGCCGGTGATAATAAAGATGACAACAAATCGTGGTTTGCGTTAGCCTGGGATTGGACACGTAATTCCATGCTTGGCAGAACATTCGGTCTGCAAGATGAGGGAAATAATGAGCCCGGTTTGTGGGGTTGGATAAAAAATTCCATGGTCGGTCGTTGGTTTGGATTAGCAGATAAAGAAGAAGTAAATGCAACTGCTAATTCTGCACAACAGCAAGCAGTGCCGCAACAGACACAACAGCAAGCAGCGCCGCAACAGACTCGACAGAAAGCGGCACCGAGCCGGACACGACAGAAAACAGCACCGAACCGGATACGACAGAAAGCGGCACCGAGACGGATACATCAGGAAGCAGTGCCGCAACAGCTACAACAAGAAGCAGTGATACAACAGCTACAACAACAAGAAGAAGCGTCGCAACAGACACAACAGCAAGCAGCGCCGGAAAACAACGTGATCAATCGGTTACAAGAAAAAACCGAGCAAAACATACAGCGCATAACGCAACAACTTCACATGATAGAACAACTCGGCGTAAACGCTTCTTATAAGCAAATGCAACTGATCAGTGAGCTTCATGAAGCGCAAAAACATTTACAAGAAATTGAAGACATGAAAAATGCCGAAAAAAATATACTGCGCCTCACTCCGCAAATTGACATGAAAATGAAGGAAATTGAGAAACTTAAAGAGATGGATAAAGACACGACAGGTCCTTCTTATGAGGCATCGCTACTGATAAAAGATCTTCATGGCGCACAGAAAAGCCTTGCCGAGAGACGTAAATATGAAAATGCTGAACGAGATATACAGCGCCTCACTCCGCAAATTGACATGAAAATGGAGGAAATTAAGAAACTTAAAGAGATGGGTAAAGACACGACAGGCCCTTCTTATGAGGCATCGCTACTGATAAAAGATCTTCACGAAGCACAAAAATATTCCAGGGAATTAAACGGGGAAAAAACAAATCAGGATAATACTCAAACGGTTTCCAATGAAACAAAAGGAGCAGAAAAAACTGCCACATCGAAAGTACCGAATGAAAATAACGCCGAAGAATCCGGGAAAGCAAACAACTCCGGCGGTACTTTAACAACATTAAAACTGGTCGGTACGCAACTTGTTGAAACCAATGAGGAACCCAATTCTTTGTTAACTCACCCAATCAGTTTAGACATTCAACATTAAAAAAAACCGCTTTCGCAAGCAGGCATTTATTTTTATTAACGCACTTTAATCAAAATAAGGCGCCAAATTAATCGGGTATGTTGAAACTTTTTCAACCGGTACCGTATAATCTCGAATTAACTGTTTTTCTTTATAATCAATTTCGGCAACGTAAATTTTTTGCGCGCCTTGCAACATTCTTTGTACTTCGCTGTTTAAATAATCCAACAACACAACATCATTTTCATCACGATATAATAACGCATGTTCATCGCCGTCATATAACAAATGCGGCGCTTTGGGCTCACCCGTTTTAACGGATATGGCAAAAATTACCTCATCTTCCGTTGTGGGCAGAGCAACATAGGCATCTTCCTTTTCAACAAAAATCTCCGATGAATCTTGCACTATGCCATCCGTCCTTCATCTCTTATTTTACTCAGGCCGCTCGCATCCGTAAAGCTTTTTTGATCGTTTTTCACAAAATATTCTCCGCACGCAAAGGCCGTTCGAGAAATATTATAAATCGGATCCAGCACAAGAAGGGTATTATATGCCATTGCTTGCCATGTTGCCTGAGCACCCTCTTTTTCCGCAACCGCCAACCGCCGGATTAAACCGTCACTTCCTTCCGGAACCATTGTTTCTTCCGAGGTTTTTATCGGACTGTTCGAGGTTTTTGTTTTTTTTATCATGGCAAACTCCTTTTTATCTTATTCCATTTTATCATATTTTCTCTTTTTCGTAAAGCGTTTTTTTAATTTTTACTCATTTTTGTGCGCGGATGCGCTTCATCATAAACTTCTAACATATGCTCACGGTTAATTTGCGTATATCTTTGCGTTGCCGAAAGCGATGAATGCCCCAATAACTCCTGCACCGTTCGCAAATCACCGCCGCCCTCCAATATATGCGTTGCAAAACTGTGCCGAAGCGCGTGCGGCGTGACGGTATCGGGCAAATTCAAATAGCGACGAATATAGCGCACGTTCCGTTGCACCACACCCGCATTTAACCGCTCCCCTCGTGATCCGACAAACAACGGCGATGAACCGATCGGTAACGGATGGACTTTAATCCACGCAAAAACCGCCTGATTAACAATCGGCAATAAGGGAACCAATCGCTGCTTGTTGCCTTTTCCCGTAATCACAAACGCATCGGCATTTTTCGGAAAATCTGCAATATTGAGCGAAAGCGCCTCCCCGATACGCAACCCGCAGCCGTATAACAAATAATAAAGCGCTTTGTCTCTTTTAACCTGCCACTCTTCTTTCACAACTGCCGAAACGGCGTCTAAAAAGGCTTGCGCATCGCCTACCGATAACGGATGCGGCATCATTTTGGCGGCACCGCCCGTTCGCACCGACATCACCGATTGATTTTCAAATATTTCTTCTTTGGAACAAAACTTAAAAAAATTGCGAATGGCCGACATTTCCCGCGACAAACTCGATCGCGCTATTTTTTGGCTGCTGCGCCACACCAAAAAAGCCCGAAAATCGGTAACGGTGAGTTTTTTTAAAGCGGATAACGTGACTTTTTCGCCCAAATGATCTTTTAAAAAGCACATAAACGCTTTCAGGTCAAAATCGTATGAATCGGTGGTATGCGTTGAAACGCGCCGATCTAACAATAAATGTTTTTGCCAATTTTCAAGTAAAGCAATTGTTTTTGTATCACAGGTTTCTTTAAAAGGGTTGTAATTTTCTTTCATTTCTGTTATCCTTTATGAAATATTATAGGATTTTACAAAAAAAATGCAACGATTATCTGTTTTATTTCCCGCCCCTTTGGATTGTTTTGATTATTTAAGCGAATCGCCCCTGCCCTGCGGCACGTTCGTGTGTGCGCCGTTCGGTCGCAAAACGCAACTCGGCGTGGTGTGGAATAAAACGCCCGATAACGCTTTTCCCGTTGAGAAACTCAAAACCGTAACGCCTTTAAGTATGCCGATTTTACCGCAACAAACGCTTGATTTTGTCAACTGGGTTGCTTCTTATACCGTTTCGCCGCTCGGGGCCGTTTTAAAAATGGTGTTATGCGCCGATATTCAAAAACAAAGCAAAAAACCGTTGACTTTTTTGCCCCCCATGCCCGATTTTTCAAAAATTGCTTTTTCGGAGGCCCAAAAAAATGCTGTTCAAAAATTATCGGAAAACTTAAACGGATTTCATGTTTCTCTGCTCGACGGCGTTACCGGTTCGGGCAAAACGGAGGTTTATTTTGAATTACTGGCTCATCTGTTTCGCACACAGGCGCAAGCGTTGGTTTTATTGCCCGAAATCACGCTCACGAGCGCGTGGCTTCATCGCTTTGAACGACGATTCGGCGTGTTGCCGGCCGTTTGGCATTCGTCATTAACCGTGAAGCAGCGTCGCGATACGTGGCAAAGCGTTTTTACCGGCAAAGCGCAAATTGTGGTAGGGGCGCGATCAGCCCTTTTTCTGCCGTTTCAAAACTTAAAACTCATTGTGGTTGATGAAGAACACGATTCTTCTTATAAGCAGGAGGACGGTGTTTTATATCAGGCACGCGATATGGCCGTCGTGCGGGGCAAAATTGCCGATGCACCCGTGATTTTGGCTTCGGCAACCCCCAGTATTGAAACCGTAGCGAATGTGCGCGAGAAAAAATATGCGCATATTGTTCTGCCCGAACGATTCGCCGGCGCCGTTATGCCCGATATTCTGCTGGCGGATATGCGTCAAAAAACAAAAGGCACCGTTCGGTTTATTTCTCCGCTGTTGGAAACGCATTTACGGCAAAATCTGGCCGCGGGCAATCAAAGCTTGCTCTTTTTAAACCGACGGGGATATGCGCCTTTAATTTTATGCCGTGCCTGCGGCGAACGCTTAAAATGTCCGCATTGCAGCGCATGGCTGATTGAACATAAGCAAAAGAAAAAATTGCTTTGTCATCATTGCGGATATGAACGCAAAATGCCGCCGCTCTGCCCGAAATGCGGCGCGGAAAATATGTTTGTTTCCTGCGGGCCGGGCGTTGAGCGAATCGCCGAAGAAACGCAACTGCTGTTCCCCACGGCGCGAACGGCGCTTATTACTTCCGATACGCTGACAAATATGAAAGAGTTTGAGGCTATTTTACAGAAAATTTCACTGCATGAGCTGGATATTCTTATCGGCACGCAAATTTTGGCAAAAGGACACCATTTTGCCGATTTAACGCTTGTCGGTATTATTGATGCCGATATGGGTCTTTCGGGCGGTGATTTACGCGCGGGCGAACGAACGTTTCAGCTGTTACAACAGGTCATGGGGCGCGCCGGCCGCGAACAAAAAAAAGGAACGGCAATCATTCAAACCTTTGCGCCAGATAATTTAATTATCCAAGCCCTGCAAAAAAATGATCGCACGTTGTTTTTAACGGAAGAAATGAAAGCCCGACAATTGCTTAAAATGCCTCCCTTCGGGCGATTGGCTGCTTTTATTGTCAGTTCGAAGCATCAGGCGCGGGCTTATCAAACGGCGCGACAAATTGCCCTGACGGCGCCTAAAATAAGCGACTTGGAAATTTTAGGCCCCGTAGCGGCGCCGTTGAGTGTGTTACGCAACAAATATCGCTTTCGTCTGTTGGTCAAAGCGCCGAAAAACTGCCGTTTGCAAAGCATTTTAAAACAATGGAAAGAGTTATTACAAGTACCCGCAAGCGTTGATGTGCGACTTGACATTGACCCGTACAGCTTTTTTTGAAAAAATTACTTGACAAAAAACCGTTTTTTCTTTATACTTAATTAAAACATTCAATTGACAAAGGGGAAAAGCCATGCATACACATCCGAATAAATATATTTGCATTGAAAAATTGAACGGAACGCTTTACAATTCGTCCGTTTGGGTCGATGAAAAAGAAGTAATGCAAGAAAACTTAAAAAAGCCGGTGTTATTATATCAAATCAAAACGCTTGCCAAAAGCGGAAAAGTCATCAGAACTTCTCCCATCGGCTATGCTTCTGCCGGAGTTTTAAAAGACAGATTGGTGCATCAATTATATCACACGCCCGAATTTCCCGTGAACGCCGAGCGCACTCTTTTGAAAAAAACAACCAAAGGAAACACCGTTTCCTCTCTTTATGTGTTGCCGGTGGAAGATAAAGCCAATCAACCGATCGGCGGATTTTTGTTTCGGCAAATCACGCATGATAATTATCCCGTCACGCAATTTATCGGATCGGTTTCTTTAAAAGATTATAAGATTTTAAAAGCAAAAGGATTATCGCCCGACAAGGAAGAAAGCGTTCAAAACTTTACGGCACCCGTTTTTCCCGTCATGCCGCAAACAACCGTTCCTTTTGCCGACGTTCATTTTGTTTCGCAACAAAAACCCAAAGAAAACATTGCGTGTTCTTTGTCGGTTCAAGTGAAAAACGAAGAACAGCGTTTCATTGAAAGATTAAACCGAACCAAAGCGCTTGAAAGATTCTAAATGAAAACAAGCTGTTTCGAGCATCAAACGTTTTTTAAATTTTTAAAGCAAGTTATGATTGCTTTTTTATGGCAAATCCCGTGGCTGCTCGTTACGGGCGGCGGTGTTTTCTATGCCCGTTTGCATTTAAACGATTGGCTTGCAACTTATTTTGATTTATCGCTTCATCAACAAACGGTGCATACACTTCAAGGTCGATTAAACACGCTGCAAAACAATCTTTCCGTTTTAAACTGGCATTCCGTTTCCGATTATGTGGCAACGCTTTCCGCCGCCGCCTTTGCCGAAGCAAAAGTTTCCGTAATTCATCAAACACTGACGCTTCTCACGGGCTTTTTTGATGTGATTCTTTATCTGTTCACAATCTGGATTTGTTGGCATGCCTTTTGGCGCGCTTGTGCCCGTTTCAATCAGGAAAAAACGGAACAACATATTGCCGATGCCGTTGCGGAAAAATTGCGGCCGCTTCTGATGCAATCAGAGAAAAATAAAAATTAAACAAGTGTTCTCCACAAGCGGGCAAATGTGCTTGTTTTCATGTGAAGCAATAAAAATAATGTAACCCGATGATGCAATTTTAAGCCGTCATAAGAAATAATGTTTTCCCGATACAATTTTTTCGTTTCCGATTGAATGAGATCGAACAAAGCTTTGCGTTTTTCAATATTTTTTTGTTTCCGCACAGATTTATTAACCATCATTTTAAAACACTGATTTAAAACATAACAACGCACCGCTTCCCGACAGGCGGGATTTTCTTTTTGCATATATTCGTTTAAATATCGAATCAGGCGAATATAACTTTTTACTTTTTCTTCATTAAAAGAAGTGCGCATAATGGAATGCGGATTTGAATAGTAATAATAAATTTTATAATTTGTTACAACAACTCTTTGAACCTGATTCATTAAAATTGTTGTAAAAGGAACGTCTTCAAAATAAATACCTTCCATAAAGCGCAACTTTTGAATGGCAGCCCGCCGATACAAGCGCATACAAACACTCATTGCAATAATCGATTTCTTTAAAAACGTTTCCAACGGATTATCAATAACGGTTAAACGAACTTTTTTTTCATCAAGCGGTTCAAATGCAACCGGATATTTTTGATGAGTCGGCACAAGTTGCCCGCAAACAATATCAGCCTTCGTTTCGTTCATCACTTTAACAAACTTTTCAAAAAATTCGGGATGAAGATAATCATCGGAATCGCAAAAAGAAACATATTCACCGGTTGCTTTGTCAAGCCCCGTATTTCTTGCCGCCGATAAACCGCCGTTTTTTTGATGAATCACTTTTATGCGCTTGTCTTTTCGTGCCATTTCTTCGACAATTTGCCCGCTCGAATCGGTTGAACCGTCATCAACACAAATAATCTCGATATCTTTTTCCGTTTGTGCAATCAGACTGTTTAAGCACCCCTCAACATATTCGGCAACATTATAAACGGGAACAATAACGGAAACTTTGGGCACGGATTTTTTCTCTTTCAATAAAGTTTAAACTGTGTTTGAAAGTATAAAAGAAAAAAATAAAATGTCAAATAATATCTTTTGATGCGCTTTTTTCTTTTTTTATCTTTTTTATTCGATAAGTACTTATGACTGTTATATATTTTTGAATAGTTTTGCTTGAAATCAAATGAATTGTACGTTATTTGAAAAAATATTAACAATTTATTAACGCGAGGAAAAAATGATTCGAAAACAACCCGTTTTTATTCAAAATGAAAAAAATTATGTGGCCCTGCCCATGCCGAACGATCATTTGGTCATTGCCATTCCCGTGCGGAAAAAAGCCCCCTTAAAACCCGGCATTATTTATAACGGCCGGAAAAAAGCCCTGTTCTTACATGATAAAAATAACGGCCTTCTTTTCAATCGATTGGATTTAACGGCACAACATATGCTTAAAAAAGCAAAATATATTCACATTGCCGAAATTGATTATCACAAAAAGCAAATGAAGCGCGATTATACCGTGCCGGTGAAATGCAGGGGATTTAAAAGCGATTTTTTTGAATAATTTTTCTTTTTTTTTGAACAAAATGCATTTTTTTCCGTTTTTGTAAATAAAATATCTTGTCAAATAAATTTTTTTTCGATATTTTATATAAAAACAAAAAAGGATTTCGAAAATGCAAAAAAAGACTCATTTTAAAAACATTCATTTTTCCAAAAAAACAATTTTCTTTCTGGTATGGAGTGCCGCCCTGTTTTACATCGGCTTTTCCGTTAAATCGGCAACGGCGCCCGAACCTGTGCGCCCGCAAGGATTCAGCACAGCTGTTATTACCGGGCAGCCGCTGGAAAAAGACATTCGTCTCTTTAAAAACTTTATTGCCCGCGTGGAACCGGTTAATGAAGTTGACATCAAGCCGCAAGTTTACGGAACGCTTGATGCGGTGTTGTTTGAAAACGGCTCGTACGTGGAGGAAGGAACACCGCTGTTTATTATCGATAAAAGCCGTTACGAAGCAAACGTTCAAGCCGCCCAAGCCGATTTGGACAAAGCATTGGCTAACGTCACGCAAATTGAAAACGATTATAATCGAATGACAAAACTGTATAAAGATAAATTTTTGGCCAAAGCCGAACTCGAACTGGCCGAAAGCAATTTGGAACAGGCCAAAGCCGCCGTCAGTCAGGCAAAAGCCAACTTAAAACTGGCACAGCTCGATTTGGAACATGCCACCATTTCCGCCCCCATCAGCGGCTATATCGGTAAAGCGTTGGTAACCAAAGGCAATTATATCGATTCGTCGGCCACCACCATGGCGCGCATTGTGCAAACGAATCCCGTTCGAATCGCCTTTTCCGTCACTGATAAAGAACGGTTGCAAAAAGTGTCGGGACCGAATGAACAGGCACCGATTAATATGCGCCTTGTTTTGGCCGACGGAAACGAAGTGGATATTCAACCTTTAAAAATATTTACGGAAAGCGAAGTTGATGAAGCCACCGCCAGCATTTTTGTTTATGCCGAATATGCCAACGAAAAGCGATTGTTGCTGCCGGGAAATATTTTAAGTGTCAAATTAAGCGATTCGGCCGAACATAAAGTCATTCTCATTCCGCAAGATGCCGTTATGCAGGATAAAGGCGGAAAATATGTGATGAAAGTTGATGAAAACAATACGGCGCATCAACAATACATTAAAGCCGATGAAAATTGGGATAATTATTACATTGTGGAAAAGGGTTTGAATGCAGCCGATACCGTTATTTTATCGGGGGCGCAAAAAGTGCGGGAAGGACAAAGCGTTCAAGCAAAACCCGTGAAACCGCTCGGAGAATAACCCATGTTTTCACGCTTTTTTATCAATCGTCCCCGTTTTGCCGTTGTTATTTCTCTTATTTTGAGTATTGCAGGGCTTGTGTGTTTGTTTAAACTGCCGGTAGCGCTTTATCCGGAAGTGACGCCGCCTGAAATTTTCGTTCGTGCCAATTATCCGGGCGCCAGCGCCGACGTGATTGCCAAAACAATCGGTATTCCGTTGGAAGAAGGCATTAACGGCGTGGAAGATATGCTTTATATGAATTCCACGTCGGCAGACGGTACTTATTCGCTGAATCTCACCTTTAACAGCGGTGTTGATCCCGATATGGCGCAAGTGAAGGTGCAAAACCGCATTCAACAAGTCAATTCTTCTTTGCCGACGGAAGTGCAACGGCGCGGATTGGCGGTGCGGCGGCGCTCATCAAGTATGTTGGCCTTTATTACGTTTTTCTCGCCGAATAAAACGCATGATACCGCTTTCATCAGCGATTATGTGCAAAACAACATTCAAAAAGCATTGGTTAAAGTAAACGGTGTGGGTGATGTGAATATTTTCGGCGCCAAAAAGAGTATGCGTATTTGGCTGGATTCCGACAAAATGGCCGCGCTGAATTTACCGGTTTCCGCCGTGAAAAGCGCGATTGAAAGTCAAAACTATCAGCCGTCTCTCGGGCAATTGGGCGTGCGTCCCACCGAAAGCGATAATCTGATGGTTTATTCTTTGCAAACAAAAGGGCGAATCGATACCATTCAAGACTTCGGCAACATTGTGGTTCGCACCAACAAACAAGGCGGCTTGGTTCGGTTAAGAGATGTGGCCCGAATTGAAATCGGACAGGAAAATTATTCGCATAAATCGGCCTATAACGGTGTGGAATCGGTGCCGATGGGGATTAACCTGTCATCGGGCGCCAACGCGCTTTCCACCATGGACGGGGTGAAAAAAGAATTGGAGCGGTTAAGTCAATTCTTCCCCGATGATTTTACATACATCATCAATATGGATACCACGCAATACATTAACGAATCGATTGAAGAAGTTTCCTTCACGCTGATTTTAACATTTTTATTGGTGATTCTGGTGTGCTTTGTCTTTTTGCAAAACAGCTGGGCAACGGTTGTGCCGGCCTGTGCCATTCCCGTTTCGTTATTGGGCACGTTCATTGTGATGATGACGCTCGGTTATACCATCAACATGTTTACGCTTTTCGGCTTGGTGTTAGCTATCGGCGTTGTGGTTGATGATGCCATTTGCGTTGTGGAACGGGTGATGACACTGATGGAGCAGGAAAATATGACGCCGAAAGAAGCCACCATTCAAACCATGGGAGAAATTTCCGGCGCCTTAATTGCCACCACGTTGGTGTTGTTGGCCATTTTTGTGCCGATTGCTTTTTTAAGCGGCGTAACGGGTAAAATTTATCAGCAGTTTGCCGTTACCATTTCAACGGCGGTTTGCTTTTCAACCTTAAACGCTTTAACTTTATCGCCTGCCATTTGTTCCACGGTTTTAAAACCGCATTCGCAGGTAAATATTCGTGTGTTGCACTGGTTTAATTCGGTGGTTATGTTTTCTTCAAGGCGTTATCAGGGCATTGTGGCCCGATTGGCTCGTAAAGTGGTGCTTATCGCGCTTGTTTTTGCGGCATTCGTGGGGTTTGCTTCTTATATGATGACGCATTTGCCGACTTCCTTCATTCCGAATGAGGATCAAGGCAAAATTATGATTAACATTCAACTGCCTGAAGGGGCATCTTTTAAGCGCACGGAAGAAATTGTCAATCGTGTTTCGCCGCTTTTACGCAATCAAAAAGGCGTAACGGGCTTAATGACCATTATCGGCCACAGTATGACGGCGGGCAGCGGTGAAAATATGGCGATGGGCTTAATTTCTTTGGACGATTGGGATAAACGAACCGATCCGGAACTTTCATCAAGTGCGGTGTTAAATCGCATTAAAGTCGAATTGGATAAAATTCCCGAAGCAGAGTTTCAATTGATGGAATTGCCTGCCATTCCCGGATTGGGTATGTCCGGCGGACTTTCGTTAAAAATTCAAGCCTTAAACGATATGGATTATAACAAGCTGGACAGCACCACAACCGACTTTATGCAAAAACTGAATCGTCAGGATAAAATCGGCTTTTCGTTTTCCAACTTTACCGCCAAAACACCGAATATCTTTTTGGAAATCGATCGGTTGAAAGCCGAATCGATGCAAGTGCCGTTAACAAACATTTTCTCGGCGTTGGAAAATTATCTCGGCTCGGGATATGTCAACGATATTAACTTCGGCACGCAAGTCAACAAGGTGATTGTGCAATCCGATTGGAAATATCGGAAAGATATTGACAGCCTGCGCAACATTTATGTACCGAATCAAGACGGACAAATGGTTCCCTTAAACGCTTTCGTGTCGTTAAAACCCATTTTATCGCCGCGGCAAATTATTCGTTACAATCAATATCCGGCATCGGGTGTTACGGTTATGCCGGCGCCCTCCTCCACATCGGGTGAAGCCATGAACTTAATCGAAGAAATGGCAAAAACCGATTTGCCGCGCGAATATGCTTACGAATGGTCGGATATGAGTTATCAGGAAAAACATAACCAAGGCCAAATTACCTACTTAATTTTATTGGCGGTTGTGTTTGCCTATTTGTTTTTGGTGGCACAATACGAAAGCTGGACGGTTCCCGTTCCCGTGTTAATGTCGGTTGTGGTGGCCGTAAGCGGCGGATTAATCGGTTTACGGATAACAGGGTTACCTTTAAGCATTTATGCCCAGCTGGGGCTTGTGTTGCTCATCGGACTGGCTGCCAAAAACGCCATTTTAATTGTGGAGTTTGCCAAAGAAGAGCGCTTGAAAGGCGTTTCCATCGGCGAATCGGCATTAAAAGGTTTATCGGTGCGGTTTCGGGCAGTTTTAATGACGGCATTCACCTTTATTTTGGGCGTGTTTCCGTTAATTGTGGCAACGGGAGCGGGTGCTGCCAGTCGGCGCGCCATCGGTGTTCCCGTGTTTTACGGTATGCTTATCGGAACGATCATCGGGTTATTGCTCATTCCGCTGCTTTATGTTTTGGTGCAAACCATTGCCGAAAAAACGAAAAAGAAGAAGAAATAAAAACTTTTATTTTCAAGTTTAAAACAAATAAAACACCGTTTAAAATTTTATCGGCTTGACATTCTTATTCTGTTTTTATATAATGTCTTTAGGTATATTTAATATATACTCAGGGCGTTGAAACCCTTATATTCTGTTAGTCGTTTGAGCATACGACTTTAAATTTATGCCGACTTCTGCCGTTGGGCGGATGTCGGTTAAATAAGGCATCTGCCGAATAGGCCGAGCCGATTAACAGAATACGGTTTTCAAACATCCGCCCGCCTTTTTAAGACGGGTTTTGTTCTATAAAAACAAGGAAAGGTATTCTATATGAAAAAAATATTTTTAATTTTAACCAGTTGTTTGTTTCTTTCTTCCTGCGCAACCATTATGCGGGAAAATAATCAATCAATTCCCATTAAATCCAATCTCGACCAGGTGAATATTCAAATATTCGATAAAAATAACACGCTCATTTTTTCAGGGAAAACGCCGACAACCGTTAATTTAAAAACATCTAAAAGCGGTTATTTCAATCCGCAAAAATATAAAGTCGTTGCTTCAAAAGCAGGATATCCGAGTATTACAACGGAAATTGACTGGCATGTCAGCGGGTGGTATTATATCGGAAATTTGGTTATTGGCGGACTGATCGGCTACTTAATTATTGACCCGATTACGGGCGATATGTATTATTTAGATGAAGAAGTTAATTTAAATATGCCTTAACCGATACCAAAGAACGGTGGCTCAAACCGCCGTTCTTTTTTCATTTTTTAGTTTAAATTTTCAATCAATCCCAAAGAACCGTCATTCATAATGCGATAAACTTCTTTTTCCCCGGACGGATTTAAAAATTCCGCCGTTGAGGCCGTATGCGACAATAATTGATAAACCTCTTTCGTTTTTTGCCGAATATAAAGATTATTATCCTGCGGTAAAAAATAATCCACAAAATCAAAATGCTTCACATAAAGCGTCCCTTCGGGCAGTGTTTCCGATGTACATTGTCGCCGATACGTTAAATTCAACACATACGGATCAACAAGCTTGGCAACAAGCGGAGCAACAATCATTTTTGCCATCAACTCACAATTATTCAAAGAGGCAACCTCTTCTTTTGAAATACCGAAACGCGATAACAAACGTGAACTGACAATATTACGTACATTGTTAATGTTTTGATAATATTCTTTACTATGTGAGCGATGACGGCGCAATCGAATCAACGGTTCGTTAATCATACCGAGTTTTCCGCCGGCCAACCAGATTTTTGACCAAAAATCATAATCCTCCGCCGAAATTAATTCTTCATTGTAACGAATATGATGTGAACGCACAAAATTTAAATCATAAACCGCTAAATTCGTATAGTAATTGGCAAAATTAAAAATAATTTCCCACCGTTTCGGCGGAACCCAATTGTTGATTCCCTCTTTTCCCATTTCATAATACACACTGTTGACAGCATGATAATCAGGATGTTTTTGAAAAAAGCGCATCGATTTTTGCAGTCTGTCCGGCTCGGAAAAATCATCACTGTCCATAATGGCAACATATTTTCCCCGTGCCGCATCCATACCGCGATTGCGCGAATAAGGAATGCCTCTGTTTTTATTGTTTTGAATCAGGCGAATGCGTTTATCTTTCTTTTGATACGCCTGAATAAGGGAAACAGAGCCGTCGGTTGACCCGTCATCAACAATAATAAATTCAAAATCCTGATACGTTTGATTTAAAATCGATTCAATCGAGCGCGGCAATAAATCAATGCGGTTATATGTGGGCATCACAACGGAAATAACCGGCAAGTGATAATAAAACCAACCGATACTTAATAAACCGCATCCGATTAAAACGGTAAACCAGCCGAAAATTTTTTTCTTCATAGATTGCTTATCCCATCGAAGAATTAAAAATATCATAAAATAAAAAAGCTGTCAATGAAAGATTCCCAAGATCAGGCACGCCCGTAACCCGAAGACAAAAACGCCGATTGAATTCCCAAAGAGTTCAAAACACTGTCCCATCGGTTGGCATACGGCGTTCGAAATAAAATTTCATCCGATTCATCGGCCGTTAACCAAATATTGTTCATAATTTCATCTTCCAGCTGTCCGGCAGACCAACAAGCCCTGCCCATTACGATTAAATAATCACTCGGCCCTTTGTTCCAGGCAATATCCGCCAAAATATCCTGCGTAGACGTTAAGGAAAGTTTCGGCGAAACGACTCGTGTCGATTCGACTTTATATTCCGACGAATGCAACACAAATCCGTTGGAAAATTTATCCGGACCGCCAACCAACAGTGTGGGTTGATTTTTTAAGGTCAAATGATCAATTTGCAGCTGCTCCAACAATTCGCTGAATGACATTTGCGCCGCCGGCCGATTCACCACCAATCCGGCAGCTCCCTCCGGCGTATGCTCGTAAATATAAATCACGGCTTTTTCAAACCGTAAATCGTCAATATTCGGCATAGCAACCAAAAAACGACCGCTTAACGAAACAAACGGCGTTATTTTTTTAATGTTCACCGGATTCTTCATTGCTGTATTGCACAATTGAGCCGAAATCCGAATCGTTTTGTTCATTCAATTCGGGATCATCTTCCAAAATTTCCAATTCGTCCGGACCCAAATCATCTTCGGACAAAGGAACATCTTCCGTCATTTTTAACAATGTTTCTTCATCGAGCGATTCTTCATCGGCAGCGGAAGTTTCCGTTTCCTTTGCCATTTTCAACAGTTGTTTTGTTTTGGTTTCTTCATAAGAATCAGACGAATAACTTTCTTTACATTTGGGACATGAAAAATTATTTTTGCCCATATCATAAAAAAAAGTACCGCATTTTAAGCACTTGCGCTTTGAACCCCATTCCGATTTTGCCATAATAACCTCCGTTTCATAAAAAAAAGACTTGTTATTTGTGCCTTTTACATGTTATGTTAAATTTGTCAATAAAAATTTGCGAATTTGAAGGAAAAAAATGAAAATGAATATTATTGCAATCGACGGCAGCTCGGCAACCGGCAAAGGAACGCTGGGTGCAAAACTCTCGAAAGAGCTTGATTTTGCCTATTTAGACACCGGTGCGCTCTATCGCGGAACGGGTTATGCACTTTTGCAGGCGGGAAAAGATCCGTCCGACGAATCGGCCGCCGTTGCCGTTGCAAAATCGTTTCCGACCGAAAAAATGCTTCAATTGCAAAACGAATCGGCGATTCGCAATGAAACAATCGGAAAAGCAGCCTCCATCGTGTCGGCAATTCCGTCTGTTCGCGAAGCTTTGTTTCAATTTCAACGACGCTTTGCCGAACACCCCGTTCACCCCGACGGAACCCCCGCAAAAGGCGCCATTCTCGATGGTCGCGACATCGGAACGGTTATCTGTCCCGATGCAAAATGGAAGATTTTTTTAACCGCTCGTGCGGAAATTCGTGCGCAAAGACGATATAAAGAGTTGCAATTAAAAGGAAACTGTGTTATATATGAAACCGTTTTATCGGATATCCTCTCGCGTGACAAGCGGGACAGCGAACGGGCAACCGCTCCGTTAAAGCCTGCTGACGACGCGTTTATATTGGATACCTCCGATTTAACACCGACTGACGTATACACCCGCGTGATTCGGTTTATGAACGGGGTGGAATAAAAAAAGTCCCTGATTTCATATCAGCGGCCAACCAAAAATATATTTTTAAGGAAAATTAAATGGAAAAACAAGAAAACCAAGCCACGGTCGAAGACTTTGGTGCCATGTTAGATGAGTTTATGGGAAAAGGCGCTTTGCAAGGCAAAGTTGTTTCCGGTAAAATCGTGGGTTTTGATGATGATATGGTCATTGTTGATGTCGGATTAAAATCGGAAGGACGGATTCCCGTTTCCGAATTCGGCATTCAAAATTTAAATTTAGGCGATGAAATCGATGTTTTTATTGATCGGTATGAAGATAAAAACGGCAATGTTGTTTTATCGCGTGAAAAAGCGCGTCGGGAAGAAGCCTGGGGCGATTTGGAAAAATCCATGGAAAAAGGCGAACACGTTATCGGTACAATTTTCGGACGTGTCAAAGGCGGCTTTACGGTTGATTTAAACGGCGCAACGGCGTTTTTGCCCGGCAGCCAGATTGATGTGCGCCCGATTCGCGATGTGACTCCGCTGATGGGTGTTGCGCAACCGTTTGCTTTGTTAAAAATGGACAGAGTGCGCGGCAATATTGTTGTCTCGCGTCGGGCTGTGTTGGAAGAAACACGCGCCGAACAACGTTCCGAAATCATTAAGAATTTGTCGGAAGGACAAGTGGTTGAAGGCACGGTTAAAAACATTACCGATTACGGTGCCTTTATTGATTTGGGCGGTATTGACGGTTTATTGCACGTGACGGATATTTCGTGGAAACGCATCACGAATCCGGCCGAAGTTTTATCTGTCGGACAAACGGTGAAAGTTCAAATTGTGAAGTTTAACACCGATACCGGCCGTATTTCGCTCGGTATGAAGCAATTGGAAAACGATCCGTGGGTCGGCGTGAACGAACGCTTCCCGTTGGGTTCCACATTCAAAGGCAAAATCAACAATATCACCGATTACGGCGCATTTGTTGAATTGGCTCCGGGTGTTGAAGGCTTAATTCACGTTTCGGAAATGAGCTGGACGAAGAAAAATGTTCATCCGAGCAAAATTGTTTCATTAAGTCAGGAAGTGGAGGGCGTTGTTTTAGATGTTGACGAATCGAAACGGCGCATTTCTTTGGGTATGAAACAAATTCAGGAAAATCCGTGGAAAACATTTGCCGATACGCATAAAGTGGGTGATGTGATTGAAGGCGAAATCAAAAATATGATTGAATTCGGTATTTTTGTTGCGCTGAACAGTGAAATCGACGGTATGATTCATACCTCTGATTTATCGTGGGATAAATCGAGCGAAGAAGCCATTAAAGATTACAAAAAAGGAATGGTTGTCAAAGCCAAAATTTTGGACATTGACGTGGAAAAAGAGCGCATTTCTCTCGGCATTAAGCAGCTGACGGAAGATCCGCTTGCGGCAGCGTCCGAAAACATTAAGAAAGGCGAAATTGTCACCGGTATTGTTTCGGCCATTGAAGAAGGCGGCATTGAAGTTGATGTCAACGGAATCAAAGGCTTTATCAAACGGACGGATTTAGCCAAAGATCGTTCCGAACAAAAAACGGAACGCTTTGCCATCGGTGAAAAAGTTGATGCCAAAGTCACCACTTTTGATGCCAAAACACGCAAACTCACGTTATCAATTAAAGCGCGTGAAGTTGCGGAAGAAAAAGCCGCTATGGAAGAATTCGGCGCCACGAATGCCGGTGCTTCCTTGGGTGATATTTTAGGAGATGCGCTGAAAAAAGCGAGCACAAAAAAATCTTCTAAAAAATAAGTCATCAAAAGCAACATAAAAGAACCTGCCCTTATTTGAGGGCAGGTTTTTTATATGTTCGACTTGGGTTGTATCGATGAGGGGAAAAGATAATGTCGCTTCGAGATTTTCTTTTTTGATTTTCGACTGATATTTGTTGTTTGGGGGAGGACATATTCGTTTTTTCTTAATTTTCGGCGGGGAGGGAGTGGCGGCGCGGGGAATATGTGCCGACGTGCGGACAAAATAAAGCTGATTTATTTTTTCTATTGGCAGGCGATGAGATTTTCTTATTTCGGGGCGATGATAATTTATTTTTTTGTAGCGACTGTATTTACTTTCTTTCTTATTTTCGGCGGGAAGTGCTATCCCGTGAAACATGGGATAGCGCGATGACAAAATAAAGACTGATTTTATTTTTTTCCCATTCGCAGCTGATAACTCTTCTCTCTTATTTTCGGCGGGAAGTGTCGGCTTGTGGAACATAAGCCGGCGCAGTGTGCCGAAAATAAGGCGATTCGGTGCAAAACAATAGGTTTGCTGTAAACTTTTTTCCCTCTATCGGCGGGTGTGGAGCGGCGCAATTGTGCCGCTCCGCTATGGGCCGATAGGGGAAAAATAAATGATGCAACTTTTTCTGCTTGACATTAGTTTTGAGTGTCTTTATAATTTGAGGCAAGGCAAGTGATGTGTGCCCCGAGGCTTAAGAACCTCTCTTATTGTGTCCTTGAAAAAGGATAAAAATTTACGCCTTTTTTGATTAACGTCAAAAAAGGAGACGGTTACAAGACCGGAAGGTAGTAAAATAAACCTTTTGGTCAATATACTGCGCTATATCAATAAGATAGTTCTTAACTTCCGGTCGCCTCTCATCAAGGCGATTTTTTTTGAATATGCATCAAAAAAACGTACGTTTTTTGCAACACTTTTTTTTGATTTTTTCAAAAAAAATTTATTTGGAGGTAATTTTAATGCAATATCAACGGGTTACAACAAGGCTATTTTGCCAAAATTTGAGGGTAATTTTAACCCCGAATCAGCGTTGCATTAAAGGTACGTTTATTTTATGCTATTTGCATTGAAAGGAAGCGAAAAATGAGCAATAAAACAAGAAAAAAACAAATTCAAAATCAAGCCCAAGACGGGCGCAGTATGGTTGAAATGCTGGGTGTTTTGGCCGTTATCGGGGTTATATCGATTGGCGGGATTGCGGGTTATAGAATGGCAATGAATCGATATCAGGCGAATCAGATTGCAAATGAAATCAATCTCATGCGCACCGATGCGAAAATGAAAGTGGCACAAGGAGCAGCAAATTTGATGTTAGGGTCGCCGTATGATGATGAAAAGCATTTAAATTTTGGCAGTAATTACGGCGTTGAGTTTGATTTTGCCGTTTTTAGCGAAGCGGGAGAGCCTGAGGAATCGGGAGAATCGGGGTATTTTATAAAAGTGTCGGGCATTTCGGCAGGCGTATGTAAACCGCTGGTGACTTTATTAGAGGGCATGGACGATGCAATAGCCGTGGTGGTGAATGAGCAGGAAAATAATGCCGATTCAAGCGCAGATTTATGCACCGAAGAAAGCAATAATGCGTTAGAGGTAGATTTTTCGACCAAAGGTTTAGGCGGCGGAAGCGGCAATCCGGAGGTAACAGACCCGGATCAAGGCGATGAACCGCAAGAATGCAATCCGGAGACATGCCCGGGAGAATGCAACGAAGAAGGAGTATGTGAATGTCCGGAAGGAAAGCATTTAAAAGGCGATGAGTGCGTGAGTTGTTCGGGCGGAAAGGTATGGGACGAAGGTAGTAATGATTGCGTTTGTCCGGCGGGAGCAGAAAAATCCGGAGAAGATGGCGAAGAATGTGCGTGCAGTACCGCTAAACCGCATTGGAATGGTACCGAATGTACGGCGTGTCCGGAAGGCAGTAATTGGAACAGTGAAACCAGCGAATGCGAGTGTGAAGACGGGAAAGTCTGGAAAGAATCAAGAAAAAAATGTATAACGGTTGTTGGGGAATGTGAGAGTAATGCTGATTGCGGGCCGGGAGAGTATTGCTATTTGTATGGCGGATATGTTTGCAGTAGAGAATTTCATCCCAGTAAATTTGGTATTGAAGATAGTTATGAGGGTAAATGCAGAAATGCGCGCAAAGACAGCAAAAAAGGTGAAAAAAGTGGATTTATTATTGATAAACCGGGTGAACATAGCGGTCATATGAATTGGTGGAGTGCCGGGCGGTTTTGTGAGGCGTTAGGAAGGAAGCAAGCAACGCGAGCAAGCATCGGGTGTGGCGAGGTGTCGTCCGGAGGCACATGTGACAGTCAGATAAGAAAGGATTTGTACGAGGATTTTGGTAGCGGTTATGTTTGGTTGTACGATATGTACGATTCTTCCTGCGCCGCGTACCGCGTCAACCTCGGTCTCGGTGACGTCGGCTACGGCAATCGCACCAGCAGCATCCTCTACGCCTTATGTGAGTGAGGCCAGCCCGCCGGCCGTCTTTCCCTTATGCCCCGCCTTTAAAGCTTCCATTCAGCGGGGCACCTCTCCTCTTTTTCGGGCAGAGGTGAAAATGTGCAATGCCGCCATCTTTTCCCCTATCGGCCCATAGCGATGCGCTCCTTTCAGCAGCGCATCACACCCGCCGATAGAGGGAAAAGAGAAAGCATCGTATTACTTCACACACGCCGATAGAGGGGGAAAAAAGAGAGTGTCGCATTACTTCTTGCCCTCGTCGATAGAGGGAAAATATCTCAGCAACATTAAAAAAACATATTTTCCCGGCCATTTTCTTATTTTCGGCACACCGCGCTATCCCATAAATGCGGGATAGCACTTTCCGCCGAAAATTAAGAAAAACTCATCGCCTACTAATAGAGAAAAAAATAAAATCGGCCTTTATTCTATCCTCCGCGCCGGCGCATATTCTACGCACCGGTACTTCCCGCCGAAAAAAGTTATATTCTCTCAAAAAAGAAAATATCATCGCGTGAAAATCAGAAAAACATGAACCTATCCTCTCAAAATAAATTATCACCACTCGAAAATAAGAGAAAACCGAATATCTCCCCGCCTCGGCACGCGTTATTGAGAACCCGTAAAACATAACCGAAAGATAAATCACTCAAATTTTCTTAAAAACATTAAAAACTTCATTCAATCAATCGGTTTTCTGCTCTTTTTCTTGAAAAAAACGTTTTTTTGATTGCATTTTCATTTTTTTTTGCGTAAAATAATGTCACGACTTATTTTTATGTGAGGTAATCTCTATGTTTTTACGCTTTTTATTTTGTTCTTGTGCCGCTTTAACATTATCCGTTGCATCCGCGCAAGATTTCGGCAGTTTATCCGCCGCCTCCATTTTAATTTGCAAAGGCACGCAATGTGTTCCGTCTTCTTCGGAAATGGGGCATGCTTATTTAGTCAATCAAATGAATGAATTGATGAAAAATAACAAAGGAAAAAACATCACCCTGTGTGAAGCCTCACCCGAAAAATATGCCTGCACCGAACAAGGTTTTTCGTTTCCCGTGCAATCCGATATGATTCAAACGGACGTTACCGTGTCGGCAGCCCGCGTGATTGATGCCAAACCCGTGAAAGATGAACCGGGAACAGATTTAATTCTTGATTATCGTTTGAAAGCCGGTGATACTTTTCCGCAATGTCAAACCTCGCTCACGCGGTTAGGCGTGGCCAGTGCTGCCGATGTGAAAATAATGTCGCCGCAATTTAACTGCAAAGTGACCGAAACGAATAAAACCACTTTCAGCCTGACTTATAACGTTAATTATTTGGATTTGGATCGCGGCATTATCGGTGCTTTCTATTCCGTTGCCGCCAATAATGCTTTACAAGGCAAAAAGGAAGGTTATGTTTTAATGACGCTGGAAAAAGGCGTTGAAATGGAACCGGGCGAAGTTTTCCCGTATGTTGCGCAGTTGGAAGCCATATTAAACGGATCGATGCCGCAAATTAACGATTCGGATATGATTGATCATATGGAAGCTTTTTGGTTGAAACCCACACCTTTCCTGAATTTATCCACACCACAGTTTGCACCGAATAATTGTATCAATTTTGTCGGCGGTTGCTCGGCTGAAATGCTCAATGACCCCGCAACGGCCGTTCCGCCTGCGGCCGAACAAATCGCGCGATTAACACCGGCCGGCGTTCCCTCAACAACGGGATTGATTCAACAAAAAATTGAAGTGATGAATAAAACAACAATTTTAAATGAACAAAATGTGCCGCAAACTGCAAATCCTCCCGTTTCTTCAACGCAAATGATGAAAAACGGTGAAAAAGAATATCAATCTTTAAAACAGTTTGAAGCACAAAATGCGTTCGTGCGAAAAGCAGCACCCTTTAATCAATCACAAACCGTGGTACCGGTTCAGCAGCCGATACCGAACACAGCACCGAATAAGCCTGCTGCGCCGCAGCCGACACTGAATACCGTGACAAATAATCCCGCCGCGCCGCAACCGACACCGATTGCAGCGCCGAATAACTCACAAACACCTGTTCAAATTTTAACACAACCCGGGGTCACGCTGTCCGATGAGGAAAAAGCCTATATTGAAAGTTTGGCAAAAGCAGACGAAGGGAAAACCGTTCCCCCGGCCAAAATTGATGTACAAAGTGACTTAACCGCCGTTATGGGTGCACCGAACACACCACCGGTTGCCGTAAACGGTCCGGCCGTGCAACAATTGCCGGGTAATGCAATAATACCCGCAGCGGGAAATGTTCCGGCGGCAATACCTGTCCCGGCTTCTCCCGCCGAAGAATTTTCGGCTCCGGTTTATGTTGTTCCCTCACAAAATATGCAGCAACCCGCACAACAACCCGTTGTTATTCCGCCCGTGAATGCGCCGGTTAAAGAAGATGATTCATCTTTATGGTCACGAATGAAAAAAGGCGTTTCCGAGCTTTTTTATTGGTAAGTTCTGAAAATGATTAAAACAGGTGTTTTATCTAACGGAATTCGAATTGTAACGGAATCGATTTTAAATGCGCAAACCGTTTCCGTTCAATGTACCGTTGAAATCGGATCTCAAAACGATCCGCCCGCCTATTGCGGATTGGCGCATCTTTTGGAACATGCTTTGTTTTTGGGCACCCGGTCTTTTTCACAAGAGGAAATTCAAAAATATGATTACGCAACGGGCGGAAATCTCAATGCCGAAACGAATCAGGAGCATACCGTCATTTCAACCGAGGTGTTGCCGGAAGATTTTCCTTCTGCCTTAACCTTAATTGCCGATATGATTCAAAATCCGCTGTTTCCGCCGCAAGCCGTTCAGCGCGAAAAAAAAGTTGTATTAAATGAAATAGAAGAAGTGTCACAAGATGATGATATGTTTGCCGATAATCTTCTGTATATGGCCGCTTTTAAAGGACAAGCCATGCAACATCCGACGGAAGGATATGAAGAAACCGTTCAAGCCATCACGGCCGATGTTTTAAAACAACACGCGCGCCTTTATACGCAACCTGATAAAATTATTATCAGTATCAGCGGCAATGTTCGATACGGTGCCGTTAAAAATTTATGTCAAAAACTGTTCGGACATATGCAAATACAGCCCTCAACAGATTTATCCAAACCCGTCATTTATGTCGGCGGTGATAAACGACAGGCAGAAGATATGACCAGTAATGTTTTTCGACTCGGTTTTAACGGCATTCCCCATCGCGACTATCATAATGACGTAAAAGCCGATTTATTGGCCACCGTTTTGGAAAACACGCTTTATGACGAGTTGCGGCATAAACGAGGCTTAATTTACGGCATTCATGTCGATAATATCGCTTATAAAAAATGTGCCGTTTTTACCATCGGTTCTTCTTGTTTTCCCAAAAACACAAAAGAAGTGATTCAAAGATGTGCGCAAATTATCGGGCAAATTGAAAAATATATCACACCGCAAAGTTTATTGACGGCTCAAAAATCCGTTAAAATAAATTTATGTTCCGCAGGCTATTCACCCTCCGAAAGAGCCTCCTCCAACGAATTTGATTTGCGTTGTTTCAACAAGGTTATTCCCGTATCGGAATATTTTCAACTCATTGATGCCGTTACCGTTCATGATATTCAAGAAACGGCCGAACAAATTTTTTCCTCGCGCTTATCCTTTGCGGGAATCGGAAAAATAAAAGAAATGCCCTCTTACAAGCAAATAACCGATTGGATTGAAAAATCCGCCTCATTGCCGAAAGAACACATTGCAAAACAAACAATTCAAAATCATTTATCAACAGGGAGAGAAAGGTGTTAAAAACAAGTCAATTATCTAACGGTATTCGTGTGATTACCGATTCGAGCGAAACGGCGGAAAGCGTTTCGTTGGGAATATGGGTCAGCGTCGGCGCAAGATATGAACCCGAACATCTCAACGGTATTTCTCATTTGCTGGAACACATGGCATTTAAAGGAACGACCACGCGTACGGCTTTTGAAATTTCAAAAGAAATTGAAGATGTCGGCGGTATGATTAACGCCTATACCGCCAAAACCATGACGGCTTATTATGTGCGTGTTTTAAAGGAAAACTTAAATCTCGGGTTGGATATTATTGCCGATATTGTTCAAAATTCCACCATGGATAAAGAAGAGCTGAAAAAAGAAAAAGGGGTTGTCATTCAAGAAATCAATATGCAAAACGACACCCCCGATGACTTGATTTTCGATTATTATGCCGCCTGTGCTTATCCCGATCAGCCGCTCGGACGCGCAATTTTGGGTACCATTGAATCGGTCAATAAAATTGAAAGCGAAGATTTGTTAAATTATATTCACACGCAATACACAACCGACAGAATGATTGTCAGTGCATCGGGCGCCGTGGAACATGAGGCTTTTGTCGAGGCCTGCGAAAAGCTATTAACGAAAGTTCCCGCGCTTGAAACACAAAACGCCCTGCCCGCTTCTTATCGCGGCGGTGATAAACGCGTTGTGAAACCGCACGAACAAGTTAATTTAATTCTGGGATTTGAAGGTTTTTCCTATAATCATCCCGATTATTATGCCGGCAGCATTTTGGCATCGGTTGCGGGCGGCGGAATGTCCTCACGTCTGTTTCAGGAAATTCGTGAAAAACGGGGATTGGTCTATTCCATCTATGCCTTTAATTCATCGCATACCGATACCGGCACGTTCGGCATTTATGCCGGCACCGGTGAAAAAGAAGTGATTGAGTTAATGCCGGTTTTGTGTGATGAACTCAATCGGCTGTCCGATTCGCTCACGGAAGAAGAAATTGCCCGCGCCAAAGCACAACTCAAAGCCTCTGTTTTAATGCAGCAGGAAAATATTTCATCGCACGCGCGTACCAACGCAACGGATATGATTGTTCACGGACGCGTGGTGCCGAAAGAAGAAGTAATTGCCAAAATTGATGCCGTGGGAAAAGAGCAATTAGAAAAAATAGCGGCGCGTTTATTTAAACAAACACCCGCTTTTGCCGCTTTGGGTCCGGTTCAACACGTCATGCCTTATAACGAAATTTTAGCCCGATTGAAATAAATCAATGCCTGATTTTGAAATTGAAAAATCTTTAAATGTTTCGGGTCCCGTTTTCGGATTCGATGAAGCCGGTCGCGGTCCGTGGTGCGGTCCGGTGGTGGCCGCCTGTGTTTCATGGCCGAATTTTGAAATGCCGGCCGATTTAAGCGCGCAAATTGACGATTCAAAAAAATTAACGGCAGCCAAACGCAAAGAATTATATGAAAAAATCACGCAGTCGTCCGCACTTTACGGAATCGGTATGGCTTCGGCGGCAGAAATTGATCAATATAATATTTTACAAGCCACTTTTTTAGCCATGCGTCGAGCATTAGAAAACGCGCTTCAAAAAAAAGCCGTTCAACCGGCATTTTTGCTGATTGACGGCAATCGACTGCCTTTAAATTGCCCCTATCCCGCCCAAGCCGTGATTAAAGGCGATTCGCGGTCGCTTTCCGTTGCCGCCGCTTCCGTTTTGGCCAAAGTCACGCGGGATCAGATTTTAACGGAACTGTCCCGGCAATATCCGCACTACGGGTGGGAGAAAAATGCCGGATACGGCACAAAAGAGCATATTGCCGCCATTGAAAAATATGGCATTACGCCCGTTCATCGCAAAACGTATGCCCCCGTTCGGCGCTATTTGGAAACACATAAATAATTACCGTTTCGCTTGAAGCTGCTTTAAAAGAATTTCTTTTATTTTTTCAAAATCGGCATTTTGAAAACACAGTTTTTTTTCGCGACTTGTTTCCCCCGATAAAATGGAAATATCCCGCTTTTTTATTTTGAACAAATCGGCCAAAAACGCAATTAACGCTTTGTTGGCCTGTCCGTCCACCGCCGGTGCCCGTAAAGCAATTTTAACGGCCGATTCGTTCCAAACGCCTTCAATGCCCGAGCGCTTGGCATTCGGCAACACCCGAACCGATAAAATAAAACCGTTTTCTTTTTCCTGCCACATTCATATTTTCCTTTTTTTTCCGATTTTACAATAAATGAAGCAAAAAAGCAAGTTTTTGCCCCCAAAAATGCCAATTCAAATTGACAGAACGACGTTTTTATGATATATTATACCGGAAAGTTACGGTTTTAAATGGAATATATTGATTCTTTTTATTTCAAGCTGCAAGAGCTGATAAAAGAGGCACGCGTTCACGTTGCCCTGTTTTTGCCGATGATGTCGGAACAAGATTTAACGAAAAAATACGGCATTTTATGGAAAAGAAAATCACTGCTCGGGCAATTAAAATCTTTTAACAAACAACCCTACGGATTAATGGAATTGATTTATTTGAACAAATCAATCGGGAAAAAATTTTCGGCGTTTTATACCAAACGAATGGTTAATCGGCAATGTACCGATTTTGAATTTATTAAACCGCTCACGGCTTTTGCCGAAGGATTTGCCGTTATCGACGGACGCGATGTTTTGGTGCAACCCGATGCGCAACATGCCGACAACGGCGCGTTTCTTTGGGTAAACAATCAAGAGCGCGCGTTCTATTTTCAAGGATTGTTCAATCAAATCACCAAACACGAAAATCAATTGGATCAATATCAACCGACAGAGGCTTTTTTAAATTTAGCGGGAACGGAACAAGCAACGCAAGAAATGTTAAGCTGTTTTTATGAAATTCAATCCCATAAAATTGCAGATACATTGCCGAATAACCCCTTTGTGAACAGACTGATTAAAAAATATGAGGAGTATAAAAAACAATGAAAACAAAAGAAATTGTCTTAATTTCCGATATCGGCGGAACAAATGTTCGTTTCGGTCTTTATGAGGAAGATCAAACGGAAATCGTTAATTTTGACGGCAAATACAAATGTGCCGATTTTAAATCGTTCGAACAGGCCGTTTTATTTTATCTGAAAGAAAAACAGGTGAAACCGACGCTCTGTGTGATCGGTGCGGCCGGAAATATGAATGAATACACCGGTGAAATTTTATCAACCAACACGCCGTGGAAAGCAAGCATTCCCAAATTACAGGCAAAATGTCCGTTTTTTAAACATATTTGTATGGTGAACGATTTTGCCCTGCAAGGCTGGGCACTTTCGGAAATGGAACCGTCGCAATATCGGTCTTTGTTTTCTCATCACTGTCCCGTTCATTTAACACAAGGGAAAGTTGTTGTTATCGGCCCGGGTACCGGATTAGGCACTTGTTTGATTATGCAAAACGATCAAAAACCGCAAACCATTTACACCTCGGAAGCCGGACACAGCACCCTTCCTTATGTTGATTTTAAAAACAGAAAAGACAATCGCGACAGAAATAAATTACTGAAAATTTTAAAAGCTTATTATGCGCAAAAAAATCAAACACCCGTCACGGAACATATTGTTTCGGGTACCGGCATTACAAATATGTATCATGCCTTTAAAGATGGTATGATTCCGAGTGACAAGGCCAAGCGAATCGGCTCCGAGAAAATAGAAGAACTGGCCAAAGCCGGCGATAAAACGGCGTTAAAAACATTTCGCTTTTTTAATGCTTATTTGGGTGCGCACAGCGGCACTTTGGCTGCCACAACCAAAACGGAATGCATTTTCTTTTGCGGCGGGTTAATGGCCAGCCCGTGGATTTTGAATCAATTGGAAAATTCACCGGAATTTATGCAGCAATTCACGGCGCGTGCCGGTATGAGCGAAGCCATGCATCAAGTTCGATTCATTGCCTCTCTTTATCGGGATATGTCCACATTGGGTGCGGTTGTTCGCGCCAAAAAACTGATTGAAACAACGCGAAACGAACAGGAAAAACGCACCGCCAACCACAATATCTTATACACTTTGGCAACACTGGAACTTTTCGTGCAGGAAAATTGCCCCGAAGCATTGAAAAACGTTCGAAAAGTGAAAACCGCCATTCAACGTCAACAAAGAATATACGTACAATCCAAAATACAACAAAAAACCCGCTGACGAACGGCAGAACGGCAACCGGTTATTTGAGAAATCGAATACCGGTTGAACGTTTTTTTATATTTCTTTAAAAAAATTTTTTTTTAAATTGATTTTAATAAAAAAACGGCTTAAATTAAAAAAAGAGTAAAAAAGGAATTGCACATGTATGAAAATATAGAATTTATTATTGCCTGCGGCGGAAAAAGCACACGAAATTATCCGCATTCACAAGCTGTTGCGCATAAATGTCTGTTGCCGTTCGGTGACATTCGCCTGATTGATTATGTGTTAAAAGATATTATTGCCATGGGCGGCAGACATATAACCGTTGTTTGTTCCGATACTTCAACCGTTCAAGCTTTTCAACAAGCTTTAACGCCGCCTGCGGCCGTTGAGGCAAAATTACGCAAATTCGGGAAAAATGAAATTGCCGATGTGTTAAAATCAATTTTTTTACCGGCCGATATTGACATAAAATATGTTATTCAATCCAAACCGTTGGGAACGGCGCATGTGCTGGGGTTAGCGCATCGTGTTTCAAAAAATCGGCATGCGGTGCTGATTTTCCCGGACGATTTAATTGATTCGACAAAAGCTTCCGTGCCGTTTATTAAACAAATCACCGATTCGTTTTTAAAAAATCCCAAACAAATTTTGTTAACGGGCGTTCGAAAAACCGATGTCAGCAATAATGCTATTTTACAAAACGGGCGGTTAATTGAAAAACCCAAAGAACCGTTATCCGATATTGCCGGCTATTCGCCTTGTTTGTTCCCGAAAGAATGTCTTGATTATATTGAAGAACAAACCGAGCAAATTGAAAAAACAGGTGTTTTACCCGATCAATCCGTTTCGGGCGAATGGGTTTATACCGACGGTATTAACGGCTTTTTGGACAATAACGGTGAGAAAAACGGCTTTTTTGTGCAAATGTTTTTGTTAAATCCGCAAGAATATGTGCTGCTGGATACAGGAAATTTAGAGCTTTATGAAGCGGCTTTAATTCGCGAACTGCTGATGCATTCGCGTTTTCTGAAACAAAATCGCGCCATTGCTCAACAAATTTTAAATACTGAAAAATAAATGAAAATCAGTTACTTTTAAAAGTAACTGTATTGTCGGAAGCATTACAAGTTGATGCTTGAACAGATATGGATATCAATGCATCTTTCGCTTGCTCTTGTAATCGCTCACAGGCAATTTGCGGTACATTCTTTAAAGTAATTGTAAAACCATCACCGTTAGCTTTCGCGTCCAAGTCACCGCCCCATCGATTTGATATTTTTCCATTTGAGCAGTTTTGAACAATTTTTTCTTTACAAAGTTGAGTATTACTTAACCCTTCGTAATCCGGAGCCCACGAATACATATCGTTAATATCACGCGCAATTTGCTCTATCTCCATAAGTGTAGCGCTTGTTCGAAAATAAGAATCAACATAAGACATTGAGGTAATGGCTCCGACGGAAATCACGCCGATAATGGCGATAACGCCAAGCATTTCAACCATACTGCGACCGGATTCATTTGATGTTTTCATTTTTTTCTCCCCTGAATGAGTGGATATTTTTTATTATATGCCAAAACAGAACGAATGACAAGCCTTTTTTTTGACGTTAAGTTCATTTTTATCCATTTTTGTTGTGCCGCTTTTAATAAACGCCCGATTTTTGCGCCGCGAAACCCCGCTTGATAAAAGTCGCTGCCCCGAACCGGAAAAACAGGCATTGAAAGCTTTTTAAAGGCATAATATTTTGCCATGGGCAGGCGTCCCGTCAAGCGAAACTTTTCCAAATGAAACAAAAAACAAGGCCGCCCGATTTGCCAAAGCAACAATCGTGCCGTTTTTTGTGATTGAGGCACTGCATAAGGTGTTTGATACACCGTCAACCGTTTTTTTTGCGCCCGACTCCACTGCCAATCCGGTATGGAAGTATTGGTACATAAAACAGCCAAGCGCTCCAACGCATCTGCCTTCGGATAAAAAGAAACAAACCGCTTGAATCCGTCAATATCAACGGTTTTGAAAAACGCATTTAACAAGCCGTATTGATTCATCAAGTCCAAAACAAACACACTGTTTTGACCGGTTAAAATTTTTAAAAACTCCTCCCGAATCCGCTCTTTCGATATGTTTTTTAAGCCTTCTTGTAACGCAACACAGGCTTTTAACGCCTCTTCATCAATCACCTGACTGTTTAAAACCGATAAAAAGCGAAAATATCTTAAAAGACGCAAATAATCCTCCCGAATGCGTTGTTGCGGCACACCGATGAATCGAACAACCGGCCCGGTCAAATCTTTTAAGCCGTTCACATAATCAAAAATTTGCCCCGATGAATCCATATAAAGCGCATTGATTGTAAAATCCCGCCGGCGCGCATCGGCCGCATAAGAAGTGCCGAACACCACCTCGGCATGACGACCGTCGGTTTTCACATCAGCCCGTAACGAGGTTATTTCATAATTTTTATGATGAAGTACAACCGTTACCGTTCCGTGTTTCAGGCCTGTTTCATAAAAAGAAATGTTATTTTTTCGAAGCCGCTCCGTCACTTCATCGGGCGATAGGGGTGTTGCAAAATCAAAATCGTGCACACCGCGGTGCAACAAAAAATCTCGAACACAACCGCCGACCAACCGAAGATGAGACTCAAAAACAGAAAATAAAAAACGAACCTCGTCCGTTAAAAGTTGATTTTTACCTGCCATTCTTCAAATATATGCAATAATTTCTTGCAAATCAAGAAAAAAAATGTATGATAAGCAGTGATGATGATTACAACAACAAAACAGCTGACCGAAGTGTGTCACCGCTTTGCAACCGGCAACTTCATAACCGTTGATACGGAGTTTATTCGGGAAAGAACGTTCTATCCCGAAGTGTGTTTAATTCAAATTGCAACTCCCGATGAGGCTTATTGTATCGATCCGCTCGCGGAGGATATTCAATTAGATGCGTTGTTTGAGTTATTTCAAAATAAAAACGTTGTCAAAGTGTTTCATGCGGCGCGACAGGATATTGAAATTATTTTTCATTTAAGCGGACAAATTCCGCAACCGATTTTTGATACGCAAATCGGCGCCATGGCTTGCGGTTTCGGCGAAAACGTGAGTTATCAGCAATTGGTGAAATCCTATTTAAAAATTGACTTAGATAAAAGCATGCGTTGCACGAATTGGGAAAATCGTCCTTTAAACGAACGACAGGTGCAATATGCATTATGCGATGTCACTCATTTATGTCGGATTTATCAAAAAATATCCGACTATTTAAAAGCGCATCATCGTCTTGATTGGATTCAAGAGGAACTCAATCAGTTAACCGATCCGGAACTTTATCATCCCTCGCCCGCACAGTTGGCGGAAAAAGCCAAAAGCAGTAATTTAAAGGGAATGGCGCTGTTCATTTATCAAAAGCTTTATATTTTGCGGGAAAATTTGGCACGCAAAAAAAACAGACCGCGTCGGCACATTCTGAAAGATGAATTATTACATGAACTGGCCAGCATTCAGCCGACAACTCCCGATCAAATGAAAAAAATGCGCAATTTAACGAACGGGTTTGAAAAATCGGATATGGCCCGACAAATCTGTCAAACCATTGCGCAGGCCTTAACCGAAAATCCGCCGATTGTTAAAGAAAAAGTCGAACATAATTTAACAAATACGCAAAAAAATTTAATTGAAATTTTAAGACTCACGCTGCACCTGATTGCCACGCAGGAAAAAGTCGCCTCTTCTTTAATTGCTTCCAACACCGATTTGGAAAATTTTGTTTGTGATTTCGATGTGCCGTTTAATCACGGTTGGCGCTATCAGCTGTTCGGTAAAACGGCCCTGCAAATTAAAAACGGCGAAACGGGCTTATTTTATCACCCACCATCGAAAAAAATTCAATTTTTAACCCCGCAATCCGCTTTAACCGATTTTTTACCGCTCCTTAATGACAAATGATTTGACAAAACTTTGTTTTTATGTTATCCTTAAAAACGAATCATATATATGAGGGGAAAACACAATGAATTCGAAAACGGAGCAAAAAAATTCGCCTTTGATTGAGGCCGTTATTCATAAAGATTTACAAGCGTTCAATACGCTGATTCATCAGTGTGATATCAATGCGCAAGGGGAGAACGGAACAACGGCGCTGATTGAAGCAACTTACCGATCACAAGATCCGATTGGAGAAAAAATGTTTTTTGAGCTGTTAAATCAGCCGCAGACAGATGTGAATCAAAAAGATTCTTTCGGGCTGACTGCCCTTGGCGTTGCCGTCACACGCAATTGGGATTTGCTGCCGGCTCTTTTAAAAAAAGGAGCAAATCCGAATGTTTATACCATTGCAAAATTACCCGGGAAATCAGATATTTTTACGCATCAAAAAACGCCTTGGCGCAAAATAAGCTGTTTAAGTTTTGCCATATGGAAAGCTAATTATAAAGCCGTTCTTTTATTATTAAAATATCATGCCGACGTGAATATGATCAGCTCATTGGATATTACACCGCTGTCAATGTCTGCCCGAATGAATGATGATAAAGTTTTAGATCATTTAATTAAAAAAGCACATGCCGAATTAAATGTTCTGCCCGCAAATTGGCGTGAATTTACGTCAAATCGCCAAAAAGCCTGTCCGGTTGCTTTGAGAAAAGCACTGAAATACGGCAGCTATAAATGTGTGGAAAAACTCATTCAAGCCGGTTGCACTCTTCCCAAAATTATTTATCGTGCCGATCAAACGTTTGCAACGCCGTTAACTTATGTTTTACAACAAATTCCGACGGTTCATCAAAGTTATATCAACGCAAAAGACTATATGCGCAATCCCTCCTTTACCGATTATGTCTATACCATACAAACACTTCTTAATGAAACGGATGTTCAACCGCAAGCTGTTGATTCAAACGGACGGACGGCGCTTTCTTACATGGCCGAAAAAGGTATGCTGTCTTTTGCTGAAAAGGTGTTAACACCCGACACAATCAATTTGGCTGATCATAAAGGCTTAACACCGCTTGCCTATGCGTTGGCAAATAATCAAAAACCGATGGTTCATTATTTATTGGATCATGGCGCCGATCCCGACTGTACAGTTCCCGACGTAACATCTTATAAAGAAATTATTCGGCATAATACGCTTCATTTCATACCGGCCGTTCAATTTGCTTTAAAAACAAGAAATATTGACGTTATTCAAAAAATGCTTCATAAAGGCGTCAGTTTGCGTTTTTACAAAAACTATAAGCAGCTTTTTTATGAGGCTCTTTCTCATCAATTGCCGACCTCTTTAATCAACAAGCTTTTATATTGCCGACAATCGGAAAAAAATCAAATACCCGCAAATCTGCAACATAATTGGATGCAGAAAAAAATTCAAAAAATACTGAATCGGCAGCGTCAAGCGGAAAAAAATTAGTCATCTAAATGAATGCGCTCAATATCGGCTCCCAACGCTTTCAATTTTTCCTCCAATTGAAAATAGCCCCTGTCAATGTGATAAATGCGCTTGACAATCGTTTCCCCTTTGGCGGCAAGCGCTGCCAACACCAACCCGACACCGCCGCGCAAATCCGAAGACATTACCGTTGTGCCCGAAAGCGACTCTACGCCGGTAATTAACACCGATTGATTGGTTAAAATTTTAACTTGCGCCCCCATCCGCTGCAATTCGGGAATATGCATAAATCGATTTTCAAAAATGCGTTCTTCCACCAAACTTTCCCCTTTCGATAACGCCAAAACGGAAGTTAATAAAGCTTGTGCATCTGTCGGGAAACCCGGATATTCGCATGTTGTAATCGGTGTTGCCGTTAAAGAAGCTTTGGAAGCATCAACCCATAAATCACTACCTCTTTGTTCAAAAACAACACCGCTGATTCGTAACGCATCGGCCACGGCATTCATTAAATTTAAATTGGTGTTTTTCATTAAAATTTGCCCGTGCGTTAAAGCGGCAGCAGCGGCAAATGTTGCCGATTCAATTCTGTCGGGCACAATTTCATGCGTACAACCGTGTAATTTTTCAACCCCGTGAACGGTTAAAACTTTTGTGCCGATTCCCTCAATTTTCGCCCCCATTTTAACCAACACGTTTAATAAATCAATCACTTCCGGTTCCAATGCCGGATTATGAATCACCGTCGTTCCCTCGGCCAAAACGGCAGACATAATTGTATTATGCGTTGCACCGACCGATACGCGCGGGAAAAATATCTCATTTCCCCGTAAGCGTCCTTTGGCTTTTACATAACCGTTTTCCACTTTAATATCGGCACCCATTTCCCGTAAAGCCACCAAATATAAATCAACGGGACGCGTGCCGATGGCGCAACCGCCCGGCAATGACACCTCCGCTTCATGAAACCGCCCCAACAAAGGACCCAACACCCAAAACGAACCGCGCATTTTCGACACAAATTCATAATCGGCATGCGTGGAGGAAATGGTGTCTGCCCGTAAAATCAGTTTATTCGGTAAAGCTTCGATTTTCATACCCAAACTTTCCAACAACTGTGATAAAACTTTCACATCGGATAAATAAGAAACGTTTGTCAGTTCTATGGGTTCATCGGTTAAAAGAGCCGCCGCCATAATCGGTAAAACGGCATTTTTAGCTCCTTGAATTTCAACACTTCCTTGTAACTTTTTTTGACCGGTTATTTTATAGGCATACATAACTTTTCTCCTTAATTGTCAGATGACTTTTTCTGATTTTCTTTCTCTTGTTTTTGTTTTTTTCGAAGACGCAAATTTTTTTGCAATGCCAATGCTTGCGCCGCGAATGTTTGCGCTTTTTTTTCGCTCAAATGATGACATTCTTTTATTTGCTTGACCAGACAGGTCAAATTTTCCTCTATGGTTTGATTTTCATTCATTTTAACTCTCCAAAATAAAAGTTGCCGGTCCGTCATTTTCAATATGCACCGTCATATCGGCACCGAAAACACCCGTTTCAACGGGAATATGTAAGGCTTTAACCGCCTGTACAAACTGTTGAAACGCCTGAGCCGCTTTTTGCGGATTTCCCGCCCCCGTAAAAGACGGTCGTCGTCCGCTGCGACAATCTGCCAACAAAGTAAATTGCGATACAATCAAAGCTGTCCCCCAAATATCAATCAACGATTTGTTCATTTTGCCGTTTTCATCTTCAAACACGCGTAACAGCACTGTTTTTTGTGCCATTTTTTGTATGACTTCATCAGTATCCGTTTCTTCCATACCGGCCAAAATGCAAAAGCCTTTTGCGCATTTTCCCACGCACTTTTGATCAACAAAAACGGCTGCTTTATGAACACGCTGCAATACCAATTTCATTTTATTCCTTTATCTGAATGCAACTGAATTGCCGAGCCGGATTCAACGGTTCTCTTCTGTAACTGTTATACGAAAAATCGGTATATGTGTCAATCAAAATCGAATCAATTTCTTTCAGTCCGATTCGCTTTAACCGATGAATCACATACGCATGAAAATCAAACAAAAAATGTGTGTCATCCGTTTGCTCAAAAAAGATTGCTTCCGTTTTAGGAAACAAGGCAAACATATTTTGATCGATTTCAAAACTTTTTTTCTGCAAATGCGGCCCTATCGCTGCCACCGTTGTTTCAATCGATGCCCCTTTCGCAACCATTTGTAACATCGTATTTTCTAAAATTCCCTGAAATGCCCCTTTCCATCCGGCATGTACGGCGGCAATCATTCGACTTTTAACATCAACCAATAAAACCGGCGCACAATCTGCCGTTTTAACCGTTAAGTTTAAGTGCGGCGTTTGCGTGATTAACGAATCCAATGCCGGTGCTTGTGCCGGTTGTTGTGTTAAAAAAAGCGAATCGACGGAATGCACCTGATTCATTAAAATCGGATTTTTTGCCGTTTTCGAATCTTCTTTATCATAAAACCCGTGTTCAATAAAATCAATTTCATTGAGAAGCGCTGATTTTTCCATATTTTTCCTTTCGTTTTTGACGCATTTTTTCAAATCGCATGGTGAGCCGATAGCCCCAAATATACCCGATAATCACAAACGGCACACACCCCACAAATAAAGAAATACCCCAATCTTTTACAAACAAATGCAAAAACGCATTCATTTTTTCCAAAAACGGGACTTCTTTCAAAAAAACATTTTCCATTAAACCGGAAATCGAATGAAATCCGCTGATTTGATTCCATCGCCCGCGTAAAATTTGACCGGTCCCGTAAAAAACATAATAAATCGGTATCATGGTGAAAACATTTGTCACCCAAGTCCATGCCAAGGCCAGCGGTAACGAAAATGGCCACTTCAATTTTTTGGCAATTGTCCACGTAATTAACACGGTTGTCATTTGAACACCCACCAGCGGCGTGAACGCCCAAGCCAAACCGACCGCCACACCGCGCGCTTTATATTCGGGCTTTGTTTTGGCACGTAACAACGGATAAAGCAGTTTTCTGCGGATTAAACTTTTAATGCTTTTCGAAAAATCGGCCAACATCATTTTTTATTTTCTCTCATCATTTTTCACGGTTATTTTTTCCAATTTTCGCCCCGGTGCGCTTGAATAAATAAACCACACGCCGCATAATGCCATCGGAACACATAATAATTGCCCCATCGAAAATGCATAAAAAACAAATCCCAAATGTGCATCGGGCTCGCGCGTAAATTCAACCCCGAAACGGAAGAAGGCGTATAAAATTAAAAACAGGCCGAACAAAAAACCTTGCCGGTTTCTCAATCGCGGTGAAAACCACCACAGCGCATTTAATATGCCGAACAAAACAATACCTTCCAAACAGGCTTCATACAATTGTGACGGATGTCGCGGTAACGGACCGCCGTTCGGAAAAATCATGGCCCAAGGAACCGATTGCGTGACCCGTCCGAATAATTCGGCATTGACAAAATTAGCCAGTCTGCCGAAAAACAACCCGATGGGCGCTACACAAACCAATATATCGCCGATAGCCAGCGGGGGTATTTTTTTAACATGTGCAAACAGAAGCGTTGCAATAATCACGCCGATTAATCCGCCGTGAAAAGACATACCGCCTTGCCAAACGGCAAAAATCTGCAACGGATTTTCCCAAAAATAATGCGCATTGTAAAAAAACACATAGCCCAATCGCCCGCCTGCCACAACACCGATTGTTGCCCAAATTAAAAAGTCATCGATTTTTAAAACCGTAAAAACGCTTTTCGAATAACGTGACATTTGACGCGCCAACAACCAAGCGCCGATAATGCCGAAAATATAGGCCAGCGAATACCACCGAACGGCAAAGATGCCCAAATGTACGGCAACCGGATCAATTGTCGGAAATAAAATACCGGAATACATTTTTAAACTCCTTTTTCACGAACAACATTTTGATCAAATTCCTCTAAACTTCCCGCATTTCAATTAACCCGGGAATATGTTGCAAAGCATCAATAACCTGCGGGGTAAACAAGTACCCGTCGGACAATTCAATTTCCACTTCATAATGGCGTACCGGCACCGTTAAGAATATTTTACCCGACCCGCCGGTCGCACCGGATAACACCTGATGAATATTTTTAATCACATCAACATCATCAACCTTAATCAACAACGTTGAAACCGTACGCGAAACAATATCGGATAAATATTCCACCGATTGAATGTTTAAACGCAGCTGCTCATCGGCGTTTTTATCCGCCGATACGGAAAGCAACAGCGGTGCGCCGGATTTCAGCTTTTCACGCTGCGTCAATAACACATCGGAAAAACAAACGGCTTCAAAAGAACCGTGTTTATCGTTGGCGGAAACAAATGCATATTTTCTGCCTTTTTGACTGATTCGCTCCCGCACATCGGACACAATGGCTGCAACCTGAATATATGACGGACCCGAAATATCAACCGTTTCTTTAATTTCCGAACTCGGAACCACCCGCAGCCGCTCTAACACCGTATCAAACGAATCAAGCGGATGCGCCGATAAATAAAAACCGACAGCTTGTGCCTCTTTTTCCAATTTTTCCATATTCGGCCAATCGGGTACTTCTCGAAGTTTTAAGCCGTTTGCAACCTGATCCGTCAATCCGAACAGGCTGATTTGCGCGCTTTTTTTACTCTGCGTGGCATTCAGGGCAAACGCCAACAAATTATCGATATTTTCAAAAATTTTGGCGCGATTTTTTTCCAAACAATCAAACGCGCCGGCTTTCACCAAATTTTCCACATATCGCCGATTGAGTGCCGACACGTCAACCCGCGTAAAGAAATCTTTTAACGACTGATACGGACCGTTTGCCCGGCGCTCCGCCACCAGTTGCATCATACCCCCCTCCCCCACATTTTTAACGGCGGAAAGCGCATAACGAACTTTTTGATTTTCCACACTGAAATTCACCTCCGATTGATTCACGTTCGGCGGTAAAATTTCAATATTCATTTGTTTTAAATCATTTTTAAAAAAGGCCAATTTATCGGTATTTGTTTTATCAAGCGTCATGGTTGCCGCCATAAACTCTACCGGATAATGGGCTTTTAAATAAGCGGTTTGATAAGCAATAAACGCATACGCCGCCGCATGGGATTTATTAAAGCCGTATTCGGCAAATTTTGCCATTTTATCAAAAACTTTTTCGGCAACGGCTGTTTCAATGTGATTTTTAATCGCACCTTCAATAAAAACGGAACGCTGTCTTTCCATTTCGGAAACAATTTTTTTACCCATGGCCCGACGCAACAAATCGGCGCCGCCCAAGGTGTATCCCGCCATAATCTGGGAAATTTGCATCACCTGTTCCTGATAAATCATAATGCCGTATGTTTCTTTTAAAATACCTTCCAAACAGGGATGCATATAATCGGGCTCTTTCTCGCCTTTTTTACAGGCAATGTAATCGGGAATACTGTCCATCGGCCCCGGTCGATACAAAGAAACAAGCGCGACGATATCTTCAATTTTATCGGGTTGCAAATCGTGCAGAATTTGCTTCATTCCCGTACTTTCAAGTTGAAACACGCCCGTTGTATTACCCGATTTTAATAAATCATAAGTTAATTTATCGTCCAACGGTAAATCATTCACATCAAAATCTTCACCGCCGCCTTTGCGAATCAATTCCATTGTTTTTTCAATGGTTGTTAATGTCTTTAATCCCAAAAAGTCAAACTTAATCAAGCTGGCATCTTCCACAAAATGCTTATCATATTGTGTAATGGGCATATCGGAAGAAGGATCTTTATACAGCGGTACAATTTGTTCCAACGGCTTATTACCGATAACAACACCGGCTGCGTGCATGGACACGTTCCGATACAATCCTTCCAATTTTAACGCAATTTCCAACAAATGCGCAATGGTTTCATCTTTATCGGCCTCTCTTTGAATTTCAGGCTCTGTTTCCAAGGCCTCTTTTAAGGTAATGCCTAATTTATTGGGAACCAGTTTTGATAATTTATCCACGACGGGATAAGGAATCTGCAAAACACGACCGACATCACGAATAACCGCTTTTGCCTGCAACTGACCTAATGCCAAAATTTGCGCCACATGATCGGCACCGTATTTTTGTTTAACATATTCAATGGTTTTATACCGATTTTCCTGACAAAAATCAACATCAAAATCCGGCATGGATACCCGTTCGGGGTTTAAAAACCGTTCAAACAATAAATTAAAGCGCAACGGATCAATATTGGTAATGGTTAAGCACCACGCCACAACCGAACCGGCCCCCGATCCCCGCCCGGGGCCGACCGGCACACCGTTTGCCTTTGACCACTGAATAAAATCAGCAACAATAAGGAAATAACCGGCAAACCCCATTGTTTGAATCACGCTTAATTCATATAACAATCGTTCATGATATCGTTTTTTATCTTCTTCGGAACGATTTTGCATACGTTTTTCAAAACCGGCTTCCGACATTTCCCGCAACACTTCGTCTTCCGTTTTTCCCTTGCAGTCATAATTCGGGAAAGCCGGTTTTTTCTTTCCCGCCAAAAAGAAACACCGTTTTGCAATTTGCACCGTATTTTGAACAGCCTCGGGCAAATCGGCAAACAAAGCCGTCATTTCTTCGGGCGATTTTAAATAATGTTCGGGCGTAACGCGCCGTCTGTTCGATTCCGACACATACGTTTTATCGGCAATACATAATAAAGCATCATGCGCTTCATACATATCGGGCGAAACAAAATAAGCCTCGTTTGTTGCCGCAAGCGGTATGTTATATTGATAAGCCAACTCCAAAAACAGCGGTTCCGTTTGTTGTTCTTCTTCCAAGCCGTGACGCTGCAATTCCATATAAAAGCGATTGGGATAAGCCTGCATTATTTGTTGCAGCAATTCTTCGGCAAAGGCTTTGTTTTTATGCAACAGCGGCCGCCCCAAAATGCCCTTTGCACCGCCGGATAACAAAATCAACCCCTCCGAATGATTCAGTAATTCCTCAAACTTTAAATGCGGCGTTTCTTCACGCCCCTGCCCCATATAAAACGCGCGCATCATCAGCAACAAATTTTGATAACCCGTTTCATTTTGCACCAACAAAACCACATCATCAAACGTGGGCTTTTCTTCCTGAAACATATTGTGCGTTTGAACGGGTGATTTAACGCGAAATTGACAGCCCAATATCGGTTGCACGCCAACTTTAACACATTCTGCCGCAAAATCCATGGCACCGAAAATATTATTGCTGTCCGTCATGGCAACGGCGGGAATTTGCGCTTGTGCCGTCACATTTGCCAATTCCTTAACCTTAACGGCACCCTCCAACACCGAATAAGCCGTATGCGCCCGCAAATGAATAAACGTCGGCTCCGTCATAAGGCGTTTCCTTTCAGCTCAACCAACTTGCCGTTTTGAACGCTGACCTGACGCGTCATTTGAGCAGCCAATTCGGGATTGTGCGTTGCAATAAAGGCGCTTAATTTTGTTTGTTTCACCAAATGAAGCAAGGTTTGAAAAACGCTTTGAGAAGTTTTGGGATCCAAATTCCCCGTCGGTTCATCGGCAAGCAACAAAGCCGGCCGATTCGCAAGCGCGCGCGCAATGGCAACGCGTTGTTGTTCTCCGCCCGACAATTCGCCCGAACGATGCAAAACACGCTCTTTCAATCCCACTTCTTCCAACAAAAATAAGGCATGTTCTTTGGCTTCTTTCATTGATTTTCCGGCAATCAGCTGCGGCAACATCACATTTTCCAACGCGTTAAAATCGGGCAGCAACAAATGTGACTGATAAACAAACCCGATAGCGGTACTGCGCATATGTGTGCGTGCTTTATCGGAGGCTTTCGACATATTCACGCCCTGCACGAAAATTGTTCCGCTCGTGGGCGTATCCAACAAGCCGGCAATATGCAACAGTGTTGATTTACCCGAGCCGGACGGGCCGACCAAGGCCACGATTTCGCCGGATTTAATTTGCAAATTCACGCCGTTCAACACCTGTAATGCCGTTTCTTTTTTGCCGTAAGTCCGGCAAATATTGTCAAGTTTCAAAACCGTTTTTTCACTCATAGCGCAACGCCTCCACCGGATCGGTTTTTCCCGCCTTATATGACGGATACAGCGTTGAAAGCAGTGATAAAATCAAGCTCATTCCCACCACAACGGCAACCTCCGTCATATCCACTTTTGCCGGCAGATGCGACAGAAAATAAATTTCGGCCGAAAACAGTTCGCGTCCCGATAAACTTTCCAACGCTTCTTTAATGGCATCAATGTTATAACAAAACGCCAGCCCGACGGCAAAACCGGCAAGCGTTCCGAACACGCCGACCGTTAAACCGGACATTAAAAACACCCGCTGAACGGCGCCGCGCGTTAAGCCCATCGTACGCAACACGGCAATATCTTTGGCTTTATCTTTCACCAGCATAATCAGGCCGGAAATCATATTAAACGCCGCCACCACAATAATGAGGGTTAAAATTAAAAACATCACGTTGCGTTCCACTTCAATGGCGTTAAAAAAGGCCTGATTGGTATAACGCCAATCGTGAATTTGCGCTTTATCACCCATTTCAACAAAAGCCTGATCAATCAACCGCGCCATATCGGCGTCTTTTTGCGTAAAAATTTCCAAATGCGATACTTTCTCTTTCAACATAAAAAACTTTTGCGCTTCTTCAAGGGGCATAAAAATAAAATTGCCGTCATATTCGCTCATACCGCTGTCAAACGTGCCGATAACGGTATAAGCTTTCATTTTGGGCAACGTGCCGAAAGCCGTTACATTGCCTTTGGGGGAAATCAGTGTGACATCATCACCGGGACGCACCGCCAATTTACGCGCCAGCCGATAGCCCAAAATAACTTGTCCGTCGGTAAATTCCGAAAGCGGCATTCCTTGATATTTTCCGCCCAAAAGCGGCCGTTTTTCAAAATCTGCCGCCCGCATACCGCGCACCATAACACCGGCGGCCGTTTCTTTGGAAGAAATCATTACTTGCCCGTCTACCACCGGAACGGCCTGACTCACGCCGTTAATGGCGGCCATTTTTGCCACGCGATTTTCCACATCATCGAGCGACGCACCCCATGCGGGATAAACACCGAATTGACCGTTAATGCCCAAAACACGGGTCATCAGCTCTTCGCGAAACCCGTTCATTACGCTCATCACAATAATCAAGGTTGCAACACCCAGCATAATTCCCAAAAAAGAAAATCCGGCAATAACCGACACAAATCCGGTTCTTTTGCGGGATTTCAAGTAGCGAAACGCCAACATTCTTTCTGTTTTCGAAAACATAGTCATCCTTTATTTTGTTTTAAAAACACTTTACAGGAAAATCCCGAAAACCGCAAGCATAAAAAGCTTTTTTTTACATTTTTCTTAAAACGGATTTATTTTCCGCAAAAAGAACGGGGTTGCAGTATTGAAAGTCACCCGTCAACAAATATTTTTTCTTTCCGCTATAACTTTTTTGCGTCGACTTAATTGCAATTCTTTTACTTTGTTAATAATGGTTTGTTGATGACACTTAAAAATATCTGCCATTTCCCGATATGTTTTACCTTCCTGAAAAGCTTTTAAAAATAAATTTAAATCTATTTTCTTTTTGCGATACGGATTCTTTTCCCGCCACCCCATTTGTTCCAATTTATTAAATAATGCTTCCCGACTGACACCCAATTCTCGCGCAATTGCTGCTTTTGTTACACCGGCTTTTAACTTTGATCGAATAAACTCTTCTTTACAATACAATTTACCGTGATTGATTCGCTGATATTTTTTCGGGATAAGAAACGAATGTTTTTTTAAATAATAATGCACCGTAAAAATACTGACCTGCATTTGAGCTGCAATACAGCTCATCGACATATTTTGTTTAAGCAATTGTTTTATTTCTTCTTTTTTATCGTCCAGCAAAAACCGTCCTTTAAATGATCCGATTGGCCGACCCCGTTTCGAAGCCTTTTTTCTAGTCTCTGTTTTTTCTTTCAAACCCTTACTTCCTTTCAGGTTTTATACCTGCCTTTTGTTGCATTAAACGTCCGTTTAATTGGTGCAATGATTTGAAGAAAATAACGTAATAAAATAAAATTTTATGATTTAATATAATTAATTGATTTTTTGTTAAAATATTTATTTAGTAAAAACAGATTGACATATTTTATGGAACTCTATATACTGTAAAAATAATACACCAATTAAACGGACGTTTTTTTGGTGCATTTTTATTCAAGAAGAACACTTTTTTAGTGCATGATAAATATTGTTAAAATATAAATTATTTTTTGATAGTTTTTCAATACATTTTATGCTTTTAGTATTTTTTTATTCTTTTATTCTTTTATGCCATTCTGATATAGATATTTGCTTGTAAAAACTTTTATATATAAAAAAATTGTTGTAACAGGATGCACAAAATAAACGTACGTTTTTTGCAACACTTTTTTTGCATTTTTTCAAAAAATTTTTATTTTTTCCTGAAATGATTGATTTTCCGACTGTTTTTGAACGGTTTATTTTAGCGTTTTTCGGATAAATTTTACCCCCGAATCCGCGTTGCATTAAAGGTACGTTTATTTTATGCTATTCGTAGAGTGAAAGGGAGTCTGAAAATGACAATGCAATTCAGAAAACAAATTGAAAATCAATCACAAAGCGGACGTTCAATGATTGAAATGCTCGGCGTGTTGGCGATTATTGCTATTTTATCAATCGGCGGAATCGTGGGCTATAAATTAGCCATGAATTATTATCAAGCTGACCAAGTAGCAAATGAAATCAATCTCATGCGCAACGATTTAAAGGTTAAATACGCTTTGGGGAATGAAGAATTGATATTGGGGGATCCTTATGATGATACACCCGAAAATGAACATTACAGCGGGCATTTATCAACACAATACGATCGTTATCCCGTTGATTATGATTGCATCCGCAAAGACAAAGCAGAATTTTATAACTGCCGCGAAACAGATGCTTATTATATTAAAGTCGGGAATGTTTCGAAAGGCGTTTGTAAACCGCTTACAACACTTGTCAGCGCCATGGACGGTTTAATGTATATGGAAATTAACAAAGAAGTTTATAAAGAAGATGATTTATGTGATGAAAATAATGAATTTTACATTCAATTCGATGCGGAAGAAGTGAACGGCAATTACGATTCGGGGCGTCCCGAAGATTGGTGTGCCAAAGATGAAGATTGCGAAGAGCCGCAAGTTTGCGATAAAGAGAGCAATATGTGTGTGGAGTGTACGGAAAATGCGCATTGCACCTCAAATATATGTCGAAAAAATCACACTTGCGGGGAATGTACATCAGATTCGGATTGTGTCAATCCGCACCCGATATGCGATACAGAATCGGCAACCTGTGTCGGGTGCGCTGTTGATGATGAATGCCCTGACATGAACAAGCCGAATTGTGATACAGCGAGCGGGGCTTGTTGCGATGATCCGCTCATGACATGGAACGGCAGTGAGTGCGTTTGTCCCGAAGGGCAAGAATGGAAAGAATCGGCACACGGATGCGTATCTTATGAATGCCGTACAAATGAAGAGTGCAACCCTGACGGCGGATTTGATAATTATTGCTATTTATTACATGGTGTCAACGGTACAAATGAATGGCAAGATGATGATCCGAATGGGGAAAATTATTCGGGTAAGTGTCATAAAGTTTCTGATGATTTATTGAGAAAAGAGCCGACAATAATACAAAATATCAAATTTTACGGTTCAACAAAGCCTATGAATTGGTGGAGTAATTGTCGTTTTTGTGCGGCACGTGCCGGCGTAAGTGATAAAGATTGTGTCGGAACGGCAGAGGGTCCTTCCTTTATGTTAGGATATAAAGATATTGATTGGCAGTGCCATAAACTGGTTCCTACCGGAACCGGATCAAAAAATAACTACTGCACCAATACTGATGAAACACCGGGAATCAATAATGTTTCTCCCACTATAAAAGAATTCAGAAAAATGTTTGATAATGATGAGAATTATACAGGGGACAGGTGGCTTTGGTTCAGAGATAATACTCCCAAAGGTCTCGTTATTTCTGACGGAATAATAGTTTCAAGTGAATCAAACAGACACAATATTCATGACTATGATCGGGCGTTATGTCGTGAATAGACTTTTATTATTCTTAAAAACCCGCTTTTTACGGCGGGTTTTTAAATTGTTATCTGTCCTCATCATTGAAAGGTCGGCTTCACCGTTTTATCGGCCGTGATCATGACCTTTCAACCGCATCGCGTTGGTGATTTTAATAAATCCGAGTTTTTCATAAAATTTATCCAATCCTTTATTTTTTGTATCCCATGTTAAATCAACCGGGCCGAAATTATGCGCATTCACATATTTCAATACCTCTTTCATAATAAGCGTGCCAATGCCTTGTCGCTGATATTTCGGATGAACAACCACATCAAAAATTGTACACAACTCCGAATCATCAATACATCTGGCAAAGCCGATTGTTTTTTTGTTGTGAAGAACGGAAACCATAAACGTGGATTGCTTTTTCACTTTTTTCCATTGCTCGGGCGTATAATTGCCCCAACCGACAGCATGATGCATTTCATTGATATCGTTAATGTTAATTCGTTTGCCGATTTTAATTTCAATGTCAAACGGTAATTTTTTTTCAGTCATATTTTCCTCCTTAAAAAACTTATTTCTTTTCTTCCGCCGGCAAAACATGAAAATAGTCATTGACTTCTGCATGAGCCGATGATTCATTAGGCACAGGCAAAGCATTGCCCCCCGGCACCTCTTTAATAATTTGCACCACATCTTGCAACAAATCCGTTAAATACGGAATATTCATGGCAATTAACGCCGAAAGAATCTTAAACAAAACAGCAATAACAAGCGTAGCGCCCACCGTTAAACCTACCCCGCGCGATATACCGATTAACAAGTTTGTCCAAATAAGCCGTCCGGGACGATTCATCATTTCCACATATTCTCCCAACCGGATTTTTTCAATATGATTGGCAATTCGTTCCAACTGACTTAACCGTTCTTTTTCAAATTTTTCAATTTCTTTATTCGGTGTTTTTTTCATGACTTAATTCCCAAAACCTCTCGATAAACCGCAATTGTTTTATCACACATTTTTTGAATGGAATAATTACTCCGCGCCGCTTTTTTGGCTTTTTCTCCGATTTGCTTTCTCTTATGCGGCGTTAAATTCAAAACTGCATCTAACCGCATTGCCAAAGCGTTCACATCTCCCGGTTGAAAAAGAAAACCGGTTTTTCCCGCATCAATCAATTCAAGTGCACCGCCGTGAGCCGCTGCCACAACCACACAGCCCATTGCTTGTGCTTCAAGCATACTGCACCCGAATGTTTCCGGTACCAATGTGGGTTGCACGCAAATATCTGCCAAAGCATATCCCAACGGCATTTGATCACTGCTTAATGCAAACATATGAAAATCAACGGAAGAGGGTAATTGATGTAAAGCAACCCGTAATTTTTCCTCATAATCCCCTTTCGGATTACCACCGATAAAGAGAAGTGTAAAATTTTGATTTTTCATTTGCCGAATGGCATTTAACAACAGGAGATGCCCTTTAATCGGCGATAATCTTCCGACTAAAACAACAATCGGCTTATTTTGAGAAATATGATATTTTTTCATAAGCTGATTTAATGCGGTTTCGGATATATTTTCCCGATTGAACTGTTTCATATCGGCACCACAGGGAATACAGCGCACTTTTTGAGGCGTTATGCCGTATTGTTCAATAATGTGCTTTTCCACAAAACGGGAAACGGCAATCACAACTTTTCCTTGTGTCATCACCCGATTATAAGGCTTTTTTAACACTTTCGGACTTAATCCGTATAACCCGTGAAAAGTTGCTATGTAAGGAATATTCAGCCGATGACAGGCCAGTTTAACCGACCAAGCCGGTGCCCGAGACCCCACATGTACCAATGTAATTTTTTTCTTTTTCAAAACCGCTTCCAACAACTTGGCATTTTTCCAAATTTTAAACGGATTTTTTGTTTGCATCGGCAGCGTAATATGTTCTACACCAATTTGTGCTAATTCTTTGACCATAGACCCGCCGGAAGAAATAACATAATTTTCGATATGCTCTTTTTGAAGCGCCGATGCAATTTCAATCGTACCGCGTTCCGCACCGCCTTGCTTTAAAGCCGGCAATACTTGGGCAATAACCATTTTCGGCTGACTTTTTTTTTGTTTTTGAAGCATTAATTTCCTTTCAAAAATTGCCTGTTTTTATTGATAAAACACCTGCGGATCGGCTTTTACCGGTCGCCGTTGCGTATAGTTGCGTGCCTCCATGCATTCTTCATAAGCATCATAAGACATTGACCAATCGGCAGCAACCGAATTCACATGAACCGGCTGTGCTCCCGGAAACGGTACGAATTGTGCCCAAATACCATGATCCGAATCGTTATCAAACCGCAACTCCAATTTTTTGGGCACCCCCCAGCCCCACGGCATACCCGGCCATTCATACGGCCACATATCGGCGGCCGCCAAACATTCGTTATGATCGCGGGCAAACCAAACGGCGCCCGTGTTCGGACGTTCCCAATAATACATATGCTGCCCGTCACTGCCACAGGCACTTAACAGGAATAAACCGAAAACGCCTAAAAATATTCTGATTGTTTGTTTCATAAAAACACTCCGCTTATAAATTTACTTCTTTGTTTATTATATCAAAACTTAACCGCAAAAGTAAAGTAAAAAGTGTTTTCAGATTCAAAAAAATACCTTTGAGAAAGTTATTCATTTGAACCAGCGCATTAAATAATCAAAAATCCAAATCGGCATATGTATCCGACGGCATAATGCCTGCCAATTTATCATTGAGTAACGATCCGAATGACTGCCTTGATTTCAAGCGCCCGTACCATTCACGCGCATCGGGATATTGTTTCCAATCAATTTCACCCAAATAATCCAAAATAGATAAATGCGCGGCAATACCCAAATCGGCCATTGATAAATTTCTGCCGCCCAAATAACTCCGCCGTGCCGCAAGCCAATCAACATAGCCCATATAGCGCTTTAAATTTTCCCGTCCGATGCGAATTAAACCCGCATCAGGTGTTCCCAGTCGTCTTAATGCTTTAAAAACCCGTTCACCGACAAGCGGCTTAAACACATCGGTATAAAAAGCCGTATCAAACAAGTTTGTCAGCCGACGCACTTCGGCACGTCCGCGCGGTGTTTCACTTAACAAATCCGGCTGCGTTTTAATTTCATTCACATATTCGCAAATGGCCACATGATCGGTTAAAATATGTCCGTCCGGTTCAATTAAAACAGGCACTTCCCCGAACGGATTCAGTTTTAAAAACTCCGGACGACGTGCCCACGGCGTTTCAAAAATCATCCCGTAAGGAAGCCCTTTTTCAAACAGTAACAAACGCACTTTTCGCGAAAAAGGACACAAAGTATAATGATATAAAGTTCTGCGTTCAGTCATGTTCAGCCACCATTTTTAACAATAATTCAGCCGCTTTTTCCGACGGCGTTGTTTGACCGCCCCAGCCTAATTTTTCTAATCCTTCCCGTGCGTTTTGTTTTTTCCCCCGTAAAAAATCGATTGTCACATCGGCTATTTTTGTTGCCGTACAATTTTCCTGTAATAATTCCGGTATCAGCTCTTTATTTGCTAATAAGTTAATTAAGTTCACATATTTTATTTTCAAGAGCCGACGCGCCAAAAAAGCCGTAAACGGGGAAACCCGATATGCAATTAAATGCTTCACACCCGCCAAAGCCAATTCCAAACTGACCGTACCCGACGCCGCAACGGCAACATCGGCAGCGGCAAACGCATCATATCTTTCTTTTTCGCCCTGCACAATCACATAGGGGTAATCCGCAGCACGCATTGCTTGAACAACCCGCTGCCAAACCGTGGACACAGTAGGAATAACCACAAAAACATTTTGATATTTCTGCCGAATGAGGCGTATTGCCTCTTTAAAAACCGGAAGCAGATATTTAATTTCATTTTGACGACTGCCCGGCAAAACACACAGAATTTTCGCCTCTTTCGGAATGTGATACCGCTTTATGAATTTTTCTTTATTTCCTTTATCGGCACCGCCTTCAATGACCGGGTGTCCGATAAAATCGGCTTTCAACCCGTAAGGGGTAAAATAGGCCGGTTCTTTGGGAAGCAGACAAAATAATCTGTCAACATATTGCCCGAGTGTTTTGGCACGTCCTTTTTTCCAAGCCCACACCTGCGGCGCCACGCAATGCGCATGCGGAATTTGAATGCCGGCCTTGATTAACCGCTTATGCACACGAACGGAAAAACTGAAACTGTCGACGGTTAAAATAACATCGGGTTGAACAGCTTGAATATCGGCAATAATTTCATTAAAATGTCTTAAAATTTTCGGCAAATTCGGTAATACCTCTACAAACCCCATCACCGCCAAATCGGCAATGTCGAACAAACTTTTCAATCCTTCTTTTTCCATGGTTTCACCGCCCACGCCGAAAAATCGAACGGCTCGGTTTGTTTTTTTCTTTAACGCACGCATGATGCGAGATCCCAACAAATCTCCCGACGGTTCACCGGCAATTAAATAAATTTTTAATTCCTTTGATTTCATTTCTTATCCCGCTTGCCTTTCTTCGGTTTTTGCGCAACCGATTGCCCCGTTAAAACATTTAACCGCTCTTTCAAAACAGGAGGTAATATTGTATCAACCGACACACCGACAACAAATATTTTAAGCGCATCGGCTTTTCTTGCAACGGCATTTACATCGGGGATTAAAACCTTACCGGCTTCAACGGCAATGCCTTTTAAACCGGCCGCTGCCACGGCTTCCACGGTTGAAACACCGATGGTCGGCATATCAACCCGATGTTCCTGCTGCGGCTTGACGGTTTTCACCAAAACACCGCCCTGCCCTTTTCGACGCAAGGCTTTTGAGCGTTCAACCAACTTTTGCGTGCCTTCAATTCCTTCCACGGCTAACACCAACCCGCGTTGAACAATAACCGATTGCCCCACATCGGCCAATCCCAACAATTTTGCCGTATAACACCCTCTTGAAATATCTTCAATATCCAACACATCGGGTTGTTTTTGCGTGATGGCACCGAGCGGCGCCAACAAGTCGGGCAAAAATTCGTGCATACCCCGCACCCGAACACCCAAATTTTCAAACTCGCGAATAATACCGCGCAACAAACCGTCATCCCCTTTTTGATTGAGACCGATACGCATAGCGACCTGAATGCCCGCCCAATCCGGAAACACCTCCGTTAATGAGGGACGGCGCACACTGCCGATCATAACCGCTTCGGTAATCTGCTGCGCTTTAATGGTGCGAATAATGGTTCCGACACCACCTAAACGCACCCATTTTACGGGAATATTCGTCGGCAACAAATCCGGCTGCGCCTGATTTTTAAGTGCCAACACAAAAAACGACTGTTTTGTTTTTTGACAATGCTCAATCAACAATCGCGGCAACACACCGGCACCGGCAATAATGCCGAGTTTACTTTCTTTTTGATTGCGGATTGTCTTTTGCTTCATTGTAAACCGTTATTCTGCCTGCATAATGTTATTTTTGGAGGGATGTTGCACAAAATCAATTAACTTCATCACCAACGGATTACCGTTTAATTCCGTATTATCGGCCAATTTTTCAATTCGTTCGGCAAAAGTGAGTTCACTTTGTTTATCAAATAAAAATTTATAGGCTTTTTGCAATTCGAAAATCATTTCTTTTTCCACACCCATTCGTTGCAAGCCGATTAAATTCAATCCGTTTAAAACCGCACGCGTGCCGGACATCACAAGTCCGTAGGGAATTACATCGCGACCGATACCGCACATACCGCCGATCATAGCGCCTTCACCGATATGCGTAAATTGCAAAACGGCAGATAATCCGCCGATAATGGCTTTGTTTCCGACATGTACATGACCGGCAAGCGTGGCATTATTGCTCATCACGATATCATCACCCAACACGCAGTCATGCGCAATATGACTGGCAACCAAAAACAAATTGCGATGCCCGATTTGTGTAATCTTGTGATCAACATCGGAGCCGACATGCGCCGTTACATGTTCCCGAAAAGTATTGTGATCACCGATAATCAACAAAGCATCGGGTGCGTTGGAACGCTTGTGTTGCGCCAACAAACCCAATGTCGCAAACGGATAAACGATATTTCCTTCTCCCAGTGTCGTAAATCCGTCAACAACCGCATGAGAAATAAGCCGACAACCGGCTCCCATTTTAACATGCGGCCCGACGGTACAATACGGACCGATTTCAACGTCATCAGCCAACTCGGCATGCGAATCGACAATGGCAGTCGGATGAATGTGAACCATTTGAAAATCTCCTTAGGCTTTTTTAAAAATCATCGCACTGAAAATGGCTTGTGAAACCAGTTTTCCGTCAACTTTGGCTTCACCCCGAAATTTAAAAACGTTTCGCACGGTTTGCTCTTTTTTCACATGAAATTCAATCACATCACCCGGCAAAATGGGTTTTCGAAACTTCACTTCATCAACCGTCATAAAATAAACACCGTTACCGGATCGTTCTTCTTCGGGAAAAGATTGCAAAACAATAATTCCCGCCGTTTGCGCCATGGCTTCAATTTGTAAAACGCCCGGCATAACCGGATTTTCGGGGAAATGTCCTTGAAAAAACGGCTCGTTCACGGTTACGTTTTTAATACCGATGCCCGATTCTCCCGGCACAACCTCTTTTAAGCGATCAACCAACAAAAACGGATACCGATGCGGTAATAATTTTAAAATCTGATCAATCCGTATTTCCGGAATCACATTTTCAGCGGTTTTTTCTGTTTCTTCAACCATTTTATACTCCTTAACAGATATTATGTTGTTTTTTTCTTTTTGGTCAATTGACGAATGGCAACCTGTTGACGCATATATTCCACATGCGGCACGGCAGGTGACCCCATTAAAACGGCACCCGCAGGCACATCGCTCATCAAGCCGGATTGCGCCGCAATTTGCGCGCCCGTACCGATTTTTAAATGACCGGCAAATCCCACCTGTCCGCCGGCAACAACAAAATCGCCGAATTCGCAACTGCCGGCAATACCGACTTGGGACACCATCACGCAACACCGCCCCAATTTCACATTGTGTGCAACTTGCACCAAATTATCGATACGCGTTCCCGAACCGATAACCGTATCACCCATAGCGCCTCTGTCAACCGTTGTGGAAGAACCGATTTCCACATCATCACCGATAATAACGCGCCCCAATTGCGGCACTTTTACCGGCCCGCGCGCCGACATGGCAAAACCGAAACCGTCTTGTCCGATATGCGCCCCGGGATAGATATATACTTTATTACCGGCAATGCAGTGTGAAACCGTTGCATTCGCGCCGATAATGCAATCATGACCCATTTGTACGCCCGCTTCAATCACGGCATTGGGATGAACCGTACACCGATCACCCAAAACAACATTTTTACCGATATAAGCACCGGCCTCCACATGACAGCCTTCGCCCAGTTTTGCCGTTGAATCAATATAGGCTCGTTCGGAAATATAAGCTTCCACCGTTTGCGGATAAAAAGCACTTGCCACCAAACCGTATGACCGATGCGGATCGGCCGATACCAGCGGAATAACACCGTTCGGCACCAAATTCAAAAACTTTTCCGGTATAATTACCGCACCGGCTTTTGTTTGCGACAAAGCCGTTCGCATGGACGGAATAAATGCCCATGAAACCTGCGTTGCATCAGCTTCGTCAATAGCGGCAACATCGGTGAAAATACGCGTATCATCAATGCCCTCCGGCAATTTTACTTCACCGATACGCGCAATTTCAGCCAACGTTAAACTTTCTTTTTTTTGAAAGAAACGACTGTCCGCCATTATTTTTTCTCCGCCGGAGCTGATTTTTGATCCGAAGCCGCTTTGGGAGCTTCTGCGGGTTTTTGAGCCGGAGCCGCTTTCGGAGCTTCTGCCGGTTTTTGAGCCGGAGCCGCCTTCGGAGCTTCTGCCGGTTTTTGAGCCGCTACCGGTTTATTTTGTGTGGCTTCTGCCGCTTTCAAGAACAAAGCCGGATCAGGAAAAGCAACTGCTATTTCTTTTTTATTCAACCGCTCAATAAAATCTTCCGTTGCATCCAAACACGGTTTTGAATAATAGGTTACGGCTTTGGGCATAATAACCGCATAACCGGCATCTCCCATTTCGGCTAATATTTCTTGAATAAACGGCTCAACCTGTTGACGCGCTACGTTTCCGGCATGAGCAATCAATGCCTGTTGTTGACGATATTTCAAATTATAAGCCGCTACTTTTTCACGAAAAGCAATAATTTCTTTTGCAAAAGCACTTTCACCGGCCGGAGAGCTTTTAATTTTATTTTGTAATTTGTTTAATTCGCCTTGAAGCATTTTTTCATCTTCGGCACGCCGTGTTAACATGGCATTGACATATTTTTCCTGTTCGGCATTCAATTGACGAAACACATCAGCCTGCTCAAACACTTGTTGATTGTTCAGCAATCCGATTTTTGGTGTTTTTTTGCAAAAACCGCAACAAACAGCCGCACCGACAGCCAAAATCAACGCCGTATAGCTGACAAAATGATTTGAAGATATTTTTTTCATTTTTTAAAATCCTTTCCCAAAGTTTAAACGAAAGACTTGTGTTTTATCCCCTGTTTCTTTCATAACCGGAACTGCGAAATCCAAGTTAATCATTCCCATGGGAGATTGCCACAAAATACCGGTACCGACAGAAACACGCAACGTGTTTTCATATTCCATCATAGCCGCATCATATCCGTCGGGTTTGCCGATGAAACCGGCATCAGAAAACACTTTTCCTTTAATACCTAATTCCCGAGGCAAACCGACCGGAAAAACAAGTTCCGTCGATGCCGTTGCATACCAGTTACCGCCTAATGAGTCATCGGTATATCTGTCGCGTGCACCGACTCCACCATATTCAAAACCGCGTAAAGAAGCGTCTCCCAAGAAATAACGGTTGTTAATTCGAACATCTCTGCCGCCGATACCCCACACTTCACCGGCATCACCGCGAACGGATAACACCACGTCATCCGTTAACGGAAAATATTGAATACCCGTTACATTAACGCGAATAAATTTCGTATCACCGCCCAAACCGGCAAAATCCGTTCCCAAAGATAAATAATATCCTTCCGTCGGATTGATTCGGCTGTCACGCCGATCGTAAGCCAACTCCTGTCCGATCATTGAAACTAATGTATCACCTTCCTGCTGTTTAATATAAACGGAAGCATCATCATCAATATCGGTTACGTCATCTTGCCGCAACGTATAGCGAACCGTCTGACGCAATCTGTCGGTATAATTCCAACCGAAACGAATTGAACCGCCGATGGAATCGTAACTGTATGAACTGTAATCACTGTTATCGCGCGTTGTTTTAAACAATTCCACACCGGCCAACAACGGTAAATCCATAAAATACGGATTTGTCACGCCGGCAATATATTGCGTTTCCCGTTGTGAAATCATGGCATTCACATTAACAATGTTACCCGTTCCCAAAATATTGCGTTCCACAACACCGACTTCAAACAACAACCCGTCATAAGATGACCAACCCACACCCACGTTAAATGCACCGGTGGATTTTTCGGAAACCTGCACATCAATATCGGTTTTAGAAGGATCGCCGTAAACGGGAACCGTTTTAAAATCAACTTTATCAAAATAATCCAAATCTTCCACTTTCTGACGCGAACGCCGTAACTTTGCAGCATTAAACGCATCGCCCTCCTTAATACGGAACTCACGCCGAATTACTTTATCCTGCGTGCGGGAATTACCGTGAATGTTAATTTTATTCACAAACACTTTTGACCCTTCCTTAATTTTAAAGACAACGCGAACCGTTTTGTTTTTTTCGTCTTTAAAAAACTCAGGCGTAACTTCAGCAAAAGCATAGCCGGCATCGGAAAATTCATCAGTTAAATTTTCAATGGTTTTATCAACCAATTCAGAGTTAAACGTTTCACCTTCTTCAAATTCGAAACAATCAGTTAAATCTGTTTTATTTTTGCTCATATATTCAGGCAACGAAACACGGATTTCCGGTTGCGCAAAACGATATTTTGGGCCTTCCTCAATTTCAATGGTCAGCACAAATCCCGATTTGTCGGGTAAAAGCTCTGCCACAGCGTTTTTAATTTCAAAATCAACATAACCGTGTTTTAAATAAAACCGCCGCAACATTTCCTGATCATAATTTAACCGATCGGGATCATATGTATCCGTACTGGTAAAAAACCGATACCATGCATTTTCTTTGGTAATCATTACATCTTTCAAATCATCGGACGAATACCGTTCATTCCCGATAAAATTAATTTTTTGAACCAAAGTTTTGGCACCTTCATCAATTTCAAACACCACATCGACCCGATTTTGATCTCTTTTAATAATTTTCGGCGTAACCGTTGCCCCGAATCGCCCGTTGCGTTTATAAACATCTAACAATCTGTCGGCATCATTCTGGGCTTTGCTTTGCGTATAAACCGTGCGCGGCTTTAACATAATTTCTGTTTTTAAAACATCATCATCAAGCTTATCGTTTCCTTCAAAATACACATCATGCACAATCGGATTTTCTTCTACATTAATCAATAACGTGCCATTGCGCATACGAACATCAACATCGGAAAACAAGCCGGTTGCAAACAGTGTTTTCGTTGCCGTATCCAAATCGGATAACGTAATGTTTTGCCCGTTGCGTAAATTTAAATAACTCATGATTGTTGTATTTTCCAATCGTTGTGTACCGTTGATATTAACGGCTTTTAATACTTCCGCCGATGCCGGAGACACCAAAAAGGAGGTTGTCAAAAGTAATCCGAATAATTTTTTCATTCTATAATCCTTTGCAAAATACGTGGAACATCTAAAAACATGGTATAAGCAACCAATAAAAGCAATAAACCGACACCGGCGCCTAAAAATCCGTTTTGAATGCGCTCCGGAATCGGCCGTCGACAAACGGCTTCAACGGCATAAAAGAATAAATGCCCGCCGTCTAAAACAGGAATGGGTAACAAGTTCATAAAACCGATGGCAACGGAAATTTGCACAATAAACATCAACAAAGACAAAACACCGCCGCGCATGGCGTCACCGGAGGCTTCGGCAATTCCGAGCGGCCCGCGCATATCTTTGGCGGAACGATGTTCAAACAAAACCTGTTTTAAATAAATGAGCGTATCAGCCGTCATTTTATAAATATCCGTTGCCGCCATTTTAATTGCCTGCATCAGACCGACATGTTCATTCACCGTTGCATATTCCGTTGCCGCCCGAATACCGATGAGCGGAAATTCATTATCTTTATGATACCGCGGTGTTAAAGAAACATTGCTTTGAACACCGTTTCTTTCAATCACAATATTCAACGGTTTTTCAAAATCGGTTACGCGCACCACCCGCAACACATCGGTATATTCCCGAATGGGCGTACCGTTAATCGACACAAACCTGTCGCCGATTTGCAATTTGGCTTCTTCGGCAGCGGAATCAGGCAATATTTCACCGATAACCGGCGGAATGATTACTTCACCCAAGGCCATAATCAAACCGGTCAACAACACAAACGCCGATATGTAATTCATGGCCGGTCCCGCAAAAATAATGGCGGCACGTTTCCAAAGCGGTTGCGCCATAAAGGTATATTTTATCTCGCTTTTTTTAATATGCTTTGTTGAAGTTTTTGCACTGGCGGCATCTTCATCACCCAACATTTTCACATAACCGCCGAGCGGCAACAAACACACTTTCCAACGTGTGCCTTTTTTATCAATATGATGCCACAATTCTTTGCCGAATCCGATGGAAAAATCGGTCACTTTAACACCACACCGGCGCGCAATGAAAAAATGACCCCATTCGTGAACAATCACCACCAATGACAAAACAAAAACAAATGCAAAAACATAAATCAATGATGTCAGCATTAGAAAAACGCTCCTGTTTTATCAAACAAAAATAACACGATTGCCGCTGCAACCGCTGCAAACAACAATCCGTCCACCCGATCGAACAATCCGCCGTGTCCGGGAATTAAATTACTGGAATCTTTGAGATTTAAACGCCGTTTAATATAAGACTCAAAGAAATCGCCGATTTGCGACACAATCGCCAAAACACCGGCAGATACCGTTAAACGTTCTGCCCAACCGTCGGGCAAAATATAGGGTGAATGCACTTGCACATAAAGCGTAAACACATAAGCGGCACCGAACGCGAACAAAATAGCGCCGGCCAAGCCAGACCACGTTTTTTTGGCACTGATTTTCGGCGCCAACTTCGGCCCCTGCACGGTTTTACCCACGACATAACCGCCGATATCCGTTGCCCAGACAACAAAAAACAGCCACAGCACTATTTCCCGACTGATATCATCATTGACATAATAAATATAACCCAACGACAAGAGGGGAATACAAATATACAACGTTCCGAGCGAATAAGCCAAGCGTCCGTTTGTTTGCCAATAAATAACCGTCATACCGAGCAGAGAAAGCCACAAGGCAAACTGCGGATTTCCTTCGGTTAAAAACGCCACCAGACAAGCAAAAAAAGCCATAATGACGGTTGATGCCGATAATTTTTTATCAAACATCATACTCCATTCCCAGGCCAAACCCGACCCTAACGCCGCCAACAAAATTGTGTACAGCGGAATGGAATATTCCTCATAAGCGGATTTTCCAAACCAAATGCAGCCCAAAACCAGCGGTGCCAAAACCAAGGCAGACAGCGTACGCAAAAACAGATTTGAATGCATTTTAAAGATCCTTTCTTTACAATTTCCTTAAATATTACAGATTTTCCCGTAGCTGTCAAGCACTATTCGCATATCTGACAAGATGATTTTATTTTTTTTCTCAAGAGTGAAAATTTTTTGCATTTTTCCGAAAAAAAACGGAACGAAAAACATTCGCTCCGTTTTCAAAAAGTTTTTGTTGCTTTTTATTTTAAACAACTGTTGACTTCGGCGGCAAAATCTTCTTCTTTTTTTGCCAAACCTTCGCCCAATCCGAATCGGACAAAGCTTTTTAACGTAACATCGGCGCCCAATTCTTTGGCGGCTTGTGCAATCACGTCTTTTACTTTCTGATCGGGATCCATAATGAACGATTGCTCTAAAACAACCACTTCTTCATAGAACTTGCGCAACCGACCTTCAACCATTTTTTCAATAATATTTGCCGGTTTTCCGGAAGCTTTGGCCTGTTCTTCATAAATGCCTTTTTCATGAGCGATGGTATCGGCATCCACATCGGCAATACTTAAAAAGCGCGGCGCCGTTGCGGCAACATGCATGGCAATTTTTTTACCGAGCTCCGTTAATTTTGCCGTATCCGCCGTACTTTCCAAAGCAACCAACACGCCGATTTTACCTTGTCCCGGCACAATGGCGGTATGCATATACGGAACGACAACACCGTTTGTGACCGACACATAAGAGGCACGGCGCAAAGACATATTTTCACCGATTTTGGCAATTAACGCCGTTAACGCATCGGCAACGGATTTATCACCGATTTGGGCTGTTTTCACCGATTCGATATCGCCCTTTTGAGCCAACGCAACCGATAAAACCTCCGATAAAAAGGCTTGGAATTCGGCGTTTCGCGCCACAAAATCCGTTTCCGAATTCAATTCGACGACGGCCCCTTCTTTTCCTTGAACAATCACGCCGACTAACCCTTGCGAGGCAACGCGTCCGGCCTTTTTCTCGGCAACGGAAAGACCTTTTTTCCGTAAAAAGTCAATTGCCTGCTCCAAATCGCCGTTTGTTTCGGATAAGGCTTTTTTGCATTCCATCATACCGGCACCGGTTTTTTCACGCAGTTCTTTAACCAAACTTGCTGTAATTTCTGCCATTTTTCAAAACTCCTTTAATAACTGATTCATATAAAAAGCGTGTAAGGGAAAACAAAAAGCTGTTTTCCCTTGTTGTGTTCGGATTTATTCCGTCACCGTTTCCGAAGCAGGCGTTTGTGCTTCTTCTTCAACGGGTGTTTCCTGTTTGACAGGCTCTGCAATGGCGCCCAAATCAACACCGGCAGCTTTTAATTCGGCTTGCATACCGTCTAAAACGGCAGCGCTGACCAAATCGCAATAAAGATTGATGGCACGCAACGCGTCATCATTGCCGGGAACGGGGTAAGCAATACCGTCGGGGTTTGCATTGGAATCGCAAACGGCAACAACGGGAATACCCAATTTTTTAGCTTCATTGATGGCTAATTCTTCTTTGGGAACATCGATGACAAAAATTAAATCGGGACGACCGTTCATATCCTGAATACCGCCCAAAGAAGCAAACAATTTTTCACGTTCGCGGGCAATATTGAGTTTTTCTTTCTTGGTCAATCCTTGAAATTCGCCTTTTTCCGTTTTGGAATCAATTTCTTTTAAGCGTTTAATGCTGGAAGAAATTGTTTTCCAGTTTGTGAGCATACCGCCCAACCAACGGTGATTCACATAAAACTGTCCGCACCGACCGGCAGCCGCGGCTATCGGTTCCTGCGCCTGAATTTTTGTTCCGACGAACAAGATTTTGCCGCCTTTGGAGGCCACTTCACGAACGGCTTCCAACGCACGCGACAACATGGGAACGGTTTGTGTTAAATCCATGATATGAATGCCGTCACGCGTTCCGTAAATATACGGAGCCATTTTCGGATTCCACCGACGCGCGTTATGACCGAAATGCACGCCGCATTCCATGAGTTGACGAATTGTAATGTTTTCCAGAGTCATAATAAAATCCTTTCTTTTTTCCGGTTAAACGTCTGCGATAAAAAAAGATATGAGAAAACGCGTTCTCACACCGGAAAGTGCGACCATAAAACACTTACGGGAACACTTAATTTATCGCATGTGAATTCGCTTTTTTTACAAAAGCCTTTTTTCTATACACTTTTTTTTAACAAATTGCAAGCAAAAAATTTATTTTTGATTTATTTTTCCGTTCTTATCGAAAAAGAGGAGTATTTTTTGCCAAACAGAGGTGTTATTATGGGTAATTTCCCGACGAACCCAGCGGCGCAAGGGTATTTTTGCCGCCCGGCGGGGTTATTTTGGGGGGTAGTGACTATATCCGCTTTCTTTTCTTATTTTCGGCGAGAAGTGGCGACGCGTAGAACGTGAGCCGGCGCGGTGTGCCGAAAATAAGGCAATTCGGTGGAGTAAAATGATAAAAGACATGTTGCTTTGACACTTTCTCTTATTTTCGGCGGGAAGTGCTATCCCGTGAAACGTGGGATAGCGCGGTGTGCCGAAAATTAAGAAAATGGTAAGGAAACTTATGCTTTTTAATGCTGCCGACGATATTTTCACCTCTATCGGTAGAGGTGAAGTAACGTAACACTCTATCCCCCCTCCTATCGGCGGGTGTGGAACGTCGCGAAAAGTGACGTTCCGCTATGTGCCGATAGAGGGGAAAGAGAGAGGTGCCCCGCTGAATGGAAGCCTTAAAGGCGGGGCATCGGGGAAAGAGTCAGCCGGCGTGCCGGCCTCACTCACATAAGGCGGAGTTGCCGAGGCTGCGATAGCCGCCGTAGTTGACGCCACCAGCGTAAAGGTAGACGCGGTACGCGCTGCAGGAATTACTCGGATTAAGCGTGCTCGTCCATCCATAATAACCGGAAAGTTTCAGTTTGGCTTTCAATGCCTTTCCATACGAGCCTGCCTTACAATCATTTGCATATGTACACCCTAAATCTTCCTCTAAACTCACCAATCTCTTTCCTAATGCTCGGCAGAACCCATCTGCTGTCCACCAATCCATTGTCTCATTTGACACATAAATCGTTTTTTTACCTCCTGCGCTATTTTCCACTTCTACTGTTGTATAATTTCCTTCTGCTTTTTTACAGGTATGTCCGCTTGAATACGGAACCGGATTCCCACCACTGCAGTCACGTAAATTCATATCACAGTATTCATCATCAGGGCAACCTGTTCCACTATTGCACACGTTTTCAATGCATTTCCCGTCACTGCTCCATGATTTGCCCGTCTCTTTACAAACGCAATCGTCCGCCGCATCACTCCATGGCGCTTCTTCCGGACACGTGATGCACGCACTGCCTTTTAAATGGCTCCCTTCTTCCGTGCATTTACACGTTCCATCTTCTTGCCGCGCACCGGCCGGACAGGCTGTGCACCCGTAACCCGTCCAATATTCATTGGGATCATTGCATTCACACACTCCTTCGGCATTACACGTTCCTCCCGCGCACGTTTCATCATCGCATACGGGCTCATCTTGCGGCTCATCACCTTGTTCTTCCGGCGGTTCCGGATTACCGCTTCCACCGCTCACCCCGCCTATATCTTTGGTTGAAAAGGCTACCACTACTTCATTTTCTTCATTATCACAAGGGGTTTCTGCTGTAGCATAGTCACCGCCGTTAATTTCTAGTGCGGCTGTGTCGTCCATGCCGTCTAACAATGTTACCAATGGTTTACATACCCCCTTAGGAATGTTTGATAATGTAAATGAATAGCCTTTTTCTCCTCCTTCTTCCCCTTCTTCATCCGATATTATAACCGGATAAGCTACCTCAATGCCATAATTGCTGCCAAAATTTAAGTGTTTTTCATCGTCGTATGGCGAGCCGAGCAATAATTCGTCCACCCCGCGCGCAACTTTCATTTTCGCATCAGTACGCATCAGGTTAATTTCATTCGCTATCTGATTCGCCTGATATCGATTCATTGCCATTCTGTATCCGGCGATTCCACCAATGCTTAATACCCCGATAATGGCCAGAACGCCCAGCATTTCAACCATTGAACGCCCGCTTTGAGATTGATTTTTTGCTTGTTTCAATTGTTTTTTCATGGTTCTTCCTCCCGTTTCCTATAATTCAATTGTATAAATTAAACGTACCTTTAATGCAACGCTGATTCAGGGGCAAAAATACCCTCAAAAATTGGTGAAACAGGCTTTTTATAACTGTTTGATATTGCATTAAAATTACCTCCATATAAATTTTTTTTGAAAAAATGCAAAAAAAGTGTTGCAAAAAACGTACGTTTTTTTGATGCATATTCAAAAAAAATCGCCTTGATGAGAGGCGACCGGAAGTTGCTAACTATCTCTTTGATCTAGTGCGATATATTGACCAAAAGGCTATTTTACCGCCTTCCGGTCGTTTGATTATTTGCCTTATTATTAAATAAGGCTAAAAATCTATCCTTTTTCAAGGATACAAAGAGAGAGGTTAGCATACCTCGGGGCACACATCACTTGCCTTGCTTTCAGAATAAAAGCTTTTCATACTAATGTCAAGCAGAAAAAGTTGCATCATTAAATTTTCCCCCTATCGGCCCATAGCGATGCGCCCCTTTCAGCGGCGCAATCACATCCGCCGATAGAGGAAAAATTATTCACAACAATTCACCGTTTGAAACCAATCAACACTTGTTTTCGGCACACCGCGCTGTCCCACGTTCCACGGGACAGCACTTCCCGCCGAAAATTAAGAAAGACAATTCCGAAATAATATACTTTCTTACCTTTTACCCTACCGAATCGCCTTATTACCGGCACACCGCGCCGGCTCACGTTCCACGGGACAGCACTTCCCGCCGAAAAGAAAAGAGAAGCCGAATATTCCCCTTTCAAAATAAATTATCACCGGCCGAAAATAAGAAAAAAAAGCGAGTATTCCCACAAAAAAATAAATCATCATCAGCCGAAAAGAAAAAATCTCATCACCTGCCAATAAAAAAATAACACCGGCTTCAACAGACCGAAAAAAAAGAGCGTGTCCAAATAACATATTGCCCGGCTCGATGATAAAAAAAAGCACCCTTTCAAAGAGTGCTTTTTTGTTTTTCAAAACAATTATTTTTTATTTTGCCGGAGCAGCCGGTTTGGCATCAGCCTTCGGCGCGGGAGCCGGAGCGACCGGTTTCACATCGGCTTTCGGTTCCGCCTGCGCGGGCGCAGCTTCGGGCTTTAAAGCTTTGTCGGCTGCTTGCGTGGCGGCATCTTCCGCGGCCAATTCTTCGGCCACTTCGTTTTGCATTTGTTGCAAGGCATCCTCCGTGGCAGACGGTTGCGACGTTGTTAACGACGGCACCAACACTTTCACATCATGCTTCACTTCCTCCTGATGCAAAATATCTTGCAAATTTCGTTCAACGAATATTTGCCGTAACTGTTCCTGAACCGATTCAAACGGCGGTAACGGTGCAACTCTTCTGTCTTCCACCAAAACAATATGCCAACCGAACGGTGTTTTAATGGGTTTGGAAATCTGCCCTTTCTTTAACGCAAAAACAGCTTCGCCGAATTCCGGTATCATCATATTTTTTTGGAAATAACCCAAATCACCGCCGTTGCCGTTTTCGGCATCAAGCGATTTTGTGTTGGCTAACATTTGAAAATCGGCACCGGCTTCCAATTGCACCAAAATATCGTTGGCTTCTTTTTCCGTTTGTACCAAAATATGACGCGCATGCACTTCATCGGAACGCTCCATTGTTTTGGTTTCGGAATCATATAATTCTTTCAGTTTTTGCGGCGTAGCCAATTCTTCGATTTTCTTTTCGAGATAGGCTTTGCTGATAATGGTATCGTGCGCTTCTTTTAAAGCCAATTGAACGCTCGGCTCTTTTTGCACATTTGACTCTTGCGCCGACTTATAAATCACTTCTTTGGTTAAATATTTTTGCAGCAATTGCGGATAAATCATATCAAACGGCAAATCGGCCAATTGCGGAATTTGATCGGCAACGGCTTTAATTTGCGATAAATAAACATTTTTACCGTCAATGGTGGCAACAACCACATCATTTTTATCTTCATGAAAATATTTCCCGAAAAGGGATTCGCCCGTATCGCGCGACATGGCCTGATAACCCAACACACCCCAAACGGCAGCGGCACCCAACAGTAACACACCGGTTACAATGGTACTTTTCTTTAATTTGCCCGATTTTGTTTCGGTTTCGACTTCAACAGTTTTGCGCTCTGTTTTTGTTTCTTTTTTCTGTTTGACCATTTTTATTCTCCTTCGGTTAATTATATGGCTAAAAGCATAATAGTTTCTTTTTTTTAAAAAAGCAATCACTTTTTTGCATTCAATCCGCAGAAAATGCAAAAATATCATTTCTTTTTAAAAACATCTGTTTTTATTTCGGCAAAAAAGCACTAAATGCTTTCATCGCGCCGCCGCCGTAACCGCCGGGATAATTCGCCGATGAAACCCTTGGCCAAGGAAGGATGCAATGCCATGACCTGATATAATTTATTCCCGCTGATTCGTAACAATGTTGTTTGCTCAACGGCTTTTAAATCATAGGGAATCACGGCCGGACATAAAACCGTTGCTTCACCGAAAAATTGTCGCGGGCCGAACTCCGTTACGCTGCCTTTATCATCCACGCATTGAATCAAGCCGTTTAAAACAATAAACAAATAATGATTTTCCAGTGAACGACTGATAATTTCTTCCCCCGATTTATATGTTTTTTCTTCGGCTGCCGTAATTAAATCGGATAACGCCGATTCCGACACGGTTTCAAACAGAGAAACGTTTTTCAAAATTAAAACTTTTTCAAATGTTCCCGACATTTTCCCTCCTAAAATTTCAAAAGCTTTTCAAGCGGCAATTTCACAATGGTAGCCGACGGCAATGACAAAATCAACCGCCGTGTTTCGGCCGAATCGTCATTTAATCTGTCCAACGCCTGAACGGCTGTTTCCACAACCAACAAATCCGTACTGTTCAAGGCGGCTTTTACGGCCGGCAAAGCTTCCTTATCATTCATTTTTTGCAAACAATAAACGGCACTTGCCGTTATCCACGACGGAAACGCAAAGGCCGGATTTAAAATTAAATCCGAAACATCTTTCACCGCCTCTTTTTTGGCAACCGCCGGCAACACAATTTCTTTTTTATGCACAAACGGAAATTTTGCCGCTTCCGCCACCGTTTGATATAAATCTCGCGGTAAAATATCTTGTATCACACCCAACGCCGGCGGATAAGATTCATATTCATCGGATAACAAAACATGCACGGCTTTTTGAAAAAGCGGCGACTTCTTTAACAGTAATAATTCATAAAAAATCAACGCGCGGGCAGCCGAAGCCTCCTCACTCATGGCACGCGTTAAAAACAAAAAAGCATCTTGCGCCGATGAGACCGGTGCTTGTTTATATTTTTCAATAAAGTTGTTTAAAAATTGAATGCGCGCGGCATCTTGCATGATACATGTTTTCAAAAAGGCATATTTATCTTTTCCGTGCCAAAAAATACCGCTGTCGATCATACCGTGAATCACGCTGTTGCGCAATTTTCGATTGCCGCTTTTTAAAACCCGCAACAAAATTTGATGACTTTCATTATCGTTACGTCGCGCCAAAAACAAAATAAGCAATCGCTTTCTGACCAAAGAAGTTGCCTCGTCGAAAATGCTCTTTTCAATAGCCGGATAGGCTCGTATTCCGAACCGATCCAATGCCTTTAACGCGTTTTCCTGAAAATCAACTTCATCAAGGCTGTGTAAAATAATCGGCAACGATTCGGGATGCTTAATCAATCCCGCAACCGTTAAAGCCTCATTGGCAATGGCGGGATTAACGCTTTTCAATAACGGCATCAGTAATCGAATTAAGCCGACGGAAGGCGCTTGCGCCATAACCTGCAATGCCGCCAATTTATCACTGACCATTCGGCTGTTTGCCAATTTTTGCAAGCCGTCCATGGCTAACAAAGCCTCATGAGAGCCGATATTCAAAAAACCGATCATGGCGCCTGTTTTTAAACGTCTGTCATCTAAATAAAGCGCATATTTATTCAAAAGAGCCGTGTTATCGGTTGCCGCGGCAATTTGAATTAAAATGGCCAACGCCTGCGCCTGCACCGAAGCAGATTTATCCGTTTGAAACACGAACTGAACCGATGAATGATATCTTAAAAAATTTTGCGATTGAAAAATACGTTTCAAAGCAAACAACCGCACCGCTTCCGACGGATTTTTAAGCGATTTCAATATGAATTTATAATATTCTTTTGTCGGCGCATTTTCCAAAATGCGTAAAAAATAAATAATTTCATCGGTTGAAGCCTGTTGCATTTCTTGCCGAATATAATCCGTAATTCGGTGAGAAATCAACATGAGGCGACTGCCCGGCCATTCGCGCAATTTTAATAATTTTAATACGACATCACCGTAAAAAAAGGTAATCAACACAAGTAAAATTGTTAAGAAAATACTTAATCCCGCCAATAAACAGGCTAAATAGGCCGGTATCAACATATGCGCCGTTAAAATACCGCCCAACATCAACCCGACGGGCTCGATTAACGTGACCCGTTTTTGATGAATGCTCGGATTATCTTGCCTTAAAACAAGGGTTTTAAGTAAAACAATCATATATTCGGAATAGCAAAGGTAATAAATGAGCATAAAAATAAGAAACGAGAAAAACGATAAAGCATAGCTTGCCGACGATAACGCAATACTCATACCCGTCACGGAGAGAATCATTAAAAACAAAGCACCCGATAACACATAAAACGAACGAGCACGCGCTAATAAAAGTACCAAAAAAATTTCAGCCGATCCGAAACAGCCCCACCAAAGCGCCGTTTGTTTTAAAATGCCGAAACCATTATGCGTTTGAGCCAACTGCACATAAAAAACGGCATTTTGCAAACAAAAAGCCGTTAAGGTAAAAAACGAAAAAACAAGAACGCTTCGCGTTAACCGTCTGGCCGTAAAATTCTGTGCTTCACCGCTCGAACGCGAAAATAATTCGGGTAAAACGGGCATCATTTGCATCAATAAATAAATGCCCGTATATAAAATCATTAAAAGCGCCATGGCATAATATAATAAACTGTATGCACCCACGGGCGCCACATACACAAACAAGCCGCCGCAAAAATAACCGCCGGCTTCGGCCGCTATTAAAAACACGTTTTTCAGCGATCGCCTGTCAAATGGCACAAATCTTGTTGTTAAACTCCAAAAAACGGCATTGATTAAATAAAAATAGGCATATTTAACGATAAACAAACCATCATAAACCCCGGGGATATGATATGCCGTTGCCACAATCAGGGCAGTTAACAGCAAAATAAGCAGGGTCATCAATCGAAACCCGCCGTATCCCTGATATTTAAAAAGCCCTCTTGTTTTTTGCCCGACATAAGAAAACAAAACGGCAACCAAAATAAAATCAACCCCTAAACTCAAATGCCCCGTTTTCGTTAAATAAAGTTGTACGGAACCGATATCGGCAAAAACAAGCATAACGGATTTTATAAACGCAAAAAATGCCAGACACATCAACAAACCGATGTTAAATGCCGGCAATTGAGAAACGCGTATAAAAAATTTTTTATAAAATCCCATTCCGTTTACCGTTCGTTATTTCCCAACAAAGCATCAACATAATCAGGCGCCGTAAAGGTATTTAAATCATCAATTTGTTCCCCCACGCCGATGGCGTGAATCGGCAAATGAAATTGCTCCGTCAGCGAAAGCAAAATGCCGCCTTTGGCCGTGCCGTCCAATTTGGTCATAATCAAGCCCGTTACTTTTGTCATTTCCGAAAAAGTTTTCACTTGCGATAACGCGTTTTGCCCCACGGTGGCATCTAACACCAACAAAGCGGCATGCGGCGCCGTTTCATCGGTTTTTTGAAGCACTCGCACGATTTTTTTTAATTCATCCATTAAATCCGTGCGATTTTGAAGCCGACCGGCCGTATCGACAAACAAAATATCATCACCGGCCTTGCGCGCCGCTTGAACCGCATCAAAAATCAAACCGGCGGCATCACCGTTCGGCTTGGTATAAACGGGACAGCCGAGTTTTTGCCCCCACGCCTGCAACTGTTCGGTTGCGCCCGCCCGAAACGTATCACCGGCCACGAAAGAAATTTGATATCCCTGCCGTTGAAACAAAGCCCCGAGTTTACCGATGGTTGTTGTTTTACCGGCACCGTTCACGCCCGTCATTAACACGATAAACGGCTTTTTGCTCGTATCAATTTGAAGCGGCACGGCAACCGATGTTAAAATTTCAATCAATTTTTCCCGAATAAGCGCACGCGTTTCCGCTTCGTCTTTCGGATGACGCTCTTTGAGTAATTTGAGCAAACTTTCCGTGACCGGCAAGCCGACATCGGCCATCAGAAGCGATTCCTCCAACGCCTCCAGGGAAGAAACATCCATTTTAACGCCGCTTAAAATGCGCGCGGTTTTTTTAAGCCCGAATTTTAACTTCTCCAACCAACTCATTGTCAATCCTTTGTTTGATCAGTACTTGTTCAATTTTTCCTTCCGATTTGGAATCGGTATGCACTTTTAAATAATTATCCGTATAACCGCTGCCGTTTTTTTCAATCAACACCGGCCGAACGGTTCCGACGGTTTGATCCAACAGCTTTTGCTCTAACGCTGACCCCACCTGCCGTAACCGGGCTGCCCGTTCTTTTCGAACAGCGGGTTCAACGTGCGGCATTTTGGCTGCCGGCGTGCCGGGACGCGCCGAATAGGGAAACACATGCAACTGCGTGATATTCGCTTCTCGAACAAAAGCCTCCGTTTGCAATGCCTGATCTTCCGTTTCGGTCGGGAAACCCGTAATAAAATCGGCGCCGAACACAATATCCGGCCGAACCGCACGCACGGCCTGACACGCTTTAACAACCTGCGCCGCCGTATGACGCCGCCCCATGCGCTTTAATATTAAATCATCACCCGATTGCACGGATAAATGCAAATGCGGCTGAATAACGGGATAAGTTCCCATCAAACCGATAAATTCTTCATCCAGAGCCGTCGGATCAAGCGAACCGAACCGCAGCCGCTTCAAACCCGTTACTTTTTCGGCAATCAATTGCACCAACCGATGAAATCCTTGCGGATAAGAAGCAATATCAACGCCGGTCAGCACAATTTCCGAAAAACCGTTTTCAACAAAAAGCCGCGCCTGCTCCAACACTTTCTCGGGCGGCAAGCCTTTATTATGTCCGCGCGCCTGATGAACAATACAAAACGTGCACGCGTGATTACATCCTTGCTGAATTTGTAAAAACGCCCGCGTACGTCCTTCAAAATCCGTAACCGGATGCAGTTCTTCAAAATCAAACAAATCCGCATCACTCACGCAAATTTTTTCCGTCGTTTCAAAAGCTGCCCGCGTTAATTTCTCTCGATTACCCAACACGCGAAAAACCTCCGGCATGGCGGCATAAATTTCCGGATTTAATTGAGCCGCGCAACCGGTGACGATAATTTTTGCCGTCGGATTTTCCCGATGAATTTTGCGAATACTTTGCCGACATTGCCGTTCGGCTTCCCCCGTAACGGCGCAGGTATTTACAACAATCACATCCTTCAAATCGGTTCCGATTTTTTCAATCAGACGCGATTCAAAAGCATTTAATCGACAGCCGAATGTGATGACTTTCATGAGCGTTTCTTTTTCTCACTCGCGCGAGCCTTTTTACGAAAGCCGAATCGTTTAACGGAACCGGTTGTTTTTTTCCCTTCTTTCAACTTTTTGAACTGCGTGATTTTAACCTTTTTCACATGACGGGAATCGGCATCAATCACCTCAAACAACAAGCCACTTGCATGCGAAACCGTTTCACCGATTTTCGGCAATTTCCCCGATAAATGCGAAACCAATCCGCCAATGGTTTCCAATTCCTCTTCTTTTTCTTCGGGCGTTAAAAACGCACCGATTCGATTTTCCAAATCAACCAATCGAATACGCGCATCGGCCTGTATCACGCTGTTCCCGATTCGATGCAACACCGGCGGTGTATCGAGCGCATCATGCTCATCTTCAATTTCACCGACAATTTCTTCCAGCAAATCCTCCAACGTAATCAGCCCGTCCGTGCCGCCGTATTCATCAACCACCACCGCCATTTGCGTTTTTTTGGCTTGCATATCCCGTAACAAATCAAGTGCCCGCATAGATGACGGAACAAACAACACGTTGTTCGTCATCACATCTCGAACCGTCACGTCTTCGCGCTCCAAAACGGCACACAATAAATCTTTAACGTGAATAACACCGATAATATCATCGAGCGATTTTTCATAAACGGGCAACCGCGTAAACTTATCGGAAATAACAATTTTTTTCAACTCCTCCAGCGGGGCATCTGCCTGAATACCGACAATATCAATGCCGGGAATACAAACCTGTCCGGCGCGAACATCTTTCAACTTAAATAAATTTTTAAGCAATCCCAATTCATCGGGATCAATCAGAACTTTATCACCCCGCTCTTCCCGCTCATCCATAATTTCTTCAATGGTTTCAATAACCTGATCTTCCTCCGGATGCTTTGTAAAAGCTGATTTTATGCGATAAAATAAATTCATTCCGTCACATCCTTATAGGGATTATCATATCCTAACTGTTTTAACATTTTTATTTCCAGAGCTTCCATTTTTTCCGCCTCCTCCGGCGTTTGATGATCATATCCTTGTAAATGCAATGCTCCGTGCGTTAACATGTGTGCCAAATGCGCATCAAATGAAATGCCCAGTTCTTTGGCTTCCGTTTGTAAAACTTTATAAGCCGTTACAATATCACCAGCAACCCAAATATCTTTTTTCCCCGAAGGGCAAAAGCCCGATTCAAACGACAAAACATTTGTCGGACGATTGATTTGACGATATTTTAAATTCAGTTCCTGAACTGTTTTATTATTTGCTAACAAAACGGAAATTTCCACCGGTTGCCGACTAATCCAAGCGTTTTGAATAACCTGTTTGCAAAATCTGGTGACGCCGCCCACACGATAATAATGGCTGTCCGTTATATTGACATATACGTTAATCATTCGCCTTTTGCCTGTTCATACGCTTTAACAATTTTCGACACAAGACCGTGACGAACCACATCTTTTTCCGTAAAGGTAACAAAAGCAATATCCGACACATTTTTCAAAACACGAACGGCATCAGCCAAACCCGATTGAACACCGCGCGGTAAATCGGTTTGAGATAAATCGCCGTTGATAATCATTCGCGAGCCGACACCCAACCGCGTTAAAAACATTTTCATTTGCATGGCGGTTGTATTTTGTGCTTCATCCAAAATCACGACACAATGACTTAATGTCCGCCCGCGCATATAAGCCAACGGGGCAATTTCAATTTCGCCGCTCTCCAATTTTTTATCCACGATATCTGCCGGTAACATATCATATAAAGCATCATATAACGGCCGCAGATACGGATCGATTTTCTCTTTTAAATTTCCCGGTAAAAAGCCCAAATTTTCACCGGCTTCCACCGCCGGACGCGTTAAAATAATCCGATCAACTTTTCCTTCCGACATTTCACTCACGGCTTTGGCAACCGCCAAAAAGGTTTTACCCGTACCGGCAGGCCCTAAGCCGAAAACCATTTCATGCGTATTCATGGCCTCAATAAATTCCCCTTGCGTTTGGGTTCGCGGGTTAATTTGCCGTTTTTTTGTTTTAAGCGTTAATGCCGAAGCGGCGTAAGTTTCTTCTTGATCGGTTGTTACCATTTTATTTTCCTTTCAATAACATTTATTTTTTATTTATATCACAATTTAATTCGCCTGACAAGGAGGTTGCACTTGCCTTTTTAATTTTTAACGGAACAATCTTATTCAAATATGAGCGATTTGCTTCAACATGAACCGTTTGCAAATAAGGCGTATAGCCGACAAGCTGCCCTTCTTTTTTTCCTTCTTCCGTTAATAACACATCTAATGCTTTTCCAACGGTTTGCCGATAGGCTTGTTTTTGTTGTTCCAATAACAACGCCTGTAACCGAAGCAACCGCTCGGTTTTGACCTCTTCCGGCACTTGATTTTTCATCAATGCCGCCGGCGTGCCGGGACGCGGACTGTATTTAAACGAATAAGACGAGGCATATCCCACTTGACGCACTACGGCCATTGTTTGCTCAAAATCCGCTTCCGTTTCCCCGGGAAAACCGACGATAAAATCGGACGAAACGGCAATATCGGGACGCGCTTTTCGAAATTGCGCGACAATATCGATATATTGCTCCGCCGTATATTGCCGATTCATAGCCTTTAACACGGTATTGCTGCCCGATTGAATCGGCAAATGAATGTAGGGCATTAAATTTTCAATTTCGGCATGCGCTCTAATCACACTCGGGGTAATTTTAGAGGGATAAGAGGTTGTATATCGCAATCTTTTCAACCCCTCTACCTGCGCAACCAAATAAAGTAATTCGCCGAAATCCGCCGCACCGCTGCCGTGCCAACAATTCACGTTTTGCCCCAAAAGCATAATTTCTTGAGCCCCTGTCTCAACCAATTGTCGCGCTTCTTCAATAATTTCGGTAGCGGAACGGGAATATTCACATCCCCGCGTATAAGGTACAACGCAATAAGTGCAAAAATTATCACACCCCTCCTGAATGGCCAAAAAGCTTGAAGCCGACGTTGCCTTTGCCTGAGGCAAATAATCAAACTTGGATTCGGCGGGAAAATCAGCCTTTAAAATACGGCCGTTTTTGCGATGATACCGTGCCACCATTTCCGGCAATAAATGATAATTTTGCGGCCCCACGGCAATATCCACTGAATGCGCCCGTTTTAAAATTTCTTCCCCCTCCGCCTGAACGACACAGCCGCACACAATAATCAACGTTTCTTTTCCCTGCTCGGCTCGTTCCTGCTTAAAAGCATTAAGTCGCCCGATTTCGGAAAACAGCTTTTCGGAGGCTTTTTCCCGAATATGACAGGTATTTAACAATAAAATATCCGCTTCAATCGGATCAACGGTTTTTGTGTAACCCAACAATTCCAACGCGTCACAAATGCGCGCCGAATCATAAATGTTCATTTGACACCCGAAGGTTTTAATATAAATTTTACCCAATAAAAACTCCCGTTATTTTAAATATTCTTCCACACGTTCTTTTAAATAATCCGTTGCCCGTTGACGCGCAAAAGCATCTGCCCGCCCCTGTTGCGGATAAACCGTATTCATAAATTTTTCATAGTCGTCAACCGATAAAACCTCACGAGCCGTTTCCTGCATTTTGCGCTGTTTCCAAAGACTGCCCGCCCGCAAAAGTGATGCTTTCTTTTCAGCCGGCACCTGATATGTCTGCAAAATGATTTTCGCTTCATTATTTACCTTTTGCGTTGTCGGATAATACCATTTTTGATCGGCATTCTCCTGCGCTAAAATCAACAACACATACGGATGAAGCATTTCTCCTTTAAAAGGCATATTTTTATCTTTCATCACCGCTTGCATTTGATTCATATAAGAAGCCAACGTTTCACGCGATGTTTCATCCGAATCCATTTTCAGCAAAACTTTGGCCAAAGCCACTTGTGCGTTTGCATTGCCGTTTTCCGCCGCCAGATGATAAAACAACAACATTTTCATGATGTCTTTATGATCGGGATTTTGTTTGTTTTGATAAAAACGCGCCAACCAAAATTGCGCTTCTTCATCATTTTCATTCACGGCACATTGAGAAAAATCAGCAACGGCCTGCTCCGTATTTCCGGCATTTAATGCCGTTTGCCCGGCAACACATTGAGCAAATGCCGCAGAACTCATCAAAAGGATACCTGCCGACAAACAACCGCAAAATTTTAAAATGGTTTTTAATTTATTCATCAAAAACAACCTCCACATGACTCACTTGTTCCGGTGCGGGAACAACACTTGAAAAAAAGGATTGAACGGAATTACCGTCAATTTCCGGTTGAGATAATATAATGCGTTTACGGGCAACGGGCGTATCGTTTTGATCATATACAACCGCTTTTAATTGCGGAATAACAACTTTTGTCAACTCCGTATTGGCAACATTTCCCTTAATCATCAGCCGCATAACACCGGCTTCATTTTGAGATATTTCATAGGCAATATCTTGTATTTTTAAAATACGATTAGCCTCATTTGTACTGATTTGCCTGGCTTGCTCAGGTTCATCAACGGTAAATAACGGTATATTTTCAATGGGTGCGGCGGCCGAAACAGGCATTTGCGACGACCGAATGTTATCGGGTTGAGACACAACGCCGGCATTCATTGGAACCTGATTGTTCTGTGTCGGTTGCGGCGCCGTCGGTGCTGTCGGAACAGGCTCGCTTGAAGGAACAGGCTCACTCGAAGGAACAGGTTCGCTCGAAGGAACGGCATCATTCGGCTTTTGCTCCATAACAGGCGCCTGAGGTGTATTTACCGATGCCGAATCCGACTCCGCTTCCATGGGTTCGGTTATATCTGCTGATGCAGGTATATCTGTCGGTTTTGCATGTGACTCCGCCGCAACGGGAATAACAGAATCCGGTTGTGCCGATTGCGTTAAGTTTCGTTCTGTTACCAAAGCGGCAACTTCATTTTCCAAACGATCGGCAGCCGATCCTTGTTCTAATTGCTCATCTAACAAACGAGCGGCTTTTTGTGCTTCCGAAACAGCCGTATTTTCAGCTGTTTCTGCCGATATTTCATTTTCTGCCGGCGGCATAGCAGCCTGTTGCTGCGCTTTGGCTTGTTGCGCCACTAACTGCGTCGGTTTTTGTATCTGCGGCATCTGTTGAGACATAACCTGCGGAGCAATCGGTGTCGGTTGTGGTGGATTCAGCTCGGAATCTGCCGGAGATTCATTTTCAACAGGCGGCAGTTGTTCTTTATGTTGCGTTGCCTGACGCGCCGAAACTTCCTCAACGGTTATAATCGGTTTATCAAGCTTTGCGGGCGGAATATACATGGGTTTATCTGCCGAATTTTCCGATTTATTTTGCACATCATCGGCCGACAATGTCGGTTGAGCGGCAGATTGATCGGAAATATCCGTACGAGTAGCAGAATTTGTTTTTTCTTGCTTGTTTTCTTTGGATATATAATTTTTATCCAACTTGGAAGCGATAAACTCCTCCGTTAATTCCATCAACGGATATTGCTTTAACACATAAACCGTTCCGTAACAAATGGCTCCTGCGAAAAACAAACAGAAAATCGCTCCGAGAGCAGATGTTTTTTTCTTTTTCGTTTCAACGGGTTTAAAAGCTTCGGGCAATGTATCCAACCGATCGGAGGCCTGCGGTGTTTCATTAGCCAACAAGGCAAGCGAATCGGTATCAGAAAAAGCAGGTTCCGTATTTTCTGTTCGATTCGATTCGTTTTTTATGGCAATTTGCGATTCGGATTCGCTTGTTTCGGGCATTGTGTTTGTCGGTACCGAAACTTCCGTGTTTTTTTCATCCGTTTCATTCATCACGGCGGAAACAGTGGGAATTTCTTCATCTTCCAAAGCGGCCTCATCACCGTAAAAGCCTGTCTGACGTTCACTTTTCAGGGTAAAATAATTTCCGCAGGCCGAACAATGAAACTTTTGTCCTTCCGGTACTTTTATCTCATTGGAAATCACATATTGTGTAAAACATTTTGGGCATACAACTAACATTTATCTTTTCCTTTTCAAAAAAATGGTGTAAATATTATATATACAATTTTTAAAAAAGATACAACTTATTTTTGAAAAAGGATGAAAACGTGTTTGAAAAAAATAAACTTTCCTCTCCGATTGCCGAGTTTAACGGCGTTTCTTTTCGATACGGCAACGGCGGTGATGTTTTAAAAGACATTCAATTAACCCTGCAACCCGGTTCGTTTCACTTTATGACGGGCGAAAGCGGTGCGGGAAAAACCTCTTTACTCGGACTTTTATATATGAATCATTTACCGACTCGCGGCCGTGTTCGCTTGTTCGGCAAGGCAGTCGATACGCTTTCGCGTGCCGAAAAATCACAAATTCGGCGACAAATCGGCGTGGTGTTTCAAGATTATCGCCTGCTTAATCATTTAAACGCGTTTGACAATGTAGCGTTACCGTTACGCATTGCCGGCGTGAAGGAAACGGAAATTAAACGGCATGTCAGCGAATTGTTGGCGTGGGTCGGATTGGAAAAGCAAATTCGCGCCTTTCCGCCCGAATTATCCGGCGGTGAAAAGCAACGCATTGCCATTGCCCGTGCCGTTATTAACCGTCCGCAACTTTTATTGGCTGACGAACCCACCGGTAATGTTGACGATGCCATGGCGAAACGATTACTTTATTTGTTTTTGGAACTCAATAAACTGGGAACAACCATCGTGATTGCCACACACAATCAAAATCTCATTAAACATTTTAAATTTCCGCAACTGCATCTTTCGCACGGACACTTGGAATATATCGCAACCCCTGCCGCCCGCGGCGGAAATACAACGGAGGATAACTGATGACCAAAGCAACCGATATTCCTTTTGCACAAGATTCATCCACATTTTTTATTTGTTGGATCAGTATGTTAATGGTGTTTTTATCCGTCCTGACATTGGCTTTTGCCTTAATCACGCATACGTCCGTCGAAAATTGGCATAAAAACATTTCCGGCTCGATGACGGTTCAAATTCCCACCTTTACCGCCGACGGCAAAGAACGCGGTGATTTGGTTCAAACGGATATTGACGCCGCCATGGGCATTTTGCTTTCCACCGACGGCGTAATTGATGCGCAAATTTTAAGCGAATCGCAAATGGATTCGCTGATGGCGCCGTGGATGGGCGAAAATGCTTCAACGGCGGAACTGCCGCTTCCGAAACTGATTGATGTGAAAATCAACACCGATCGGTTGCCCGATTTGGAACAAATTAAAGCCGATTTTGCCGAACAAGTACCGTTAGCGGTGTTAGACAGTCATCGTCTTTCTTTGGCGGAACTGGTCACGTTGGCGCAAAATTTAACGCGTCTGACCGGCCTCATTTTGCTTTTAATGCTCACAAGCATGGCTTTTTCCATTATTTTTGTAACAAAATCAGGATTAAAGGTGCATCGACAAGTGATTGCTTTAATTCACATGATGGGCGCCGGTGATTTTTATATTACCCGTCAATTTGCCAACCGCAGCGGCGGATTGGCTTTCAGCGGCGGCCTGATCGGATTTGTGTTATCACTGCCCGTTATGGCCTTCATTGCTTATTATCTCGGAAATTTAACGGGCGGTTTTATCATTCAGGCCACATTAAGCACCGGACAATGGCTGTTACTTTTTACCGTTCCGCTCATTGCCGCTTTATTAGCTTATCTCACGGCGGCCTACACGGTATTTTCGGAGTTAAAAAGAAGCTTATAGCATGAAACAAAAGCATCTGTCGCATTTAATTTTATATTGTTTGGCCTTGGCGTTTTCCGCATGGCTGATTGGCTTGGCCATGTTTTGCGTATATGCTTTTTCCTTGCAATCGGAAAGCAATAAACCCAAAGATGCGGTCGTTGTGTTAACGGGCGGCAGCAATCGAATCGGTACCGCGTTAAATGTTTTTAAAAAACATCATGCAAAATATATGCTCATATCAGGTGTTAACAAAAAAGTCACGAAAGAAAAGCTTTTAAGCGGTCTTTCCGAAGCGGAACAAGAAAAAATCACGCTGGGATATGAAGCCGAAGATACGGTCGGGAATGCACAAGAAATTAACAATTGGATTCAAGATAAAGATGTTTCTTCCATTTTGCTGATTACCAGTTTTTATCACATGCCGCGCAGCATTTTTGAAATCGGGCGAAAAAATCCCGATCTTAAAATTGCACCGTGGCCCGTGTTTCCGATGGAATTTGATCAATCCGTCGAATGGATTAAAACGCGCTATGCTTGGCAGTTGTTACTGGAATATCACAAATTTATTTTTGTTCAATTCAAATCACTCATACAATCCGGAGGTTTTTAAGATGTATCAGTTTGGTTTATGGGTTCGTTCTGTTTTATTTCTCATAATATTATATGTCGGCACCTTTATTTTATTCATTGTTTTCATACCTACTCTGTTTTTTACCCGAAAAGCTTCAGGCTGTTTTCCGCGTTTTTGGGCAACGGTCATGCCGAAAGCTTTACGTCTTGTTTGCGGCGTTAAATTGAACATTGAAGGGTTGGAAAATCTGCCGCAAAAAAACGGCTATATTATTGCTTCCAAGCATCAATCCGCTTTTGAAACCATGGTGTTTCACGCCATTGTGCCGAATGTGTTTTATGTTTTAAAAAAAGAATTGATGTATTTGCCGATTGCCGGTATTTATTTTTTAAAAACGGGCTGTATTCCCATTGATCGCAAAGGCGGTGCCAAAACCATGCGACAGATGTTAACGGGTGTTAAAAGTCGCTTGCAGGAAGGTATGAATTTAATTATTTTTCCCGAAGGTACCCGCACGCAACCGGGAAGCAAAAAACCTTACACGCCCGGGGTTGCGTTTTTATATGAGCAATGCAATGTGCCGGTAGTGCCGGTAGCGCTTAACACGGGTTATTGCTGGCCGAAAAACAAAGTGAAAAAATATCCCGGGCAATTGACCGTTCGTTTTTTACCGCCCATTGCTCCGGGTGCGGAAAGACGCGTTTTTTTAAATATGCTGTATGAACAAATTGAATCGGCGCAGGATTTGTTGCCCGATCCTTTTCGAAAAGAGGCTCAATGATTATTGAAAAGAAAACTGCCGTCGGCATTTATTCGGATTCGGGTTTAAACGGTGTTGAAGTTGCACTTGTACAAACGGACGGACTTGATTTATTCGGTGAAAGCCGACATCTCATTCGTCCGTATCCCGCCGATTTACGGGAAAAAGTGTTTAACTTTATTTTAAAAGGCGATTATACCCGTACACAAGAAATGATTGATATCGATACGGCATTAACCGATTTTCACTTTTCCGTTTATCAGGAATTTCGCGCGCAAACCGAACGGACTTACCCCAAAATTGATGTGATCGGTTATTCGGGGCATGTGGTTTATCATAAACCGAAAGAAAAAATCTCCATCGCGCTCGGTAATCCGCAAACGTTGGCAAATCAAACAAAAACGGCGGTTGTTTCCCGTTTTATTCAATCCGATTTAAAGCAAGGCGGACACGGCGGCCCGTTATTTGCCTCTTATTACGGCGCTTTAACGCAGGCAATTGAAAAACCGCTGGGTATTTTATCAATCGGCGGTATTATTACGCTCACGGTTATCGGCCCGCTCGGGGAATTACAGGCATTTGATGTGGGAATCGGCACGGCGTTATTGGATTATTGGATTATGCGTCGAACCGGTGCGGAAATGGATTTTGACGGCCTTTGGGCAACCAAGGGAAAAATTGACGAGCGATTGGCAGCGCGCCTGTTGAAACAAAAATATTATGCCGTTCACCCGCCGAAAACAGTGAATAAAAATGATTTTATTCAACTTTATTCGCAGGTGGAAGGTTGTTCCGTAGCCGACGGAGCCGCAACATTAACGGCAGTCATTGCCCGAAGCATTCAAGAATCGCGCCGTTATTTAACCATGCAACCCGTTCAATGGGTGTTAATCGGCGGCGGCACATATAATCCCGAAATTGTGCGTCAAATTAAAAATGTTTTACCCGAAAAAACCGTTTTGGGAAAAGAGTTAGACTGGAATAACGACACTTTAAACGCACAAAGTTATGCGTTTTTAAGCGTGCGCTCTTTGGCAGGACTTCCCATCAGTTTTGAACAAACAACGGGCGTGAATATGCCCACAACGGGCGGTCGTTTATTTTTACCCGAATAATTTTAAGACTTCCATCAATCTGCTCTTGCCGTTTTTTACCTTTTGTCCAATCGTTGCGACTTGACAATAATTTCCGAGTCAATAATAAAATGAAACGGTTTCAAGATACTGAATTATCAAACGGCGAATACACTTCAAAAAATGTAAAATCAATATAAAATAATACATAAAAAATCATTTCTCTTGAAATCGGGCATAAAATCGTGTATAATGTATATAATATAATATTTTATCCGGAGCAACGGTTATGGCATTGAACAATGATTTAAATCAAAATGAAACGGCACAAGAAACAACCTCCGAGGCATATAATCAAAAATTAAAGCAAGCGCTGCAAGCGGTAGCGGAAACCGTAAAAACGGCAGAGGCAGATGAGATACAAAAAATTCTTGAAACCGTCATGAAATCGCCTTACGGTTCCATTCAGGCAATCAATACAGCCGATGATTTGCTTTTTAACAACTCTGCAATCGATATCAAGCGCCAGACCTCTTTGCTCTCTCCTGCCCGAAAAGAACTGGCGGTTTATAAAACGCTTTCCGAAGAAGAATGGCAACAATATTTCGGTTTGATTGATACAACAAAATTAAGTCAAGAACAATCCGACCAATTAAAAAACTATTTAAGAGAAACAGCCGAAAAAGAACCTTATTTATGTCGGTTGGTGCGCGAAACCATTCAACATGGCAAGCCTATTACCTTTTCATCAACACTTCAAGATTGGGAAAAATTAAAAAATGATAATGCCACAGGCGTTACTGACTGGAAATCAAGGAATATCAGTTTATTACCGGAAGAGTTTGCCACACCCGCCACGTTTCATGAAATTCTGCATATCGGACAAGGTGATGACGGACTGGGAGAAGAATCGACTGCCTATTCGCGTGAAGTGATTCAAAAACAACGTAAACTCATTGAAGCAGAAGCCATGTCTGTTGACTATTTATGCTATTATGCGCGCAAGATGCAAGATACTTTCGCCGACGGGCTTGCAAACGGGGAGAATGTTTATGAAAATGCTTATGAACTTGATTATTTTCGCAAACTTGTTGAAAAAAAAGAAAAAGAACTGCATCAAAATCAACAAAACGTTCCTGCCGAACTCACCGATAAAGAAAAAGAACTTTGGATTCACACGCAGGCCGTCAATCACGCCATGGGAGCATCAATTCACATTTTAATGCAGCCGGAAGGAGAAAAAACGCAAAAAGCGGCAGCTGCTTACGGCATTGAATTAACGAATACAGATTTGGAGCGGGTGAATTGGTGGAAACAATTCTATAACAATGGTCATAAAAAGTGGATTTGTTGCTATTACTCAAAAGAAGGAGAGGAAGGAACATATCGCTCTTGGAATTTGGAGAGAACACAATTTATTCAAGATTATATGACCAATCGTTATCCTGACTTAAAGGGAAAAGATTTTCTTGTCACCGGTTTAACCGATGCAGAACAAAAATCATGGGATATTCGCGAAAAGGGAATCTATTATAGTGATTTGTTCTCCGATGAACAAATTAAAGCACTAAATCTTTATTATCAGAGCGCAGAAAAAAATATACAATATGCATTTTCAAAAGAAGCAGGTATAAATCAATCAAAAACACTGCCGCTGACAAATGAAGAAATGAAATATTTACAACAACTGGATGAAATTCAAGCCGGCAAAAAAAATGAAACGGATATAGCTATGCCCGCCTCATTAAAAAAATTAATTGAAACACAAGAAAAAACTTTACAACATCACTCACCGACCGAAGAACTTACCGAATTTCAAAAATTAGAAGCCGCCAGAAAGGGATTATTTGAAAAGGAAAATCAACAACCCGATCTGACTACCGCAATCAAACAAAATGCGCAAGAATATCCGAAAGAAGAACTCAATGATAATACGTCGTGCAACACCGGAAGATGCTCCATTCGTTAAAAAGGTTCAAGTGGAAACTTATCAAAGTTGTTATCGCAGTTATCTGCCCGATGACGCGTTAGATGCACTGGTTGTCAATGAGGATTATATTCAACGCACTGCCGCCTATATTCAAAAGACAGAGTGTTGGGTGGCACAAGCAGATAATCAGATTATCGGTTTTTCATATATAACCTATCCCGAACCGGATACTTTTGAAATCAACGCCTTATATATTCATCCCGATTTTCAACTCAAAGGAATAGGTTCAATGTGGGTATCCGAACTGTGCGCCGAAAAAAAAGAGAAAGGGTTTCAAAAGCTGGTTGTTTGGACGTTAAAAAACGGTCCGTCTATCGGCTTTTATCAAAAAATGGGATTAACTCAAATTACCGAAGAAGAGAAAATATGGAAACCTTACAATCTTCCCATTATTCGGTTTGAAAAGGAATTGTGAAGAGCTTTAAAGATGCCCTTAAAATGCAAAAAAAGAGGAAAATGTTTTCCTCTTTTTTGTTTTGGTGGGTCCGGAGGGACTCGAACCCCCGACCAGACCGTTATGAGCGGCCAGCTCTAACCAACTGCGCTACAGACCCATCCGGTTGGCGTTATTTTACCAAAATTCTTTTTAAAATGCAAGATTTTTTTCATCCTCTTAAAAATATTCTTTTCAACCGACTTTTTTCCGTTCTTTTTTTTACAAAAACACTCTTTTTTTATTTGAAATTTTTTAATTTTGTGCTATACTCCTTTCATGACTTGAAAAAAGGAGATAACCTCAATGGAAAATGATGAATATATGTTTAATCCCGGGGATTTTGTGGTTTATCCCACAAGAGGAGTCGGGCAAATTACGGAAATTAAATCGGAAAACATTTGCGGACAAAATTTAGAATTCGTTTCCGTCAGTTTTAACAAAGATAAAGCTACCGTTAAAATTCCCGTTTCGAAAATCAAAAAAGAAAATACGGCTTTGCGTCAACTGGCTTCCGATTCGGTAATGGATACGGCCGTTCGTGTTTTGCATTCCAAAGCCAAAATCAAACGCGTACAATGGAGTCGGCGTTCACAGGAATATATGGAAAAAATTAAATCCAATAATCCCATTGCGTTGGCGGAAGTGTTGCGTGATTTATATAAAGATCCCGAAAAGCATGAGCAAACATACAGTGAGCGTCAAATCTATGATCAGGCGTTCGGCTTATTTGTTCCCGAATATGCTTTGGTGCATAAAATAAAAGAAGATGAAGCTTCGGCACAACTTTCTTCTATTTTAAAGAACAGAAACACACCAACCGAATCATAATGTATTTTTATTATCGAAAAAGTGTTTTCATTTGTATGTTGGGAGCTCTTTTTTCGCTCTCTGCCTGTATGCCGTTTGTTGATGCCCGCCGTGAAGCCGGTGTTATAGAACCTGTCGGTTCATCTACCGATAATAATCCTGCAATTTGTTACGGTCTTTTCGGCTCACAAGAAGAGATTGAGGCGTTGGCTGCCAACGAATGTGCCAAAACAGGACGAAAAGCAGTTTTTAAGCAAAAAGAAAATTTTGCTTGCTATTTATTTACGCCGCAAAAGGCCGTTTATGAATGCCAAGAAACAACCGAGCCCGTGCCGCCTTATAAATCGGCTTGTTCGATTTCCCGTTAAATAAATTCTTTAAAAACAAAAGCTTTTTTACTCCCTTTTTTGCCGTGTTCTCGTGCGGTTTGTTAATAACCGCTTTATTTTGTTATCGGTGTTATTCTCCGGCCGATTAACGAAAAAAGCCTTCCCGAACAGGAAGGCTTTTTGGGGGAGTAAAAACACAAAACTATTGCGCTTGCGTTTCTTTGTTGCGCGCTTCCAAAATTTCTTTGTCGCGTGCGGCAGCCAATTGACGATACCGTTGCGTTTGCGCACCCGTTCCGGCCGGAATTAATCGACCGACAATCACGTTTTCTTTCAAACCCAACAATTTGTCGCGACGACCTGCCGTTGCCGCTTCCGTTAACACACGCGTTGTTTCTTGGAAGGAAGCTGCCGAAATGAAAGAGCTTGTTTGCAAACTGGCCTTGGTAATACCTAACAAAACCGGTGCAACTTTGGCTTCACGTCCGCCGGATTTAACGGCTTTGGCGTTTTCGGCGGCTAATTCGTCTCTTTCGACTTGTTCTCCAACCAATAACGTGGTATCACCCGAATCTTTAACTTCCAGTTTTTGCATCATCTGGCGAACAATTACTTCAATGTGCTTATCATTGATTTTCACACCTTGTAACCGATAAACCGCTTGCACTTCTTTGATTAAGTATTTTGCCAATTCTTCAATACCTAAAACACGCAAAATATCGTGCGGATCTTTCGCCCCTTCAACAATCATTTCACCCTTTTCAATGATATCGCCTTCATGAACGGCAACCGTCCGTCCTTTCGGGATCAGATATTCACGGGTTTCCTGACCGTCTGCGGAAGTAACAATTACACGCCGTTTTGTCTTAAAGTCGGTACCGTAATCCACCCGACCGGCAATCTCCGACAAAATGGCCGGATCTTTCGGACAACGGGCTTCAAACAACTCGGCAACCCGCGGTAAACCACCGGTAATATCACGCGTTTTGGAGCTTTCGCGCGGTAACCGTGCCAATACGTCACCGGCTTGCACCTCCTGACCGTTCTCAACGGCAACAACAGCGTCAACCGGTAAATAATACCGCGCTTCGGTACCGCTGGCAGATTTATAAACTTTACCTTTGGCATCTAACAAAACAAGGCTCGGACGCCGTTCGGCTTTTGAAGAAACAGGACGTGTAATCACTTTTGATGTTAAGCCTGTCGCCTCATCAACAACTTCACGGACGGTTTCGCCTTCAATCAAATCTTCATATTTGACTTTACCGTTCTTATCAACAATAATCGGCGTTGTAAACGGATCCCATTCGGCAATACGGGCACCCTTTGAAACCGAATCACCGTCGGCAACCATTAACTTGGCACCGTAGGGTAATTTATGACGGGCTTTTTCCCGATCATGCACATCACGCAGCGATACTTCGCAGTTTCGTGATAACACAATTTTTTCGCCTTTGGAATTTTCAATCATATTGCCGTTTAACACCTTCACTTTGGCATCAAATCCGATATCAATGCTTGATTGTTCGGCACCTTTTTGCGCCGTACCGCCGATGTGGAACGTCCGCATGGTTAACTGCGTACCCGGTTCACCGATGGACTGCGCGGCAATAATACCCACAACCTCACCAATGTTCACCGGTGTTCCGCGCGCCAAATCACGCCCGTAACAAGCGGCACAAATACCGTTTTCGGCTTCACAGGTTAAGACCGAACGAATTTTAACGCTTTCAATGCCGAGTGCATCAATCAATTCAACGTCGTTTTCATCGATGAGCTTGTTTTTCGGAACAATAATTTCATCCGTTTTCGGATTTCTGATATCCTCCGCCGCCGTTCGACCTAAAATCCGTTCACCGGTTGTGGCAATAATATCACCGCCTTCAATAATCGGCTCAATGGTAATACCGTTTTCCGTGCCGCAATCTTCCATGGTGATAATGGCATCTTGCGCCACATCAACCAACCGACGGGTTAAATAACCGGAGTTTGCCGTTTTTAAAGCCGTATCCGCCAAACCTTTACGAGCACCGTGCGTGGAGTTAAAGTACTCCATAACCGTTAAGCCCTCTTTAAAGTTTGAAGTAATCGGCGTTTCAATAATTTCACCGTTCGGCTTGGCCATAAGACCGCGCATACCGGCCAACTGACGCATTTGCGTTGTGGATCCGCGCGCGCCGGAATGAGCCATCATATAAACGGAGTTAATCGGCTCGCCCGGAACGGCTTTTGAAATTTCTTTCATCATGGCATCGGAAATATCATCGGTACATTTTGCCCAGGCATCGACCACTTTGTTGTATTTTTCCAACCGCGTAATCAACCCTTCCTGATATTGCCGTTCATATTCGTTTGTTTTGGCTTTTGTTTCCTCCAACAACGTTTTTTTGGCTGCCGGAATAATCAAATCGTCTTTACCGAAAGAAATACCCGACAAAGCGGCTTGACGATAGCCCAAATTCATCACGCGATCGGCAAAAATACATGTTTCTTTTTGCCCGCAATAGCGATAAACGGCATCAATAATTTCCGAAACTTCTTTTTTCCGAATTAAGCGATTCATTAAGCTGAACGGTATTTTGCTGTTATCCGGCAAAATGGAAGCCAACTGCACCCGTCCCGGCGTGGTATCGACAATATGCGTCCGTTTTTCGCCGTCGTCGTCCATAACGGTTAAACGCACTTTAATTTTGGCATGTAACGACACTTTTTTCTCAAACAACGCGTGTTCAATTTCCTGCGGACCCGAGAAAATCATACCTTCACCCTGTTCGCCTTCGCGTTCCATGGATAAATAGTACAAACCCAAAATAATATCTTGCGTCGGCACAATAATCGGCTTACCGCTTGCCGGCGATAAAATATTGTTGGTAGACATCATTAACACACGCGCTTCCAATTGCGCTTCCGTTGACAACGGAACGTGAACGGCCATTTGGTCACCATCGAAGTCGGCGTTAAAGGCGGTACAAACCAACGGATGCAATTGAATGGCTTTTCCTTCAATCAACACCGGCTCAAAAGCTTGAATACCCAACCGGTGCAATGTGGGCGCCCGGTTTAACAACACCGGATGTTCGCGAATGACCTCCGATAAAATATCCCACACCTCCGGCTTTTCTTTTTCAACCATTTTTTTGGCCGCTTTAATGGTGGTAGCCAAGCCTCTTAACTCTAATTTTGAGTAAATAAACGGCTTAAACAATTCCAAGGCCATTCGTTTCGGCAAGCCGCACTGATGTAACATCAATTCCGGACCCACGGTAATCACGGAACGACCCGAATAGTCCACCCGTTTACCTAACAAGTTTTGACGGAAACGTCCTTGCTTACCTTTCAACATATCGGCCAACGATTTCAGCGGCCGTTTATTGATACCGGCAACGGCACGCCCGCGCCGACCGTTATCAAACAAGGCATCAACCGCTTCTTGCAGCATTCGTTTTTCGTTGCGAATAATAATTTCCGGTGCCCGTAACTCCAACAATCTCTTCAACCGATTGTTGCGGTTAATAACCCGACGATATAAATCGTTTAAATCAGACGTGGCAAACCGACCGCCGTCTAACGGCACCAACGGCCGCAATTCCGGCGGAATAACCGGTAATACATCTAACACCATCCATTCGGGACGCGAACCCGATTCCAAGAAAGCTTCAACCAACTTTAATTTCTTGACAATTTTTTTCCGTTTGGCATCAGACTTTGTTTCAATTAATTCCGCCCGCAATTTTGCCGCTTCTGCCGACAAATCAATTTGTGACAGCATTTCTTTAATGGCTTCGGCACCGATTCCGACACGGAAAGCATCTTCACCGTAAGCCTCCAATGCTTCCTGATATTGCTCTTCCGTTAACAAATCGTGTTGTTTTAACGGCGTTAAACCCGGCTCGATCACAATGTATTTTTCAAAATACAAAACCGATTCCAGATTTTTAAGCATCATATCCAATAACGTGCCGATTCGGCTGGGCAATGACTTTAAAAACCAAATGTGCGTGACGGGGCAAGCCAATTCAATATGACCCATTCTTTCACGCCGCACTTTGGAAAGCGTGACTTCAACGCCGCACTTTTCACAGGTAATTCCCCGATATTTCATTCGTTTATACTTACCGCACAAACATTCGTAATCTTTCACGGGGCCGAAAATTTTCGCACAGAACAAACCGTCTTTTTCCGGCTTAAATGTGCGATAGTTAATTGTTTCCGGGCGCGTGACTTCGCCGAACGACCATTCCCGAATTTTTTCGGGAGAGGCGATGGAAATACGAATGTCATCGAAAGACTGCGGGGACGGAACCTGTCCGAATGTATTTATTAACTCATTCATTTTTTTACCTCACTTCTTGAATTGAGATTATCGTTCATTCTGATTTAATTCAATGTCCAAGCCCAAAGAACGAATTTCTTTGACCAACACGTTGAAAGATTCGGGAATACCGGCTTCAAAGTTATTATCGCCGCGAATAATGGTTTCATAAGCTTTGATACGACCCGAAACGTCATCGGACTTAATCGTTAACATTTCCTGCAACGTATAAGCCGCACCGTAAGCCTCCAAAGCCCACACCTCCATTTCACCGAACCGCTGACCGCCGAATTGCGCTTTACCGCCTAACGGTTGTTGCGTAACCAAGCTGTAAGGTCCGATGGAACGGGCGTGAATCTTTTCATCGACCAAGTGGTGTAATTTTAACATATACATATAGCCGATGGTAACTTTTCGATCAAACGGTTCACCCGTTAAACCGTCATACAACGTCACTTGTCCCGATGAATCCAAACCGGCTTTCTTTAACATATTGTCAATATCGTCTTGATGCGCACCGTCAAAAACCGGCGTGGCAATCGGCACACCTTTTTTCAAGTTTTCACTCATTGCCAACAAAGTTTTGTCATCCATATCGGCAATTTGACGGGCATATTCGCGGTCGCCGTAAACATCTTTGAGTTTTGCGCGCAACTCATCAATTTGAGCCTTTTGCGCTTTCACGGCATCAACAATTTCACCGATTTGACGACCCAACTCATGACAAGCATAACCCAAATGCGTTTCCAAAATCTGTCCCACGTTCATACGCGAGGGAACGCCTAACGGATTGAGCACAATATCCATGGGTGTACCGTCTGCCGTGTAAGGCATATCTTCAATCGGCAACACGCGCGAAACAACACCTTTGTTTCCGTGACGACCCGACATTTTATCACCCGGTTGCAATTTCCGTTTCGTGGCAATGAACACTTTGACCTTCTTCAATTCACCGGCCATCATTTCATCGCCCCGTTGCAATTTGCCGACCCGATTTTCGAATTTTTCCTGCAATTCCTGTTCGGCCTGATTGAGCGTTTCAATCAATTCTTCAATTTTGCGCATCACGCCGTCATCGGCAACACTGATTTTGCGCAAATTGTAATCGGCAACCGTGCTTAAATTTTCTTCGGTCAATGTTGTACCGGCCGAAAAATCTTCGGCATTGGCCACTTTCTGCCCGAGCATTAACGCCCGAATCCGTTCATAGAAGCTCTTTTGCAAAATGGCTTTTTCATCATCACGGTCTTTTGCCAACCGATTGATTTCTGCTTGTTCGATTGCCTGCGCCCGTTCATCTTTTTCAATGCCGCGCCGCGTGAAAACACGCACATCAATCACCGTTCCGAACACTCCCGGCGGCACCCGTAAAGAAGAATCCCGCACATCGGCTGCCTTTTCGCCGAAAATGGTTCGCAAAAGTTTTTCTTCCGGCGTCATAATCGTTTCACCTTTCGGGGTGACTTTACCGACCAAAATATCACCGGCTTTTACTTCCGCACCAATGTAAACAATACCGGTTTCATCCAGATTTTTCAATCCTTCTTCACCGACATTCGGAATATCACGCGTGATTTCCTCCTGTCCGAGCTTGGTATCGCGCGCCACCACTTCAAATTCTTCCAAGTGAATGGACGTAAACACATCATCGCGGGCAATACGTTCGGAAATTAACACCGAGTCTTCATAGTTGTAACCGTTCCACGGCATAAATGCCACCAAAACGTTGCGACCCAAAGCCAATTCGCCTAATTCCGTACACGGTCCGTCGGCAATAATTTCGCCTTTTTCCACTTTATCGCCGGTATGCACCAACGGTTGTTGCGTCATACACGTTCCCGTGTTGGAGCGTTGAAATTTTTCCAGTGTATAAATATCAACACCCGATGAGGTTGTTGTGAGTTCATCGGTTGCCCGAATAACAATACGGGAGGAATCCACCTGCGTGACCACACCGGCCCGACGCGCGGCAACGGCTGCCCGTGAATCTTTGGCAACGGCCGCCTCCATACCCGTTCCGACAAGCGGTGCTTCGTTGTGCAGCAAAGGCACACCTTGCCGTTGCATGTTCGACCCCATTAACGCACGGTTCGCGTCATCGTTTTCCAAGAACGGAATCAAAGAAGCCGCCACCGACACAACCTGCTTCGGTGAAACGTCAATCAAATCAATTTCTTCGGGTTTGGCAAGCACCACTTCACCCGCATGACGCGCCGTTACCAAATCTTCCGTAAATTCGCCTTTATCGTTTAATTTGGCATTGGCCTGCGCGATGGTATGTTTAGCTTCCTCCATGGCCGACAAATAAACAACTTCGTCGGAAACATGCCCGTCAATAATTTTTCGATACGGTGTTTCGATAAAGCCGTATTTATTGACTTTGGCATAAGTGGAAAGCGAGTTAATTAACCCGATGTTCTGTCCTTCCGGCGACTCAATCGGACAAATTCGTCCGTAATGCGTGGGATGAACGTCACGCACCTCCATACCGGCTCTGTCACGAGTTAAACCGCCCGGACCTAAGGCCGATAACCGCCGTTTATGCGTAATTTCCGACAACGGATTGTTCTGATCCATAAATTGCGACAATTGCGATGAGGCAAAGAACTCGCGCACGGCACCCGATAACGGTTTGGCATTGATTAAATCATACGGCATCACCGAATCGATTTCACTGGACGTCATTTTTTCGCGAATCATTCTTTCCATACGCAACAAGCCCAACCGATATTGATTTTCCATCAACTCACCCACAGAACGCACCCGCCGGTTGCCTAAGTTATCAATATCATCAACCTGTCCGTTTCCGTCTTTAATTTCAACCAACGTTTTAATGATTTTTAAAATATCTTCTTTGCGCAACACCCGAACGGAATCCGGCACTTCGGCATTATCAAAGCCTAAACGGGCGTTCATTTTCACCCGACCGACAGCCGACAAATCGTATCTTTCCAAATCAAAGAACATACCGTTAAACAAATTGGCGGCCGTTTCAACAACCGGCAATTCGCCCGGACGCATAATTTTATAAATATCAATTAACGCTTCTTCACGCGTGGTGTTTTTATCAGCCAGCAACGTATCGCGAATATACGATCCCACATTGACATGATCAATATGCAATACCGGAATTTCTTTGATTTTTAACTCGTTTAACTTATCAATATCATCTTCCGTGATTTCATCGCCGGCTTCCATGACCACTTCACCCGTTTTTTCATCAACAAAATCGGTTGCGACAAAACGACCCAGCAAATCTTCCGTTGTTAAACGAATTTCATCCAATCCGTCCCGTTTTAACTTGTTCACCCGTCCCAAATTTAACTTTTCACCGGCTTCGGCCACCGTTTTGCCCGTTGCGGCATTGATTAAGGGGTGCGTTAACTTAACCCCTTTCATTAACGACGGAATGAACTCTGTTTTCCAAGCTTTTTTATCTTTCTTAATCAGAATGGTTTCATAAAAATAATTTAAGATTTCTTCTTTGCTCATACCTTCAATTTCGGAAGCGGGCAATTCTTGTCCCTGCTCGGCAGCTTCTTTCCGCCGTTTTTCCGTTTCGGCACTGTCTAAGGCATATAACAACGACGTGACCGGTAATTTCCGACGTCTGTCAATGCGAACATACAACAAATCTTTGGCATCAAACTCAAAATCAACCCATGAACCGCGATACGGAATAATGCGGGCGGCAAACAAAAACTTACCCGATGAATGGGTTTCGCCGTTGTCGTGATCAAAAAACACACCCGGGGAGCGATGCATTTGAGAAACGACAACCCGTTCCGTTCCGTTGACGATAAACGTTCCTTTTTCCGTCATTAACGGCAAATCACCGATATAAACGTCTTGTTCTTTAATATCCCGAATGGAACGCGTGCCCGTTGCGGCATCAACATCCCACACAACCAGCCGCAATGTTGCCCGAACGGGAGCGGCATAAGTTAAACCGCGTTTTAAGCATTCGTCAACATCAAACTTCGGTGTATCCAATTCATATTTAATAAATTCCAAGTCACCGCGACCGGCAAAATCATGAATCGGAAAAATAGATTTAAAAACTTCCTGTAAACCCGTATCAGCCCGCTTCTCAACGGGAACACCCCATTGTAAAAAATCTTTGTATGAGCTGATTTGAACGTCAATTAAATTCGGCATTTCAACGGCTGCATCAATTTTGCCGAAGTTTTTACGAACTCTTCTGCGATTGGTTTCGGTTTTAATCATTTGTTTTCCCCATAAAAAATAAAACTCTTCCGGCTAAAAGGAACCGGATCCTTTATTTGACTTCAATAGGGTCGACACCAATTTTGAGAGAAATTGATGCGACCCATTGAACAAGATTGAACCAAAATTATTTCAATTCAACTTTGGCGCCGGCAGCTTCTAATTGCTTTTTAATCTTTTCGGCTTCTTCTTTGCTGACGCCTTTCTTTATTTCTTTCGGAGCGCCTTCAACCAAGTCTTTGGCTTCTTTTAAGCCCAAGCCCGTGATGGTACGCACTTCCTTAATGGCGTTAATTTTGTTGGCACCGCCTTCAACCAGAATAACATCAAATTCTGTTTTTTCTTCGGCAGCACCGGCGGCACCGGCAGCAGCAACGGCAACCGGAGCAGCAGCTGACACGCCCCATTTTTCTTCCAACATTTTAGCCAATTCGGCAGCTTCCATCACTGTCAAACCGGATAATTCTTCTACAATTTTATTTAAATCTGTCATTTTGTTCTCCATAAATAATAAAAGTTTAATTCAAAAAAATTATGCCGCAGCCTGTTCCTTTTCGGAATAAGCTTTTGCAACCCGAGCCAATTGTCCGGCCGGCGCTTGTAACAAGCCCACCAGTTTGCCGCGCAGTTCGTCCAAAGACGGCAATGCCGCAATGGATTGAACGGTTTTGGCATCAATACGTTTGCCGTTCATAATACCGCCTGCGATTTCAAACTTTTCGCTTGCTTTGGCTAATTTGCAAACGGCTCTGGCGGCGGAAATTTCATCTTCCGAATATGCCAATGCCGTCGGACCGACCAGCAAGTCGGCCATAGCTTCACAAGGTGTTCCGGCGAGAGCCAATTTTGCCAAACGGTTTTTAACGACACGATAGCCCGCTCCGTCTTGACGAACGTTTCTGCGTAATTCTGTTGTTTCGGCCATTGTAATACCGTTGTTAATGGCAACAACAACCAAAGCAGACTGATTGAAAACGTCCTTCATTTCGGAAATGACTTGTTGTTTTTCTTCACGTTTCACGATTTTGTCTCCGCTACTTTAAAAACGGTTTCCCGTTTTTGGTTTTCTACATAAAGCCTCTTTGAAAGAGACTTCCCTTATTTCCTGTCCAGAAACATCATCTTTTTTCCTTATGGACAACCGATTTGTTTTCTGTCTATTGCCGGCGGAATGCTTTCCCTTAAATCTTATCCCATGATAAGCACCGACAGTCTGGGACAGGTATTTGCCCTCTTGAAAAGCTTTTCTCAAAAGGGCAAACAAACTCTTTTACGCTATACTTGAAATATTGACTTTCACACCCACGCCCTGCGTTGTGCTTAAAGCCACCTGTTTCAAATAAACGCCTTTGGAGGAAGCCGGCTTTAAAGCCGTTAATGCCTTCACAAAAGCAATCGCGTTTTCTTTAATCTTCTCTGCCTCAAAGCTTGCCTTACCGATTCCGGCATGCACAATTCCCGCCGCATCGACACGGAATTGAACTTGTCCGGCTTTGGAGGCCTGAACGGCAGCCGCCACATCCATGGTGACTGTTCCGAGCTTCGGATTCGGCATTAAGCCTTTCGGACCCAAAACTTTACCCAAACGACCGACAATGCCCATCATATCCGGTGTGGCAATTAAGCGCTGGAAGTTGATTTTACCGCCTAAAATATCGTTCATCAAATCTTCATCGCCCACAATATCGGCACCGGCTTTTTTGGCTTCTTCGGCTTTCGGCCCTTTGGCAAACACGGCAACCGTTAATGTTTTACCGGTTCCGGCCGGCAAAGAAACGGCACCGCGCACCATTTGATCGGATTGACGCGGATCAACGCCCAACGAGACGGCAATATCAACCGTTTCATCAAACTTGGCCTTTGCATTTTCTTTAATCAGTTTAACCGCTTCATCAATGTCATAGACTTTGCTCTTATCAACGGTTTCGTAAGCTTGTTTTAATCTTTTTCCGTATTTCATATTCTTACTCCACAACTTCGATTCCCATTGAGCGAGCTTGTCCCGCCACCATTTCCATTGCCGCTTCAACCGTATGACAGTTTAAATCCGGCATTTTTTCCGTTGCAATGGCTTTCACCTGTTCTTTGGTGATTTTAGCCACTTTTTTCCGCCCCGGTTCTTTGGAAGCGCTTTTTACATTTGCTGCTTTTTTAATTAAATAGCTGACCGGCGGTAATTTTGTAATAAACGAAAACGTTCTGTCGGCATAAGCCGTAATAATAACGGGAATCGGCGCACCCGGTTCCATTTTTTGCGTTTTTGCATTAAATGCTTTACAAAATTCCATAATGTTTAAGCCCCGCTGACCCAAGGCCGGTCCGACCGGAGGCGACGGGTTTGCTTTACCTGCTTCAATTTGAAGTTTGATAAAGCCGATTACTTTTTTTGCCATTTTTTGACTCCTCAAAATATTTTCCAATCCATTTTTTGAAGTTTGTGGTTCGATAATGGCTTATCTGCCACAAGTAAAGGAAATACGGATTGTTTTTACTTCCTTTAAAACTTTTTTGAATGCGTTATGCTTTCTTAACCTGTGTATAATTTAACTCTAACGGTGTTTGACGCCCGAAAATGGAAACCGATACTTTCAATCGCTCTTTTTCGGCATCCACATCCTCCACAACACCCGTGAAAGAAGCAAACGGCCCGTCACACACAATAATTTGTTCCCCTGTTTCATAAACAATGGTTGATTTGGGTCTTTCAACACCCTCCTTAACCTGTTGCAAAATTCTGTCGGCTTCCGCCTGCGTCATCGGCACAGGCTTTTTACCGCCCAAAAAGCCGGTTACTTTCGGCGTACTGCTGACCAAATGCCATGTTTCGGGCGTCATTTCCATTTTCACGAGCACATATCCCGGGAAAAATTTACGCTCTTTTTCCACCTTGGTGCCTTTTTGAATACTGATAACATTTTCGGTGGGAACCAAAACCTCTTCAATTAAAGCGGCAAACCCTTTTTTCTCCGCCTGCTCTTTGATAAACGCCGCGATTTTATTTTCAAATCCCGAATACGTATGAACAATATACCAACGAACGGCCATTCATTAACCTCCCAACACAACACGGATAATTCCGGCAAAAAACATATCAACAATAAACAAAAACGCTGCCAAAGCAATGCTCATCAAAATAACGACAACCGTTCCCTGCGTTGCCGCCGAACGAGTCGGCCATGTAATTTTGGAAACTTCCTGTTTCACTTGACGAACAAATTGTGCCGGTGTTGTTTTCATTTTCTCCTCTTTATTTCCATTGGCAGGGGCGGCAGGGATCGAACCCGCGACCTTCGGTTTTGGAGACCGACGCTCTACCAGTTGAGCTACACCCCTTTCTCGCGCACCTTATCGTTTCAGGAAACACCCGTAACGACAGCCTTTATAAAATAAGACAGGTAATGTTACAGTTTTTTAAAACATTTGTCAAGCACTTTTTGCAACTTTTTTAATTTTTTGTTAAGATTTATGCAAACAAATGCGAAAATGCTTCCATGACCGATATTTTCCGCAATCACTCGAAAGAGGCGCCTTTTTTGTTTTATTTAACCGATTCCAAACGTGATTTCAGCAAAATCAATTCGGCATCAAACACTTCGGGCAATCGCTTTTGTTTTCGAAACGGCTCAAAATAAGCATTTTGCGCTTCAACATCTTTTAAGGCAAGATTCGAATCAACGTGCATTAAAGCTTGAAACGCCGTTTCGCTCATTTGTAACCCTTTCCAATTTAAATCTTTATAAGAGGGCGAATAACCGAAAACCGTTTCCGTTGCAGCGGCCAACCCCTGCGTGCGTTTGACAATCCACTCCAAAACGCGCATATTTTGCCCGAATCCCGGCCACATAAAATGTCCTTCTTCATCTTTTCGGAACCAATTGACACGGAAAACAAGCGGTTTATGCACGAGTTTTGCGCCTAACTGCAACCAATGCGCCCAATAATCGCCCATATTATACCCGCAGAACGGAAGCATGGCCATCGGATCTCGCCGAATCTCACCCGCCGTTCCTTCGGCAGCCGCCGTTTTTTCCGAACCCATGGTACTGGCCAAATAAACGCCGTGTTGCCAATTAAACGATTGATAAACCAACGGTGCGTTGGTAGCCAATCTTCCGCCGACGATAAACGCATCAATCGGCACACCTGCCGGATTTTCCCAGTCTTTGTCAATAATCGGACATTGTGAAGCCGGTGCCGTAAAGCGCGAATTCGGATGCGCCGCCGGCGTTGGGCTTTGAGGTGTCCAATCATTTCCCTGCCAATCGATTAAGTGCGCCGGCACTTCATCGGTTAAGCCTTCCCACCACACATCGCCGTCATCGGTTAAGGCCACGTTGGTGAAAATGGTATTGGCCCGACACGATTCGATGGCATTTCTGTTTGTTTTGGCCGATGTACCGGGAGCCACGCCGAAAAAGCCCGCTTCTGGGTTAATGGCATACAATCGCCCGTTTTTCGGCTTAATCCAAGCAATGTCATCACCAACGGTTGACACTTTCCAATCGGATAATTCTTTCGGCGGAATAAGCATGGCCAGATTCGTTTTACCGCAAGCACTCGGAAACGCCGCCGTCACATATGTTTTAATATGCAGCTTTTTATTTTCCAGTCCGACAATCAGCATATGTTCGGCAAGCCACCCTTCATCGCGCGCCATGGTGCTGGCAATACGCAAGGCCAGACATTTTTTGCCCAACAACGCATTTCCGCCGTAACCGCTGCCGAATGAAATAATCTCGCGTGTTTCGGGAAAGTGCGTAATATAGGTATTTTCCGGATTGCACGGCCACGGCACGTCTTTTTGGCCTTTTTTCAACGGACTGCCGACCGAATGCAAACATTTGACGAAATCACCGTCTTTCAACACACCCCACACTTTTTTACCCATGCGCGTCATAATACGCATATTGGCAACCACATACGGCGAATCGGTAATTTCAATGCCGATTTGAGCAATATCCGACCCCAACGGCCCCATGGAAAACGGAATCACATACATGGTTCGGCCTTTCATACAGCCTTTTAATAATTTGTGCAGCGTTTTTTTCATTTGAGCCGGTGCCGCCCAATTATTCGTGGGACCGGCATCAATTTTATTTTGGCAACAGATAAACGTGCGCGCTTCAACGCGGGCAACATCTTTCGGATTAGACCGCGCCAAAAAACAATTCGGACGTTTTTTGGGATTTAAAGGAATAAACGTTTTATTTTCAACCAGTAAATTGTTAATAGCCTGAATTTCCGCTTCGCTGCCGTCACACCAATAAACGGCTTCCGGTTCGGTTAAATCGGCAATTTCATTCACCCAATCGATTACTTTTGTATTTGTTGTCGGTATTTTTTGTGTCATTTTCAGATCCTCCCTTGAATAAAACCTGTGTTTATTTTAAAAACACCTGATAAAAATGTCAACCGAAAAAAGTCTCTTTTGTAAAAACTTTCTTTTTCTTCTTTACTTTTGACATGAAAAACGATTATTTAAAATATAATACTTGAATAAAATTTTGTTTTTTGTTAGGATAGAATTAATTTATAACCAAAAAGAGGAAAAAATGAAACATCAGCTTCAAAAATATTTATTTATCTGCTTAACCGGATTACTGGTCAGTGCTTGTGCCGGTGACGATGATACCATTCCCGATCAACCGGTCGAACAATTGTATATGAAGGGCTTTAATTATTTTAAAGAAAAAGAATATGCCGATTCGGCACGTTACTTTGATGAAATCGATCGGCAGCACCCCTACTCCGTTTGGGCGCCGCGGGCGCAAATTATGGCGGCCTATGCTTTCTATTCCGAAAACAAATATGATGATGCCATTTTAACGTTGGATCGGTTTATTCAATTGCATCCGGGCAATCGCAACATTGTTTATGCTTATTATTTAAAAGGATTGTGTTATTATGAACAGGTTTCCGATATCTCGCGCGAACAAAAAATGACGGAAGATGCTTTATCCACGTTTAAAGAAATTCTCTCACGATATCCGAATTCCGTCTACACGGCCGATATTAACAAAAAATTACAGGAATTGGAGGCACATCTTGCCGGCAAGGAAATGGCCGTCGGTCGCTATTATTTAAAACAACACGAATATATCCCGGCCATGAATCGTTTTCAAACGGTGTTGTTGGAACATCCGCAAACAAATCAAACACCCGAAGCGCTTTATCGGCTGACAGCCTGTTATACGGCATTGGGAATGGCGCGTCAGGCCGCACAAACGGAACAATTGTTGCGTCAATATTATCCGTCGGATAACTGGACACAAAAAGCCGCCGATCTTGTTTCAAAATTCAAGTCGAAATAATAGGGTATTTAAGAATCTATGCTTTCCGCCCTTTCCGTTCGTGATGTTGTTTTAATTGATAAACTCAATTTGGGTTTTCAAAAAGGACTATGCGTTTTTACGGGTGAAACGGGCGCCGGCAAATCAATTTTGCTGGATTCGCTCTCGTTGGTTTTGGGGGCGCGCGCCGATGCGGGTCTTGTTCGCCACGGACAACCGCAATTAACCGTTACGGCCACATTTTCCCTGCCGCCCGAACACACCGTTTTTCAATTATTGCACGAACAGGGCATTAACGCGGCCGAATCGGAGGAATTGATTTTACGCCGACTCGTAACAGCCGACGGCAAAAGTAAAGCTTTCATTAACGATGAACCCGTCAGCATTGCTTTTTTAAAAAACATCGGTGATTTGCTGGCGGAAATACACGGGCAATTTGCCTCACACGGATTGTTAAATACCGCCACGCATTTAGATGTTTTGGATTCTTATGCCCGATTAAACACCGAAAAAGAAGCCGTCGCAAAAGCTTACACGCATTTCAAAGAAGCCGAATCCGCTTTAAAGACGGCGCAAATGAAATTGGAAAGCGTTCAAAATCAGGAAGAATATTTGCGCAATGCCGTTATTGATTTGGAAAATCTGTCTCCGAAGCCCGATGAAACGGAAGAATTAACGCAACAGCGCACGCGGTTAATGAACAGTGAAAAAATCATTACGTGTGTTAATCAGGCGGCCGAATTGTTGAATAACGAACAACAAGGTATGATTCATCAGGCCGCGCAGGCGGAGCGACAGCTTTTAAAAGCAGCACAATATGATCCGGATACTTTTGAAAACATGCTGCAAACCTTAAATGAAGCACAATCGGTTTTATCCGAGCTTTCTTTTGAGCTGGATAATTTAGGCGAAAAGCTGGGTGATGTGTCGGAACTGCCGGAAATTGACAATCGGTTATATGCTTTAAAAGATGCAGCCCGTCGGTATCAGGTTGACGTGAATGAACTGCCCGGCCTGCTGGATGTGTTTCGGGAAAAATTGGCAAACCTTGAAACAGGGGAGGAACTGATTGCTCAATTGCAACAAAATCTCAATCAGGCGCATGCCGATTATTTAAAAGCGGCACGCATTCTTTCCGGTAAACGCAAAAAAGCCGCCGATTCGCTTGATAAAGCGGTCAAAAAAGAATTACCCGCCGTTAAACTTGAAAAAGCAACGTTTCTCACGCAAATCACTACTGATGAAACGGTTCTTTCGCCGCAAGGAATCGATTCGGTTTGTTTTACGGCCTCCACAAATAAGGGAACACCGCCCTCCCTGTTGCATAAAATTGCATCGGGCGGCGAACTGGCGCGCTTTATGTTGGCCTTAAAGGTTGTTTTAGCACACACGGGCGAAACGGAAACACTTATTTTCGATGAAGTTGACAGCGGTATCGGCGGTGCAACGGCGGCAGCCGTCGGCGACAGATTGGCTCGATTGGGAAAAGATTATCAGGTGTTGGTCGTCACGCATTCGCCGCAGGTTGCTTCTTGCGGACAAACCCATTATTGCGTAACAAAAACCGAGAAAAATAACGAAACGCAAACTTTTGTTCAACAGCTGTCTTATTCGCAACGGTTGCAGGAAATTGCCCGCATGCTTTCCGGCACGCATATCACGCAAACCGCTCAAACCATGGCACAGGAATTATTGGAAAAATCATGTCAAAATCACCCGAAGAACTGACCGAAACCGAAGCCGCGCAGGAATTGGAATATTTAGCGCAAAAAATTGCTCAATGCGATATTGCCTATCATCGCGACGATTCGCCGTTTTTAACCGATGCCGAATATGATGCGTTGAAACGGCGGAATGAAGCGATTGAAGCCTTATTTCCCGATTTAATTCGGCCGGACAGTCCCTCGTTTCGAGTGGGTGCCAAAACAATAGACGCCTTCGATAAAATCACGCATACCGTTCCCATGCTGTCGCTGGCAGATATTTTTTCCGTTGAGGAGGTTTACGGATTTATCGATAAGATTCGCCGTTTTTTGGGATTAGCCGATTCGGAAGAAATTGAAATTGTGGCCGAACCGAAAATTGACGGTCTTTCCTTTTCTGCCGTTTACGAAAACGGACGGTTAATTACCGGTGCGACTCGCGGGGACGGCACCGTCGGTGAAGATATTACCGCCAACTTAAAAACCATTCGACAAGTGCCGCTTACATTGCGGCCGACTGCCGATTTGTTTGAGATGCCGCCGCAAAAAATTGATATTCGCGGTGAAGTTTATATGTCGAAAAGCGATTTTTTTGATTTAAATCGCCTGCAGGAAGAAACCGGCAAAAAGGTTTTTGCCAATCCCCGCAATGCGGCGGCCGGTTCGCTTCGGCAGCTGGATGCTTCCGTTACGGCGGAACGCAATCTTCGTATTTTTGCCTATGCCTGCGGAGAAATCAGTCACCCGACATGGACAACGCATGCCGAATTTTTGGAACAGCTTAAAAAATGGGGATTTCCCGTCAATCCCGAAATACGCATTTGCAAAAATGTGCAGGAAATGATTGACTTTTTTGACTATCTCACGCAAAAACGCAGCGCTTTGCCTTATGATATTGACGGCGTTGTTTATAAAGTCAACAGTTTGGAATTACAACGCCGACTCGGATTTATTGCCCGTTCACCCCGCTGGGCCGTTGCGCATAAATTTCCGGCAGAACAAGCCGTTACAAAACTAGAAGCGATTCGCATTCAGGTCGGTCGAACGGGGGCCTTAACGCCCGTTGCCGATTTGGAACCGATTAACGTGGGCGGCGTGATTGTGCGTCATGCCACTTTGCATAACGCCGATGAAATTGCCCGTAAAGACATTCGCGAAGGTGATACGGTTGTGATTCAGCGCGCGGGCGATGTGATTCCGCAAATCGTTCGGGTTATTCAAGAAAAAAGACCGACCGATTCGAAACCGTACCACTTTCCCGAGGTATGTCCCGTTTGCGGTTCCCGCGCCGTTCGCGAAGGGGAAGATGCCGTTATTTACTGCACGGGCGAACTTTTTTGCCCGGCACAGCAGCAGGAAGCCTTAAAACATTTTGTTTCAAAAGATGCGTTAGATATTGAAGGATTGGGCGATAAAAACATTGAAATGCTGTTTGAAAAAGGCTGGGTTCAAAACGCTGCCGATATTTTTGATTTACAAAAAAATCACGAATTGGAATTGGTTGCTTTATCCGGCTGGGGATTAAAATCCGCCAACAATTTATTTCAGGCAATCGAGAAAATCAAACAAGGGGTTGCGTTGGAACGATTTATTTATGCCGTCGGAATTCGCGAGGTCGGCGAAGCCACCGCCCGATTGTTGGCGCATAATTATTTGTCATGGGCACGTTTTTTAACGGAAATGAGCAGCGACACCGCTTTCGAACAATTAACGCATATTGAAGGAATCGGCCCCGTGATGGCACAATATATTGTTGATTTCTTTCAAGAACCGCGCAATCGAGAGTTGTTAAATCGACTGACGGCGCAAATAACCGTGAACGATTATATGCCGCCGCATCAAAAAACAACGCCGCTTTCCGGCAAGAGTATTGTTTTTACGGGAACACTTGAAACCATGACACGACAGGAAGCCAAGGCCAAAGCCCAAGCAGCCGGCGCCAAAGTTGTCAGCGCCGTATCGGCCAAAACCGATTATGTGGTGGTGGGATCTAACCCCGGCAGCAAGCAAATTTTGGCAGAAAAATTAAATATTATGCAAATAACTGAACAAGAATTTCATGTAATGCTTGACGATTAAAAAAAAATTCGTTAAACTGAAAAAAAACCAATTTTATGAGGGATGACATGAATACAGAAACAACACAAAACAACAATACGCCCGGTATTGAAGAGGAATTAAACACTTTTCTCAATAATCCCCGTAAAAATGATCTACTCAGTCAAATTGCGGCCGAGGATATTGAAAACGAAAAGAAAATAAAGCAAAAACAACATCCGCCCGTTTCGTTTTCAAAATTATTTACCGTTGCGTTAATGCGCACGACTTTATTTACCGATACCGTTCAACATAAATATTCCCACGGTTTAAACTTAATGCAATTTATATGGAGTATTATTGTCGGACTTATTTATTTCGGCGGATTGTGTTCCTTGTTGGTGTTGGGATATGCCTATCAAAGTTATCCGTCATATATTCAAAACTTTTTCGAAACACACAACATTAACTTATCGAACTGGCAATTGGATGACTATACTTTATCCCGCATTTCTTTAACGAATTTAAAGGATGAAAAAGGTGCTTATTCCATTGATAAAATGGTTATTCGTTCCGATTTTTCCGATTTCTTGAATAAGCGAATCAAATCGGTTTCTTTGGATGGTGTCAACATTACCATTCAGGAAACAGATGATAAATTTGAAATCGGTTATTTGGCCGAATTATTGGTTAAACTCAATCAAGCCGTTCAAAACGGGCACCAAATCGGTTCTGTTTCCGTTACCAATGCAACCGCCGTTATTAAAGGAACAAAATATAACTTGCCGGTTCAATTTTCCATGACGGGATTTTATGAACACAGTACCAGCATCAGCATTCCTTTAACAATTAAACAATCTTATATGAATGTTTCAGGTATGTTGTCTATCAGCGGAACGGGAGACAATTTGGAATGGACTTTGGATATTTTATCGGGTAATTTATCGTTTCCCAATCAACAACCTGAAAATATCTCCGGCCAATTTAAATTTACAACAACACAACATTCTTTGTCTTCCATTAACGGTGCCGTTGAACTTGTTTACGGGAAAAATAAAAAAAGTATCAAAATTGATTTAAAAGAAGCCAACAAATTATTGAAAGGAACTGTCAAGCTTTCTTTCATTAATCAAGAAGTAGCCAATAAAACCGATGAAACCAAAACGGACTTCACACTCGGTTTTGAGGGCTTGAATATTAAAAATTTATCACGGGTTGAAAGTAACAAAGCGATTCGAGTCAATTTGCAATCTTTAACCACATCCGGTTTAACTTTATCGAATGCCAGCGGTGTTTTAAACGGTAAGTTAATCTGTAAAGACTTTATTTGTTCCTATCAGGCAGATAAAAACATAACCGTTAACATTCAATCATTAAAAACAAATTATCAGGGAAATTCTTATATCTCAAAAGGCCGAACCTCCTTCACGATTACCCCGAATGAACGGCCGAATTTAATTTTAAACGGCAAAGTCGGAACCATTGATTTATCCATCAGTGATTTTTCCTTTAACGGATACAGAAACATCAATACTTCCGATTTAACTTTACAAGCAAAAGGCATCAGCGTCTCCGGAAAACTGGGCGAAAAAACAAAATCCGAGCAAATGCGGGTCAATATTAACGGTGCCGATTATGAATCGTCCGATATTAAATTAAATAACGCGAACGTTTCCATCAACGATATTTGGCAGGATATTCCTGATTTTCAGTTAAATGCCAAAGAAGTCTTTTTCAAAAACAGTCGTCTTGTAAAAATACCCGTCACCGTCAGTGCGACTCGCCGCAATAATCTTGTAAGAGCCGATATTTCTCTTTTGAACAATGCCATTCAATCAAAATTTAACGGAACAACCAATTTGTTGAATGGCACATTTCAGGGAACTTTTGTCGTTAAACCTTTTAATTTGAAAAAGGAAATGCCGGCATTAAATACACTGTCCAATCTCTTCCCGGCCGAATTACAAAACGTAACGGGTAATGCGGCGCTGTACGGCAAAATCAATTGGAAAAACGAAAAACAAATCAGCGGTCCGTTTTATCTGTCATTGGCAGATGTAAATTTTGATTTCGGTAATATTCAGGTTCAAAAATTAAACACCGTTTTAATGGTTCAAACATTAACACCGTTTACCACCGCGGCTAATCAGGAATTATTTATTCAGGAAATTTCAAACAATTTGATTCCTTTACAAAACATTCATGCCATAGTGAAATTTGATAATCAAATGACGCGTTTGAACACATTAAAAGTTCAATCGAGCGGCATTTCTTTGAGTGCGGAAAATATGTTATTACCTTACCGCTCCAACAGTACGGTTATTTATTTAAAGAATCCGGAATTTGATTTGGATTCGCTCAGTTCATATTGGTCCGTTCCCGATATAGCGTTAACCGGAAGTGCTTCCATTACTTTACCGGTTGAAATGCGGCAGAATATGATGAGTTTAAACAACAGCGAAATAAAATTAAATAATACGTTAGTGAAATATACGGGAACAAATCAAAAAATAAAGAGTGCTTTATTTAACGATTCGCCGGAATACCTCATAAAATCGGGCAATATCTTATTATCGCAGGTAAATCCGACCAGTATGGATGCCTATTTTAACCTTGACGGACGCACAATGCCCAATCAAGTTAAAACCGTTTACAAAGAAACGCTTTTAATTGAGCCGAAAACAATTTTAAAGACCGTTTCAAGCGAAGAGGTACCTGAAAGCATTCGTCAAAAACAAGAACAAATCTTCAATGCGGCAAGCGATTAAATAAAAATTTTCCTTATTTTCGGGGAAAATACAAAAAAACACTTGCAAAAAAAAAGATTTTTATGTATAAGGATATTCTGTTTATATAATCAGGAATATCAATGGGTGATATTCCGTTAATTTTAAGAGTGAGAATAAAAAATGGCAGTACCAAAGAAAAAAACATCTAAATCAAAAAAGAATATGCGTCGTTCGCATTTAGCTTTAAAATCAAACGCTTGCAATGAATGTCCGAAATGTGGCGAATTAGTGCGTCCGCACCATGTTTGCGAATCTTGCGGCACATACAACAAGAAAGAAATTATTGTTAAAAAAGACAACGCGGAAAAATAAGGATTTATTTTGAGTGAAACTCTTGTCATAGCAATTGACGCCATGGGCGGTGATAATGCACCGGAAGCAATTATTGAAGGTGTTGCGCGTGTTGCGAAAAAAGACAAATCCGTCTTTTTCTTTCTGTTCGGTGATGAAGAAAAAATCAAAAAGCTGGCAGATGCCAATCGTTTGCCTGATGACAGATATAGAATTCATCCGACAACCGATATCATTAAAGGCGATGCCAAGCCGTCCGTTGCCGTTCGCTCCGGACGCGAAAGCAGCATGTGGAAGGCCATTATGTCCGTGCGGAACGGTTATGCAAAAGCCGTTGTTTCGGCAGGAAATACCGGTGCGTTAATGGCTATGAGCAAAATCTGTTTAGGCACGTTATCCGGCATTGACCGGCCGGCCATTGCAGCGGTTCTGCCGTCGGCAACGGGGCCGATTGTTGCGTTGGATTTAGGCGCCAATGCCGAGTGTAACTCTCAAAATTTAATTGAATTTTCCATTATGGGGCATGTGTTGCATCATGTTTTGTTTCAAACAGAAAAGCCGTCAATCGGGTTATTGAACATCGGTTCGGAGGAAACGAAAGGACGTGATGAAATTCGCGAAGCCGCCAGCGTTTTAAAAGGGCTGGAGGGGAAAATCAATTTTGTCGGTTTTGTGGAAGGGAATGATATTTGTGCGGGTAAATCCGATGTGGTTGTTGCCGACGGATTTTCCGGCAATGTTGCTTTAAAAACAATTGAAGGCACGGCAAAATTTATTGCGGGCATGATGAAACAGGCCGTCAAACATTCGCTGTTTGCCTCCATAGGCTTTTTAATTGCCAAACCGACTTTAAATCAGCTGAAAAAGAAAATGGATCCGCGCATGTATAACGGCGCCATGTTTTTAGGGTTAAACGGCATTTCGGTGAAAAGTCACGGCGGGGCGGATTCGTTTGCGTTTGCCTGTGCCGTGGAATCGGCCGTTCGTATGGCGCGAAAAAATTTGTGCGATAAAATTAAAACCGAATTAAAACATGTGATGGACGTTGATGTTCCGGATATATCCGGCGAAGAGTAAGCGAGGAAGCAATGAAATCTGTTATTCGCGGAACCGGCAGTTATCTACCCGAAAAAATATTAACCAATTTTGATTTGGAAAAAATGGTAGAAACCAGCGATTCGTGGATTCGGGAACGAACGGGCATTCAACGGCGTCATATTGCCGATAAAGAGGAATACACATCCACATTGGCCGTTCATGCCGCCAAAGAAGCACTCAAAAATGCGCATTTAACAGGCAATGATATTGATTTGCTTGTTTTGGCAACCACCACGCCGGATAATACCACGCCGGCAACGGCGGTTCGGGTGCAGGAGGCCATCGGCATGACGCACGGGTTTGCTTTTGATGTTCAAGCCGCCTGCTCCGGTTTTATGTATGCTTTAAACGTGGCCAATCAATTTATTATCAACAAAAGCGTGAAAACAGCGCTGGTTATCGGCGCGGAAACGCTTTCCCGCATTGTTGATTGGAAAGACAGAAACACCTGTGTTTTGTTCGGTGACGGCGCAGGCGCTGCCGTTATCAGTGCCGCAACGGAAGAAGACGGTGATGCGGGCATTTTAGATATTATATTGCATTCCGACGGTCGTTTTCGGCATCTGCTGACTACAACGGGTGGTGTTTCCACAACGCAAACGGCGGGATATGTCCTTATGGAAGGACGCGAAGTTTTTCGGCATGCGGTTACCAATTTAACCGAAGTGGCGGAAGAAGTTTTAAACAAAACGCATACGGATAAAAATGCGGTTGACTTTTTGGTTCCGCATCAAGCCAATGTGCGTATTATTGAGGGAACAGCCAAAAAGCTGAATATACCGATGGAACGGGTTATCGTTACGTTAACGGAACACGGCAACACATCGGCGGCCTCCATTCCGTTGGCTTTGCATGAAGGCATCGCGAGCGGAAAACTGAAAAAGGGGCATTTAATTTTACTGGACGCAATGGGCGGCGGCTTCACATGGGCAGGCGCTTTAATACGTTTATAAAAAAAACACTTGAAATTCTTTAAAAAATATGACAATATAACAATATTAAAAATAATGAGGAGAACAAAAATGAAAAACAAAACAATTACACGGGCAGATATTGCCGATGCCATTTACAGAGAACTCGGATTTTCACATTCGGAGGCTTTCAAGCTGATTGAGCAAATTATTGCCGGTATCATTGAAGCCTTACAAAAAGGTGAAACGGTTAAAATTTCCCGTTTTGCAACGTTTATTCCTCATACCAAGAAAGAACGAATCGGCCGGAACCCCAAAACCGGGAAACAACATACCATTACACCGCGTACCGTTTTATCTTTTAAAGCCTCTAACACATTGAAAAACGCTTTAAAATAATCAATGTTAAAAACCGAAAACGCCTACCGAACCATTACCGAAGTTGCAGATTTACTGCAAGTACCGGCTTCCGTTTTACGGTTTTGGGAAACGCAGTTTCATCAAATTAAACCGATTAAACGAATGGGAAGGCGTTATTATGAGGCGGAAGACGTTGTTTTATTGGCACGCATTCGGGATTATTTATATAAAGAAGGGTTTACCATTAAGGGGGTGCAAAAGCGCCTGAAAGCCACGCGTAACAATCCCGATGATCCGATACTTGAAAAAACGGAAGAAGTCTCGCCGGAAACGGAAAAGTTAATTCAAGATTTAACGGAATTAAAGACTTATTTATCCGAATATCTTTAAATTGAATTGCATAAAAAAAGCACCGCTGCGCACAAGAAGCGGTGTTTTTTTTATGTTTTTATTGGCGGCGGGGTATCCTCGGGCGCTTTTTTTATGTTTTTATTATCGGCGGCGGATATTCTCGGGCGCTTTTTGCAGAATAAAGGCTGCGATTATAATGTTGCCGATGATATTTCCCCTCTATCGGCGGGTGTGATGCGCTACTGAAAGCAGCGCATCGCTATGGGCCGATAGGGGGAAATGGCAGGCTGGCCTCACTCTGTTGTTGGTGATACACATAAGGCGTACATGCGCTCGTACTGCTGGATTCCGTTGATGAGGGCGTAACCGTAGTAGAAGAAAAGTCCGTACGTGTTGCAGGAATCAATGTACCCATCGGCCAACCAATAGCCGCCATTCGAACTATCGATCAACTTCTCTACCAACTTTTCTACCGTATATGATGAACAAACATCTTCCTCACAACCCAAATCGGATGTACTTACCATCTGTTTTCCATTACTTATACAGAAATTCTGGGCACTCCACCAACTCATATCTTCGTTTTTCGCAAAAAATGTCCTTCCATCTACATCTACCTTTACGTCAGGTGTATTACTTCTACATTTTCCTGGATAATCTGTTTGTTTAGTACAACTGTTGGAGTTGCTAAAATAGCAATACTGGTTTGCGCCACAATCATCATTATCATCGCATTCACTGAATATTGTTGTCGTTACAAACGGTGTAGCTGTATATGTGCTTGTGTATGTTGTTGATTCCGTTGAAGAACATGTTGCAGATGATGTATAGGTTGTGACCTCCGTTGTCGTGATCTCAGGCGTCGTTGTTTCTACTGTGGTTGTTGTGGTTTCAGGCGTCGTTATCTCTGTTGAGGTGGTCGGCTCCGTTACTTCCGGTGCGGGTGTGTGAGTTTCCGATTCCTCCGGCCGCGGGATGCCACCCTCAACCGTGGTATCCGTGTCAAAAAACACCGTTACGGTGTTACCTGTGTCATTGCACTCATTATCATTATCTCCACCGTTAATTTCGCTGTCATAATAATAGGCCATACCGAATACCGCATCGCCCAGCATATTACATACCCGTTTCGGAAGCCCCCTTGCCGTCATGGAATACATTGTTTCATCAATAAATTTACAGTCATGTCCGAAACTTGCTTCTTCCCCGCAAGCATATTCGAATCCGTAATCCACCGTGCGAAACTTGCCGTCATCATAGGGCGAACCCAATGAAAGCGTTACCCCGTCGGGATTTCCCTTTTGTAAAAGCATAGCCAGTTGGGCGCTGTTGAGATTCATTTCATAAAGAATCTGATTCGATACATGCTTATCCATGCCCCAGCGATAGCCGGCAATGCCACCGATTGACAGCACGCCGATAATAGCCAGCACGCCCAACATTTCAATCATACTGCGCCCTTCTTGCGCTTGATTTTGAACTTGTTTTAATTGCTTATTTTTTTGTTTTTTCATGAACTTTCCTCCCGTGTTCTATCTTTCAATTGTATAAATTAAACGTACCTTTAATGCAACGCGGTTTCGGGGGCAAAATCACCCTCAAAAATTGCCAAAATAACCGTTTTATAACATCTTGATATTGCATTAAATTTACCTCCAAATAAAATTTTTTTGAAAAAATCAAAAAAAGTGTTGCAAAAATCGTACGTTTTTTTGATGCATATTCAAAAAAAATCGCCTTGATGAGAGGCGACCGGAAGTTGCTAACTATCTAACAGACATAGTGCGATATATTGACCAAAAGGCTATTTTACCGCCTTCCGGTCGTTCAATTACTCACCTTATTAAAAAAACAAGGTGAAAATTTATCCTTTTTCAAGGATACGAATAGAGAGGTTCTCATACCTCGGGGCACACATCACTTGCCTTGCTTTCAAGTATAAAGACACTCAAAAACATTGTCAAGCAGAAAAAACGGCATCATTTATTTTTCTCATTTTCGACCCACCGCGCCGGCTCACACTTCGCGAGCCGACACTTCCCGCCGAAAATAACAGAGAGTAGCCCAACGAATACCGAATAAAACAAACATATTTTCCCTGATTCTCTTTCCCCAATTAAACGTACGATTTTTGCAACACTTTTTTTTGATTTTTTCAAAAAAAATTTATTTTTTCCTGAAA
>CANQUX010000002.1 GCA_947627155.1 uncultured Alphaproteobacteria bacterium | reverse complement strand
TTTTAAATTGTTTTTTGAGTTGCTTTGTCATTTTCCGACTCCCTTTCACTATATGAATAGTATACAATTAAACGTACCTTTAATGCAACGCGGTTTCAGGGGTAAAATTACCCTTAAATTTTGGTGAAATGGCCTTGTTATAACCGTTTGATATTGCATTTGTTTTCCTCTTAATTAAATTTTTTTTGAAAAAATGCAAAAAAAGTGTTGCAAAAATCGTACGTTTAATTGAGGACAAGTAATTGGGAAAATATGTTTGTTTTATTTGGTATTCGTTGGGCTACTCTCTGTTATTTTCGGCGGGAAGTGCTGTCCCGAAAATAAGAAAGGCAGAAAGCGGCAATATTGATACTTTCTCTGATTCTCGGCACATAGCGGGACGTCACTTTTTGCGACGTCCCACACCCGCCGAGAATCAGAGAAAGGAAGCAAGGCCGAAAAGATAATTTTTTCTCTTAATGGTTGAAAATTTTGTTGTTAAGCAATTTTCCCCCTTTGTCGGCGGATGGGAAGTAATGAAACACTCCCTCTTTTCCCCTATCGGCGGGTGTGATGCGCTGCTGAAAGGAGCGCATTGCTATGGATCGATAGGGGAAAAGTAACGGTTTATTTTAATGAGTGTTGCACAAATTAAACGTACGTTTTTTGCAACACTTTTTTTTGATTTTTTTAAAAAAAATTTATTTTGACCGGAAATAATTGATTTTTCGAGTGTTTTTTAAGGGTGATTTTTTGCCTTTTGAAGGCAATTTTTACCCCCGAATCCGCGTTGCATTAAAGGTACGTTTAATTTATGCTATTCGTAGAGTGAAAGGGAGTCGGAAAATGACAAGACAATTCAAAAAACAAATTCAAAATCAATCACAAACAGAATATATGCAAAACAATCAACCGAAAACTATGTGCGGGGAGGCAGGAAAGAAAAATAGAATCAAAACACACTCACAAAGCGGCCGTTCAATGATTGAAATGCTCGGTGTACTCGCCATTATTGCCATTTTGTCAATCGGCGGAATCGTCGGGTTTCGATTGGCAATGAATTATTATCAAGCTAATCAAATTGCGCATGAAATGAATATCATGCGCACCGATGCGCAGATAAAAATCGCCCAAGGCGCGGAGGAATTAACCCTCGGTGATCCGTATGACAGCGGAAATATTCAATTTAACGGATATAAAACCGATTTTGATTGTCTTTATATGGAAACGGAAACGTCCACGCCCGATGATGTAGCTTCCTGCGCCGTTGCAAACGCCTATTATATTGAAATGCAAAAAATTCCCGAAGGTATTTGTAAACCGCTGACGAATTTAATTGATAAAATGGATAACGAAATTGCTTTTTATATCAATGGGAAATCGGTTGATGCGGCAGAGGGAGAGAAAGGCGCTTGCGGTGAAGGAATCAACACATTAAAAGTAATTTTCGGTGCCGATTCGGATTCGAAAGCAATTAAATGTGATACCGATGCAGAATGTGAATCATTAGAAAACACACCGTTCTGTGATACCGGTCATCATGTTTGTGTGGAATGCACGCAAGAAAAAGGATGTGAAGAAAAATCTCAATATTGTAAAGAGAATACATGCATCACATGCGAAAGCGGTGTTTGGAACGGAAAAGATTGTGTGGAATGCACCACATCTGCCGATTGTGAAAATCCCACACCGATTTGCAGTGAAGAAAACACATGCGTGGGTTGTACGAGCAGTGATGAATGCCGTCTTAAAAATCCGTCAGAGGCAAATTGCACGGAAAACGGCGCTTGTTGCGCGGATTCGCTCATGACGTGGAACGGCAACAAGTGTGTATGTCCCGAAAATAAGCCTTGGAACGGTAAATCTTGCGGATGTGATAGCAATAACGATTGCAAATCGGACGAATTCTGTTTGACGAGCGGATGTATTGATCAATGTAGTAACAGTGATGATTCGTGTACCCTGACAGAAGAAGAAAGTTGTGCAGATGCAACACATCAATGCGTTAAAGTATCAGAATATCAAGCATCTAATCATGATTTGAATAGCAATCCGTATATCTTGTCAAATCGGGGAATGAACTGGTGGAGTGTAGAGCGGTTTTGTGAGAAACTGGGAAATAAGCGTATGGTGACAATTCAAGATTTGGACTGTGATAATAAAAGTTTAGGAGAAATGATCTGTGATTATTGCTATGCCGATAACAGTAAAAGTGAACTCAGTGATATCGTTAAAGCAGTGAGAAAAGCAGAAAATGGAACTGAAAATGAAGGAATTAAGTCTTATTGGCTGAAAGATCCGTCAATAACAGACATAGGTAACAATTCCTATCGCGCATATCACTTAATTCTCACGAGTGGTTTCATACACTATTGCAGTCGTCAGATAGATTATTACTACGCTTTATGTAAATGAGTTTTGCTTTCGTAAATGAGGGTCATTTTCCCTTTTCGCTCCACCGCGCTATTCCACAAAAGCGGGATAGCACTTCCTGCCGAAAATAAGAGAGTGTGCCATTTACAACCAAAGAGGAGAAAAATATCATTGTCTTTACCACTTCTGCCAAAATAATACCCAGCTTGCCTTTTCCCCTATCGGCCCATAGCGGGACGGTGCAAAATAAGAGAATATTCGTCAAAACTTTTTCGATTGGTTGTTTTTCAAAAGATGCAATCGAATGTTTCATTCATCTTTTAAAATCAACCAAATCTTGCCATCATTTCGGTGCGGTTTGCCCTCTGTTTCATCAACCCAACCAATACCCCAACTACCCCATGTAACAGGATCACCCACAACTAAATTTCCATAATCACCCGCTTTTAAATCCCACAATTTAAAATCAGGACAGAAATCTCTTTTAGAGTCACCGCAACCGTGTCTTATGGCATCATAACCACTGTTACATTTTGTTACATCAGATGTATCTTCCGGACCCTCTTTATTTAAATATAAAAGAAGAAAATCATCAATTGTTCCATGTCCCCAAATTTCATAAGAATGTTTATAAGGGCCAAACGGTCGGGGTGTTATTTTAGTGCATGACGGATTCGGTGTAATGAAAAATTTTGTTTCAACATCAATCACGCAAGCGTTATATTCAGTTTGATATCTTCCTCCGTCGGGACAGGATTCGCAACGATGTGTTTCTTTGTCACAATAGGGATCTTTTCCCCTTGCCGAACATTGAGCATTCGTTTCACACTCTACACACATATGATTAAAGCAAATCGGTAAGTTTTCGGGGCATTCGGAAACATCATCACATTTAACTGCATTCGAATCCGAATCAGCGCCGAAAATTGCCGTTAATGTGTTGCCCCCTTCATCGCAAGCGCCTTTCTCTCCCTCTGCCGCATCAACCGATTTTCCGTTAATATAAAAGGCAATTTCATTATCCATTTTATCAATTAAATTCGCCAGCGGTTTGCAAACACCTTCGGGAATTTTTTGCATTTCAATATAATAGGCGTTTGCAACGGCGCAGGAAGCAAGTTCGGGTTCTGATGTTTCCGTTTCCATATAAAGACAATCAAAATCGGTTTTATATCCGTTAAATTGAATGTTCCCGCTGTCATACGGATCGCCGAGGGTTAATTCCTCCGTGCCTTGGGCAATTTTTATCTGTGCATCGGTCCGCATGATATTCATTTCATGGGCAATTTGATTGGCTTGATAATAATTCATCGCCAACCGAAACCCGACGATTCCGCCGATTGATAAAATGGCAATAATGGCCAAAACGCCGAGCATTTCAACCATTGAACGGCCGCTTTGAGATTGATTTTGAATTTGTTTTTTGAATTGTCTTGTCATTTTCGACTCCCTTTCAGTATACGAATAGCATAAAATAAACGTACCTTTAATGCAACGCAGATTCGGGGGTAAAATTACCCCTATAAAGTGTTGAAACAGGTTTTTTGTAACCCTTTGATATTGCATTAAATTTACCTCACATTAAAATTTTTTTGAAAAAATCAAAAAAAAGTGTTGCAAAAAACGTACGTTTTTTTGATGCATATTTTCGATTCGCTTTCAAAAAAAATCGCCTTGATGAGAGGCGACCGGAAGTTGACAACTATCTTATTGATATAGCGCAGTATATTGACCAAAAGGTTTATTTTACTACCTTCCGGTCTTGTAACCGTCTCCTTTTTTGACAATATCAAAAAAGGCGTAAATTTTTATCCTTTTTCAAGGACACAATAAGAGAGGTTGTCATGCCTCGGGGCACACATCACTTGCCTTGCTTTCAGAATAAAAGCTTTTCATACCAATGTCAAGCAGAAAATTTGCATCATTTATTTTTTTCCCCTATCGACCCATAGCGATGCGCCCCTTTTCGTGGCGCATCACACCCGCCGATAGGGAAAAAAATGAGAGTGTCACATACAAATAATAGAGTGATATTCTACCGAATCGCTTTATTTTTGCCCCACCACGCCGGCGCACGTTCCACAAATCGTCTTTTCCCGCCGGAAAGAAATAAATTCATAACCCTATAAAAAAAACGACTCTTTGCCGTTTGGCAAAAAGTCGCTTTTTTTTTGTTTTTTATCTGATTAAGCTTCCGCCGGTTTTGCTTCTTCAGCAGCGGTTTCAGCCGGCGCTTCCGTTGCCGGTTCCGCTTTGGCAGCTTCTTCGGCTTGCCGTTTTTGATGCTTCGTTGCCGAGCGTTTGGCTTCTTCCGCCGAACGGGCAACATTCACCCGAACTGTTTGAGAAACATCGGGGTGCAAGGATAAACGCACATCAAAAATGCCGAGATTCTTAAACGGTTGCGCCAAATTGATTTGACGCCGTTCCAATTTAAAGCCGGCCTCATGAATGGCATCGCAAATATCACGCACCGTCACGGAACCGTATAATTGACCCGTTTCGGCGGCTTGACGAATAATAACCACGGAAAGATTTTGCATCTTTTCGGCCATTTGTTCGGCTTCTGCCTTTAATTTCAGGTTGTAAGCTTCATATTCTTTGCGTTTGGATTCAAATAATGCCATATTATCTTTTGTTTTCCGTAAAGCTTTCTTTTGCGGTAACAAAAAATTGCGAGCATAGCCGTTTTTCACGTTCACGACATCACCCATTTGACCCAAGCGTTCAATTCTTTCTAATAAAATAACTTCCATTTTATTCCCCTTTCTTAATCAGCAACAAAAGGTAATAAAGCTAAAAAGCGGGCGCGTTTGACGGCTTTGGACAAACCGCGTTGATGTTTGGCACATGTTGCGGAAACCCGTGCCGGCACCATTTTACCGCGTTCCGATAAATAACGGCTTAATAATTTGACATCTTTATAATCAATAACAGATGTTTCATCCATACAGAACTGGCATGTTTTTTTATGCCGGAACAAGGAGCTTTTCGTTTCACTCATTACATTTCTCCTTCCGTGATTTCAATTTCATATTTATCTTCAGCTTTGCTCTTGCGGGCTTTAGGTTCCATCATCACCGACGGACCTTCTTCCAACGCATCAACCTTCACCGTTAAATAACGCAGCAGGTTTTCATCTAACCGCATTAACCGTTCCATTTCAACAACGGCGGGAGCCGGTGCATCAATGTTCATTAACATATAATATCCTTTGCGGTTTTTGTTGATTTTATAGGCCAACGTACGTAAGCCCCAGTTTTCGCGCTTTGAAACCTTGCCGCCGTTGTTTTCGATAACGGATGCATATTTATCCGTTAATTCGGCAACTTTGGCAGGCGTTAAATCTTGCCGCGCGATAAAAACATTTTCATAAAAAGGCATAATATCCTCTCCTTTTGGTTTTTCTCGCTTCGGTTAAAACACGTTATTCCCCATGAATAAGTGCTTGAAGCATAGCCCTTGTCCGATAAGCAAGAGCAAGGATTTTAAATCGGAAAAACGATTTGATTATACACATTCTTTTTTAAAAAGCAAGTTTTTTTTGCCGAATTATTTATTTTTTTCCATCATGCTTTCATGAAACGATTTCAACCGTTCTTTAATTGCTTCCGGATCAACGGATGATTTTTGCTTGCTTGTGCCGGCTTCTTCATTCGATTGCGGTTGTTTTTCCAGTAAATCAATTAAATTTTGTCGCGTCGTGTTTACCTGATCGGCACACTCTTTTTGACCGACATATGACATATTTTCATCTAACAGCACTTTGGCATAATAGGCAATATTTTCACATTCTTGCGGCGTAAATGTCAGATGATACGGCTTAATATGTACCGAATCACCGACGATGCGCTTTTTCATTTCCTCGGGCGTTAAATTTTCCGTTATGTGATGCTTGGTGCAAAATGTGTAACATTTATCGGGTTTATAGAGGTTTAAAATAATGCGCTCGTCTCCTTGTGTAATGACAACACCTGTTTTATGCACTTCACTCACAACCGCTTGGCCGGGCAGATTATCACCCGCTGCCACGTTATAGGTTTCACCGTCTTTGGTTTCCAAAACGGCACGCGTGCCTTCCGTTTTCTTTAAGATAAACGGTTTTTCACGAACGGCTTGTTCCTGCTTGATAACGGTTTGACAGCGGCAATCCAGCATTTCTGTTGATATCGGCTCCTCCGCGGTTGTTTCCGAACTGCCCTCACAGGAAAACATATTTTCCCGCATTTTATTTTTGGCTGCTTGAAAATCAAGTTTTTTTTGCCTTGCCAAGTGGAACAATCCCAAATTCTCTTCGGCTGCCGGACATCCCAACAAAATAGCGCGCCAAATATATTTAAATGCCGTTTGCGCCGCTTTATCGGGATCGGCAGCGTTTTGATAAGCAATAATGCCCGAAATATGATTGGCAATCGGGGAATAGCGCTCAGAAGCCTCCCGAAGATAGGATTGATAACGATGATCATCTTTTTTTAAATAATAAACGGCAAAAGCACCTAATAACGCACCCTCCTGACGGGTTGTCATTTCCTGCGCGTTTAAAGCGTCGGTAGCTTTTTGAAGCGCTTCCTCAATTTTTTCTTCTTTGAGTAATTGTTCCGCCTGATAGGCCAGCGACGGGCCGTAATTGGTATGATACGCTTTTTGGCAATACATATCATGATACATATGATCGGGAAAGCGGCGACAAACTTCATACAACATTTTTCGGGCATTTTTTTGCGCGGCCAACGGCGCCCATTTACTCCAAACCAGAACCGAATCGTTAAACCCGCACGAATCATAAACGGCTTCATCAATGCCGTCGGTTGACTTTTCCAAGTCCAACAATTGTTTTTCACATGTATCGGAAACGGCAGTGGCTTGTGTGATCGGCAGCCCGACGAATCCCATCAAAAGCAGATATAAAAATAAGCGCATTTTTTGTTTCCTTTCCTTTTATTTTAAAAATAACAAATAATAAAAAAAATATCAAGAAAAAACAACGCTTGACATTTATTTCAAAATCAGCTATGTATAACTATCACCACTTTAAAGAAGGAGTTTAATTGATGACAGTCATAAATTTACCCCCCGATTATAAACCCTCTGCCGATGAAGAATACATGAACGAACGGCAATTGGAATATTTCCGTCAAAAACTGATAACATGGCGTGATGAATTGGTTGCCGCTTCCGAAAACACCTTGCAAAATTTAAAAGAAAACAGTTTGCAAGAAACAGATTTAAATGATCGCGCCAGCACGGAAACCGATCAATTTCTTGATTTACGTACCCGTGATCGTATGCGTAAATTAATTAAGAAAATTGAAGCCGCTTTAAAACGCATTGAAGACGGAACGTACGGTTATTGCGAAGAAACCGGCGAGCCTATCGGATTAGGTCGGTTAGAAGCGCGTCCCGTTACCACACTGTGCATTGAAGCACAGGAACGGCACGAGCGCAAAGAAAAAACGCAAGCAGATGACAAATAATTTTTGGGGATTAAAAGCCGGTTTTATTTTGGCCTCCGGTTCGCCGCAACGCAAAGCTTTGCTGGAACAGGTGCGCTTATATCCCGATAAAATTATTTCGCCCGATATTGATGAGGTAACTTTGCCGAACGAATTACCGACGCAATATGTGAAACGCATTGCTGTTTTGAAAGCGCAAGCTGTTTTTCAGGAAAACAAAGGCGTTTGTGTGGTAGCGGCCGATACGGTTTTGGCCGTCGGTCGTCGTATTATTCGAAAAGCCGCCGATGAAGAAGAAGCGTTAAAGCATTTACAACTGCTTTCAGGGCGAAAACACCGCGTGATCACGGGATTATGCGTTATATCGCCGCAAGGAAAAGTCATCACGCGCGTTTCACAATCAATTGTTACCATGAAACATTTGTCAAAAGAAGATATGGCGCTTATTTTAAAATCGGGCGAATATAAAAATGTGGCGGGCTATAAAATTGAAGGGCTCATCAGTGCTTTTATCAAACGCATTAACGGCTCATATGATGGCATTGTAGGGCTTCCCGTTTATGAAACGGCGCAAATATTAAGAGGCGTTATCGGTGCATGAAAATTTTAAGGCGTGTTTATTATCAGGCAATCGTGACCGGTTTTTTTGACGATTGTTCTTGTTTAAGGTACTTAACCGTCACGCAAAAAAACGCTTTAAATTATAACGAAACAATTTCTGCCGTTGTAACGGATTATCATGAAACGCTCGGCGGTTATTTTGCCAAAGCCAAAGAAAACATTCCGTTATTTATTCAAACCGAGCAAAAATTATCGATCGGGCAGCGTGTATCGGTTCAAATTATCAAAGAAGCGCGGGAAAATAAGGCAGCAACGGGTGTATTATGTGAAAAAAGCAACATCGAATCCCCGAAAAACGAGCAAATTGAAAATACCGATATCATCAACACGGCCTTGATTGAAACGGCACTGGCAAAAGAAATTTCCTTTGCCGAGGGTGCCATGTTGCATTTTGAGAAAACGGCCGTTTGTTCCGTATTCGATGTTGATTCGGCAAAATCAACACAACCGCTTGATAAAATTAACGAAGCGGCTTGCACGGAAATTGCAAAACAAGTGCGGCTTAAAAATTTATCGGGCATTATTTTAATTGATTTTGCCGGGTTCAAGAAAGCAACCGAACAAAAAAAATTGTACACGCTTTTAAAAAAGGCCTTTCGGGAGGATTCTTTAACGCATCTCGGCGCGTTTACGAAAACACGTCTTTTTGAATTAACGCGCAAACGGCAGGCAGCTTCGTTATTTGATGTGTTTTTAACCCCCGCGGGTGAAAAGAATGCTTTGTTTTTAAGTCTGGAAATTCAAGAGCGATTGGAACAAAAATGGCGGACAATGCCTGTTTTAACCGTTCATCCGGTGTTGGCTCATCAATTACCGCGGGAATTTCAAAACTTGTGTTTTATGAAAACCGATCTTACATATCCTTTGAATAAATATGAACTGAAAGAGGAAAATAATGGAAAATGAAAAGAAATGCCCGATTTGCGGGAAAAATCAAGATGAAAAATATAAGCCGTTTTGTTCCAAAAAATGCGCCGATGTTGATTTGGGGCGTTGGCTGAAAGGCGCTTATGTGATTCATACCGACGAGCGGCCGAAAGAAGCCGATTTTTCCGAAGCAACCGATGCTTCCGATGCGGAAAATTAAAAAAAATGCATTTTTTGAAAAAAAAGACTGGACATTTGATTTGTTTTCGTGTATAAACAATTTTGCTCCCGGCCTGGGTAGCTCAGTTGGTAGAGCAAGGGACTGAAAATCCCTGTGTCGGCGGTTCGATTCCGTCCCCAGGCACCAGCAAATAAAAAGCATAAATTGAAAAAAGCGGTTCTTCATTGCCGCTTTTTTTATTTATCGGCTTAAATTTTCTGTTTGACAGTGAATTTATTTCTTTTCGGCGAGAAGTGTCGGCTTGTGAAACGTGAGCCGGTGCAGTGTGCCGAAAATAAGAAAGGCAGAGTTAAAGATGCTTTAATTTTTACATTTTATGACTCACAAAGAGCATACCCGCTGTTAAAGCGAAAATCTCCGAAAAACACATTGCCGTCAAGATGTACTTGATAGACATTACAAGAATCATCACGCTCTTTATTTTCAGCGTATGCATCTTTTAACCAATACCACTCATCGGCTGTTTGGGTTTCGTTTCCAAATCTGGCCTTTCTTAATGCCTTTATAATATGACTTACTTCATTCGAATTTTCTCGACTCATACATTGTCCTCTTTCTTCATTCCCCTCACGTCCATCGTAATAGCCGATTGTATTTTGACACTCCAATTCAGAAATTCGTAACATATTCTTTTTATGTTCCTGTGCTTCACAAAAACGCTTTGCACTCCACCAGTTCATTTCCTGACTTGATATTACATATGAACCGGTTGAATCTTGATTTTGTTGTGTATAGGAGCTAATCGATACACATTTTTTTATATCACAATTTTCTGTTACCCTTATTGATTGATGCCTGTCAGTACATAGGCGTTCACAACTTACACTAATACAGAATTTATCGGAAGTGCAATCATCGTTATCGCGGCATCCGCAAAATTCGCCGTTCCAAGGCTTATTTTCGGGACATACACATTCGTTGCCGTTCCACGTCATGAGCGAATCTGCGCAACAAGCGCCGTTTTCCGTGCAATTTGCCTCTGACGGATTTTTAAGACGGCATTCATCACTGGTTTCGCAACCAACGCAAGTATTTTCTTCACTGCAAATCGGTGTGGGATTTTCACAATCGGCAGATGTGGTGCATTCCACACAATCTTTTCCGTTCCAAACACCGCTTTCGCATGTGATGCATGTATTCTCTTTACAATATTGAGATTTTTCTTCACATCCTTTTTCTTGCGTGCATTCCACACAAACATGATGACCGGTATCACAGAACGGTGTGTTTTCTAATGATTCACATTCTGCATCGGTATCACATTTAATTGCTTTCGAATCCGAATCGGCACCGAAAATTACTTTTAATGTGTTGATTCCTTCACCGCAAGCGCCTTTCTCTCCCTCTGCCGCATCAACCGATTTCCCGTTGATATAAAAGGCAATTTCGTTATCCATTTTATCAATTAAATTCGCCAGCGGTTTGCAAATACCTTCGGGAATTTTTTGCATTTCAATATAATAGGCATTTGCAACGGCGCAGGAAGCTACATCATCGGGCGTGGACGTTTCCGTTTCCATATAAAGACAATCAAAATCGGTTTTATATCCGTTAAATTGAATATTTCCGCTGTCATACGGATCACCGAGCATTAATTCCTCCGCGCCTTGGGCAATTTTTATTTGTGCATCGGTGCGCATGATATTCATTTCATGGGCAATTTGATTGGCTTGATAATAATTCATAGCCAATCGAAACCCGACGATTCCGCCGATGGACAGAATAGCAATAATCGCCAACACGCCCAGCATTTCAATCATGCTCCGGCCGCTTTGCGATTGATTTTGAACTTGTTTTTTGAATTGTCTTGTCATTTTTCGACTCCCTTTCACTCTACGAATAGCATAAAATAAACGTACCTTTAATGCAACGCGGATTCAGGGGTTAAAATTGCCTTCAAAAAGCAAAAAATCGCCCCTAAAAAACAGCCGAAAAATCAATGAATTCCGCCCAAACTAAATTTTTTTTGAAAAAATCAAAAAAAAGTGTTGCAAAAATCGTACGTTTAATTGGGGATAGGTCATCTGAAAAATATATTTATTTTATTCGATTACCTTTCATTAAGGCAATTTCTTCATAAAGAAAGTGAAAATAACAAAAAAAGCAAAAACCATAAAACAAGCTCAATAAAATTTTAAAAAGCGTTGTTTTAAATTTGCTTTATTTGGCGTTATCACCATTTTTAAATTTTCTTTATCGTGATAATCGGGGAAAACAATTTAACGATTTTTTCAATTTGTTCAAATCGTTTTGTTTTAAAGCGTAAAATTTTAAATTTTCCGAGAAATAAAATTTTTACTTTTCTTTTCGAAATATTGTTCATTATTTCTTGCATTAACCGCTTCTTTTTTATCTTGGCAAGAGCTTTTTCTTTTTGATTATCGGGTAATAAACAATACATCCAACCGTATATTTGAATTTGCCATTTCTTAAAGTTTTTATAAACAGATTGCGGTGCTTTTAAATTTTTTAAAATATTTTGTGTTATTTGAGCAATATCAATAATATCAAGTTGTTTTTCCGATTTGCCTCTTGATAGCGAATCATTTCTGCCTATTCTGTAAAAATAAAGATATAAAGGACAATATGAAACGCTTTTCGCCAATAGCATAACTTGTGTAAAAAAAGGAATATCTTCATAAAGATATCCTTTTATAAAATGTAATTTATTTTTATTCAGAAAGGTTTTTTTATAAATTTTGTTCCAGATATAGCACTGTTTTATAAACATATTTCGGTAAATTTTCTTTTTAGAAACAATTCCCTGCTTTACATTTGACCAATATGGTTTTTTAATTGTTTTTTGTTTATCTTGTTCATATACAAACAAATTACAAACAACAACATCGGCGTTGCTTTGTATTGCGTTTTGATACATTTTTTCAAACATTTCCGGCTTTACCCAATCATCGGGATCTACAAAACCGATATATTCGCCTGTGGCTTCTTTTATACCGACATTCCGTGCGTCACTGACTCCGCCGTTTGTTTTATGTATTACTTTAATTCTTGAATCCTTTAAAGCATAGGCATCACAAAGAGCCGGACAATTATCGGGACTGCCGTCATCAACCAAAATAATTTCAATTTCCTTTAAAGTCTGACATAACAAACTTTCAATACACGTTGAAAGATATTTTTCAACTTTATATACCGGGACAATAACGGAAACTTTTATTTTTGACATATCAATTTCCCTTTTTTATAAAATAAAATGTTAATCTGCGTCTTTTTATTTTTAAAATAATCTTTTCATCAGAATGAATTAAATCTGTTTCTTGTGTTTGTACGGCTTTGGGAAAATTTTTGGAGCTTTTTATTTGAATCAAAACAATCTTTCCCAGTGTGAATTTGGTCTTACGAACAAAAGGACTTATCCAAGACCCGTTGAAGTGATGAATGGCATAGTTTTCTGTATTTTCCTGTTTGAAACAAAAATAACCGGAAGGGTAGATTTTCACATTCTTTTCAAAAGTTGTTTCCGTATCAATCAGCTTATCACTTAAAACGGCATAGCGATAATGAAAATATTTTTTAAACCGTTGAGGATTTGGCGTCATATCCGACTTGCCGTTTTTTTCAAAATGAATGTCTTTATATTCGTTTAATAAATCCGTTAAAATATTGTGTTCTTTAATTGCACCGATTAATGCCGTTTGGTAACCTAAATTTCCCTCATATATTTCATAACCCATAAAGAAATCATTATTTAAAAACCGATCAAGATTTTGTGTTATTTCCAAATCCGTATCGCAGTAAATACCGCCGTATTTTTTTAAAACATATAAGCGAATATAATCGGAAACAAAAGCCCATTTTTTAGCGTTGAAGGCTTCTTGAACATAAGCATTGTTGATTTCTTGTAAAATGCTGTTATTCCATTCTTTAATTTCCCAATCAGGACAATATTTTTTCCAAGTAGAAATGCAATCAATTGCTGATTGTGGTTTTTCTTGATTGCCTATCCATATATAGTGTATTATTTTAGGTATCATTTTATTTCTTAATTATAATTTTTAAAAAAAATTTATAATTTTATTATGCAAAAACGTACGTTTTTTGCAACACTTTTTTTTAAAATTTTAAAAAAAAATTTAATTTAACAAAAAACAACTAAAATATCAAATAGTTATATAAATTCTGTTTTAATGATTTATGAGGTTAATTTTACCCCGGAATCTGCGTTGCATTAAAGGTACGTTTATTTCATACAACACTCTTAAAAATACATCATCATTTTCTTATTTTCTGCCCACTGCGCCGGCTCACGTTTTCCGAGCCGCCGGTTCCTGCTTAAAATAAGAAAAAAAAGGCATTATCTGCGAACGGATAAAAAATCCGTTGAGAAAAACCGTTTTTTTTAAGCTTCAATTTTAACTTTTAACTGTTTTAAACCTTAACTTTTACGCCCCAATTTGTGTTTTCCACTTCGTCAAGGCTTGTTTGGCGCGGGTTGTGTAAAGAAGTTTTCGCTCTTTCCCCTTGGGCAGATGATGTTTTTCATCGGCAAACGATTCATCAAGCGGCGGAAAAAGCCCGAAATTAATGTTCATCGGTTGAAATAAATCTGCTTCGGCAGAAACGGTAATATGTTTCAACATGGCGCCGATGGCCGTTTCCGCCGGCGGTAGGGGTAAATGCGAATCGGCCGTAAAAAGCCCTGCGAGTAAGCCGATGGCCGTGCTTTCCACATAGCCTTCACAGCCGGTAATTTGTCCGGCCAGTTTCACATCGGGTCGCGCTTTTAAGGCAAGTTGCGGGGTTAAAACTTTCGGCCCGCAAACAAACGTGTTGCGATGAATACCGCCTAATCGGGCAAATTCGGCATTTTTTAAAGCGGGAATTAAACGAAAAACCTGTTTTTGTGCGCCGTAGGTGAGTTTTGTTTGAAAGCCGACCAGATTCATCAGGCGGCCGTCTTTGGTTTCTTTGCGTAATTGCACAACGGCAAACGGTCGCCGCCCGTCTTCATGCGGGTTTGAAAGCCCCACCGGTTTCATGGGGCCGAATAAAAGCGTTTGACGCCCGCGTTCGGCCATCACTTCAACAGGCAGACAGCCTTCGAAATAGGGTGTTTCTTTTTCCCATTCCTTAAAAACGGTTTTTTCGCCGGCCAATAAGGCATCGAGAAAAAGATTATATTCTTCTTTCGTGAGCGGACAGTTTAAATAATCAAATCGATCGCCCTTGTCATAGCGCGACTGATACCAGGCGCGCGTCATATCAATCGATTCGGTATAAACAATGGGGGCAATCGCATCAAAAAAGTGCAGGGATTCTTCCTGCGTAACGGCTTGAATATCTGCCGTGATTTTATCGCTGCTTAACGGGCCGGTAGCCACAATAACGGGCGTATTGGAGGGCGCGGGCAATCCCGATTCGGACACTTTTAACGAAAAAAGCGGGTGACTTTTCAGAGTGTTGGTAATATAGGTTGAAAATAAGTCTCGATTAACGGCCAAAGCGCCTCCCGCCGGCACTTTTGTCGCATCGGCCGCGCGCATAATCAGCGAATCCAATGCCCGTAATTCGGCGTGAAGCAACCCGACGGCGTTTTGCGTGTCATCATCGGCCCGAAGCGAATTGGAACAAACCAGCTCGCCGAATAAAGCCGTTTTATGCGCGGGCGTTGTCTTTTTCGGGCGCATTTCAACCATTTCAACGGCAATGTTGCGCTTTAAAAGTTGCCATGCCGCTTCGCTGCCCGCAAGACCCGCACCGATAATTATTACTTTTTTTATCATTTTTTCTTCCCTTCCGTTTGAAAATATGCTATATCATATTTCAAATGAAAATGAAACCTTTTTATTTTATTTTTTTTCTTTTCTGTGCGGCTTTGATGATTCAAAGCTCTCTTCAATGCTTTGCAGCCGAATTATCCGAAGAAGATAAAGCCGCTATTCAGGAAATTGAAGAAAATAATCGGCTTCAAAAGAAAAATGAAATATCCATTCAAAAATATTTGAAAAAAAATCCGAATTCCATGACGGCGCAAAGTGATGAATATTGGGATTTGGCGTGGCATGCCCGCTTGGCCGATGCCGGCGATGCCAACAGTCAATATGTGATTGCCAAAGCGTATGAAGAAGGACGAAACGTTGATGAAAATCCGCAAAAAGCCGTTTCGTTTTATCAAAGAGCATGCGATAATCAGTTACCGGAAGCCTGTATGCGTTTGGGTGAAATTTATTCGGAAAATAAAATTTTGTTGGCCGATGTTGATAAATCTTTGTATTGGTTTACAAAAGCGGGAAAATTAAATTATACGCCCGCGCAATTTAAGGTGGCAACGCTTTATGCCGATCGAGATGATTTTAATGCCGCTTATTTATGGTTGGAAGAGGCTTTGAAGCATTTGTTTCCCGGTGAAAAAAATTTAGCAAGCCATTCACCGCAGCTGGTGGTGTACCAAAACTTGAAACAACGACAGGACAATGCTGCGGCGCACGGCGTTAAACAAAATTGGCGTCATGAGGGCGAGTGGTTGCCTTTAACCGCGGTTCAGCTGCAATGAAAGAGGCGTCAATGAAAAAACGGATCGTTTTCGGCGCACCGATGGTCGGTATTTCGGATAAACCCTTCCGATTGATTGTCAGACATTTTACCAAAGCACCGCTTTATACGGAAATGGTTTCTGCCCGCTTTTATCGGCATGGAATGAAATCGGCCTTGAAAACAATGGATATTAAAGGAGAGAAAAATATCATTGTTCAATTAGTCGGATCGGATATACCGTCTTTGGTTTATACCGCGCAAGCTGCTGAAAATGCAGGGGCCGTCGGTGTTGATATCAATATGGGGTGTCCGATTCGGAAACCGGTGTCGGACGGTTCGGGTGCGGCGTTAATGAAAGATATTGATTTGGCTGCCCGTATTGCCGAAGCCGTTGCCGAGGCCGTTTCTCTTCCCGTTTCTGTTAAAACGCGGCTGGGGTGGAAACTTCCCGATGAAATTCGATTGTTATCTCCGCGGTTGGCATCGGCCGGTATTTCACGGTTGGTGGTACATGCACGAACAAAAATGCAGGGATTTACCGGCTTGCCGAATTGGCGTGCTTTAAACGGGCTTTCTTGTCCCGGGGTTGATTTAATCGTGAACGGCAATATTGATGATGAAGCTTCTTTAAATGAGGCGCTTTTGCTTTCCGGCGCCAAAGGGGCAATGATCGGGCGTGCATTATGGGGCGAACCGTGGCTTTTGAAAACGCTTGAAACGGGACAGAAAAGTGAAATTCCCGTGGCGGAAACGGTTATGGAACACTTTGAGCGAATGCTTTTATTTTACGGAAAAAAAGGGCTTTATGCTTCGCGGAAGCATTTGGCGCATTATGCCAAGCACTTTATCGGACGGCAAAACTTTTGCGAACAAATGTTTCGCGCCGAAACAAGTGATCGGGTGCGGCAGTTGATTAAAGAATTTTTTACAAGACCTGAAAGGGGATCAGAATGAAAATTATTATTGCGGGAGCCGGACAGGCCGGTGTCGGATTGGCAAAATATCTGCGCGCGGAAAATAATGAAATCGTGTTAATTGACAGTGATGAGGAATGTCTTGCCAATTTAAGCGAACAGCTTGATATTCAAACCATTACGGGGTCTTCCGCCTATCCGGCCACACTGGAAAAAGCCGGCGCCGAAAATGCCGATGTTTTGTTGGCGGTGACGGGGTCGGACGAAACAAATATTGTGGCTTGCGGGGTAGCGCGTTCGGTGTTTAACGTGCCGACGCGTATCGCGCGAATCGGTTCGTCGGAATATTTGTCGGCGAAATATAAATCGTTTTTACAGGCGCAAAGCATTGATGTTGTGTTATCGCCCGAAGTGGAAACGGCGCATCAGGTGTTGGGATCGCTTTCGGTTGCTTTTTCATCCGACTTGGTTAATCTGGCGGACGGGCGATTGAAAATGGTGGGTTTAAGATGTCGGCGCGGGTCAATTTTGGTCGGTAAAAAAACGGCGGATTTAATGGCAATGACGGTCGGTTTGCCGGTACGGTTTGTGGCAATCAAACGCCGCAGAAGATTGCTGAATTTAACGGAAACGGCGTTGCGCCCGGGAGATGATATTTTCTTAATTGCCGATTCCAAAGTGTTTTTGGAGGTGTTGGATATTTTGGGCTATGAAACGGTATCACCGAAATATATGGTGATTTTCGGTGGCGGTCGCGTGGGATATCAGCTGGCTAAAACACTGGAACAAACATCGTTTGCCGAAAATGTCACAATTGTCGAACAAAACGAAGATCGCGCCCGCTTTTTGGCGGAACGATTGGAAAATACGCTCGTCATTCACGGCAACGGCTTAGATGATTCCGTCAGCGATGATTTGAATTTAAGCGCTTATCAAATTGCCATTGCTACAACGCACAGTGATGAAAGCAACATTTTGTTGTCGTTAATTGCCAAACGCAACGGCGTTGACAGAACCTGTGCCTTAATGCATAATCCCTTGTATCAGGATTTGGTGACGGGATTGGGTGTTGATATTACCATTGAACCGAATGCCGTGTTGGTTTCCGCCATTTTAAGACACATTCGTAAAGGGCGTGTGAAAAATGACTACTTTTTACAATCGGGTATCGGGGAAATTTTGGAGGTTGAAGCGTTGGAAACGGCAAAAATTACGAAATATCCGCTCGGCAAGACAAAAATTCCTGCCGGAATTGTCATTGCGGGACTCATTCGGCAAGAGGTGTTTTTACCGGCAACCGATGAGCTGAAAGTTGAGCCGAAAGATGTGGTTATCTTGTTTGTCGAACGCGGAAAAGTACATGAAGCCGAAAAATTATTTACGGTCGGATTTAATTTCTTTTAGATGAGGATCGGTTTTAATGGCGGAAAAAAACGTTTGCGGTGTTCCGAACGGGTATCAGGGATTTGTTTTAAAACAATTGGTAAAAAAAGGGAAAATACATTGTCATATTTTGCCCGATGAGCGTCGGTTGCACGGATTGGAAGCCGTTTTAAGCGTGATTGCGCCGAATATAAAAGTTTTAACGTTTTTACCGTGGGATACGGTTCCTTATGACAGATCCTCCCCGCGCTTATCCGTAACGGGTGCCCGTATTGACACGTTAACGCAATTGGCTGGTGTTGATTCGGTATCGGTCGAAAAAAATGCCAAAGCCGGCCTTCTTTTATTGACAACCGCCGCCGCGCTGATGCAAAAACTGCCGCCGATTACGTTTTTTCAACAATCGGTCTTGTTCCTTCAAAAAGGAAGTGCCTGTTCACTCGATCGGTTACGCACGTTTTTAAGCGAAAACGGCTATCATTTAACCGGCACGGTTATGGAGGCGGGCGAATATGCCGTTCGGGGCGGGTTGATTGATGTTTTTTCGGGCGGTATGACGCATCCGGTTCGCATTGATTTCTTCGGTGATGAAATTGACTCGCTGCGTCTTTTTGACGAAACAACGCAAAGAACGCTGACGGAAACGGAGGCCTTGTTGATTAAGCCGGTATCGGAATATCGCTTAACGCCCGAAAGCATTGCTTTATTTCGCACGCGTTATCGGCAAATGAACGGTTTTGACGGTAATGATTTTATTTATGAAAGTGTTTCAAACGGGCAGAGTGTGCCGGGGCTCGAACATTTTTTGCCGCTTCTGCATGAAGAATTACAAACGCTTTTCGATTATTTGCCGAATGCCTCGTTTTCCATGGAAAACAGAACACATGAGGCTTTTTCGGCGCAGGAAGCCCTGATTGAAGAATATTATGATGCCCGGCAACTCTATTTAAAAAATCCGTTGATGAATGATGATAAATATCTGCCCGTTCGGCCGTGTTGGCTTTATTTGACAACCGAGGAAATTCAACATATTTTATCGGAAAAAGAAGCGGTTGTTTTTTCGCCGTTCGTGCGACCCGGGCAACCCGATGCGGGTGCCAGAGCCGGTGAGGTTTTTACGCATACCGCGCAGGGCAAAAATGCTTTTGACGCTTGTGCCGATTTGGTGCGTCATGAAGTGCGGCGGTGTATTTTTACGGCTTATTCGCAAAGCAGTTTGTTGCGGTTAAAAGGTGTGATGGAAGCGCACGGGCTGATTTTGAACGAAGCACATTCGTTGAAAGAGGCGTTGGAAAAGGCGCCGTCGTTGCTGGTCGCGCCGTTTGAAAACGGTTTTTACGATGAAAATATGCGCCTGATTACCCAAAATGACGTGTCGGGCGAACGGCAACCGCTGCGGCAGGCAACAAAGCGGAAGAATAAAATTTTTGATACGGCTGTTTTGTCAACGGGTGATTTAATTGTGCATCAAACGCACGGCATCGGGCGATTTATCGGCTTAAAACCCATTGAAACGGGCGGTGTTACGCATGATTGCGTTGCGTTGGAGTATGCCAAAGGCGATAAATTGTTTGTGCCGGTGGAAAATATGGATATGCTGTCCAAATACGGCTCGGGTGATGAGAATACGCCGTTGGATACGTTGGGAAGTGCTGCTTTTATCAATCGGCGGGAGCGGGTGCGAAAAGACTTGTTTGCCATGGCGGAAAAATTAATGCAAACGGCAGGGCTTCGGGCATTAAATAAGGCAGAATCGTTAGTGGCGCCGATTGAGGCCTATCAGGAATTTTGTTTTCGCTTTCCCTATGCCGAAACCGAGGATCAGTTGCGCACCATGCAGGAAATTGAGGCAGATTTGGCATCGGGCAAGGCTATGGACAGGCTTGTGTGCGGTGATGTGGGTTTCGGCAAAACGGAAATGGCTCTGCGTGCGGCGTTTATTGCGGCCATTAACGGCTTGCAGGTAGCCGTGATTGCGCCCACAACATTATTGGTGCGGCAACATGTGTTAACATTTAAAGAACGCTTTCAAGGTTTTCCGATTCGCATTGACTCCCTTTCCCGATTAAGCAGCCAAAAGCAAACAAAAACGGTCAAAGAAGCTTTGTCGAACGGGCAGGCGGATATTGTGATCGGAACGCATGCGCTTTTGTCCGATTCCGTTCATTTTAAACGATTGGGATTGGTGATTATTGATGAAGAGCAGCATTTCGGTGTGGCGCATAAAGAAAAGCTGAAAGAAATGCAAAAAAATGCTCATATTTTAACGCTTTCCGCCACGCCCATTCCGCGAACGCTGCAATTATCTTTGGCTGGTGTGAAAGATTTATCGGTCATTGCAACGCCGCCGTTGGACAGATTGGCCGTTAAAACGTTTGTGATGCCCTTTGATCCGGTTATGATTAAAGAAGCCTTGTTACGCGAACATTTTCGCGGGGGCGGCGTGTTTGTGGTAACGCCGCGCATTGCCGATATGCCGCAAGTCGAGCAGCTTATTTCGGCCGTCACGCCCGATTTGAAAATCGTGAAAGCACACGGACAAATGCCGGGTACGCAGCTTGAAAAGATTATGCAGGATTTTCAGGCGCGTCAGTTTGATGTGTTATTGGCAACGGGCATTATCGAATCGGGGTTGGATATGTCGTTTGTCAATACGCTCATTGTGTATCGGGCGGATATGTTCGGATTGGCATCGCTTTATCAGCTGCGCGGACGGGTCGGGCGCGGCAAGATTCGGGCGTATGCTTATTTCACGCTGCCGCCGCATCATTTGAGCGAATCGGCGCAAAAGCGGCTGGAGGTGATGCAAAGTCTTGATAAACTCGGCGCCGGTTTTCAGTTGGCCAGTCACGATTTGGATATTCGCGGTGCAGGCAATTTGCTCGGAAAAGAGCAATCGGGGCATATTCGGGAAATCGGCGTTGCGTTGTATCAAAAAATGTTGCAGGAGGCCGTTGAGCAATTGAAAGAAAAGCAAAAAAAAGGCGAACTCATTGCCTTTTCGCCGCAATTATCGTTGGGATTGCCGGTTTTAATTCCCGAAAGCTATATTCCCGATTTTCAAACCCGTTTAGAGCTTTATCACAAAATCGGCACGGCGGAAAGTGCGGCGGAATTAGAGGCGTTGAAAGAGGAATTAACCGATTGTTTCGGTTCTTATCCCGAAACGGTTGATAATTTATTTACCAGTGTTGAAGTGAAAATAATGTGTCGGGCAGCTTACATTGACTCGTTGCAATTAAATGACAAAGGAGCGGTGGTCGGTTTTTGGCAAAACACATTTCCGCAGCCGCAAAAGCTGATTGATTTTATTATGCGGCAAGCGGGAACGGTTCGGTTGAGAAGCGATAACAAACTGATTGTTTCGCGCCCGTGGGGAAGCGGCAAGAATAAAATAAAAGCCGTGAAGCGCTTTATCGGGGAAATTGCCGCGCTTTTGAATTAAGCTGTTTTTTTTAAAGGGACGGAAAACCGTTGCAATCAGTCAAAATTTGTTGACAATCAGTCATTTTAATCATATAATCCTTTTAAAATAATAAAGGATACAAATGAAAATAAAAAGCATCTCATCGGCCGAGCAAAAAAAATTAAATAAAGCGTTTTTATTGGCCGTTTCCGCCGGAAATTTAAAACAAGCGCAACATTTTTTGGATCGGGGGGCCGATGTGAACGTAAAAGATGCAAACGGCTGTACCGCCCTTTTATATTTATGTCAAAACGGCTCGCGTGATGAAATAGAAGCTTTGTTGAAAAACGAACCTGATTTGTATGTTAAAGATAAAGAGGGTCGTTCCGTCGGGCATTATGCCGCGTGCAATCAAGATTCGGCGGTGTTTAATTATGTTATGGCAAAATGTCCCGTTAATTTAAACGCGTCGGATAAGAAAAATCGCTCGGCGTTATGGTATGCCGTTGAAAAAAATTTATATCAAAACGTTCAGTCTTGTTTATACGATAGTGACACGCTGGATGTTGATCGGTTTGAAATCGGCGGCGAAACGGTTCTGACAAAAGCGGCGCAAAAGCCCGAACGGTTTGAAATTTTAAAGTTGTTGTTGCCTTATGCCGAAAAAGGTGTGGAAAGTTGCAATCAGTCGCAAAACACGTTGTTACACATTGCCGTTGAAAATCAAAATGATGTGTTGCGCGATTTTTTGTTGGCAAACAAGGCGAACGTGAACGCTTGTAATTTCAGCGGACAAACGCCGTTAATGCTGGCCGCGGGGAAAGGCGACGAACAAACGGTTGAAGCTTTGTTAAAGGCGGGTGCGCGTGTGAATGCGCTTGATAACGCTCATAACGGCACGATAATGTACGGTGTTTACGGAAATAATTGTCGGGTGATTGATTTGTTGGTGCAACACGGGGCCGATTTGAATCAGGAAAATGCGGAAGGTCTTTTTCCGTTAACCGAGGCGGCATGCAGCGGACAATATGAAATGTTTGATTTGTTGCATCAAAAAGGCGCTGCCCTTAATGCCTATAATCACGACGGCAGAACGGTTTCTCAAATGTATTCTTTTTTAAATCATCAGAATTTGGAAGAAGTTTTGCGCCAGAATCATGTTTATATTTATTTTCCGCCTGTTTCGGAAAAAGCGGAAGATTTGTTAATTCCTGTTTCGGGAAATGATTCGGCTTCCGAGCCGGAAGAGTCGATTTCCACACTTCACAATTCGTTGTATCAGGCGCAAAAAAAGTCGACTGATGCGGTCAATAATTCACAAACGAAAGAGAACCAAACGTTGTCTTCTTTTTCGCGGGTTCGTGAAACAACGGAAACGGCGGAAACGCTTGTTCCCAAAGCTGATAGGCATTTGCCGGAATAAGAAATTTCATTCATCAATCAATTCAAGAAAAAACGTTGCATTAAACGGGTGTTTTTTGTTAACCAATTGAAAAACAAGAATATTCAGCGTTGCATTAAACGTACGTTTTTTGCAACACTTTTTTTTAATTTTTTTATCTTTTTTTCATTTTTTTTGTTTTTTTCATAATTTTTTGATTTTTATTAAGTTTTTCGGCTCTCTGTGAAACCCTCATTTTTAAGGATAGTTGTCTAAAAAAACGGTGAATTAAAGGTACGTTTATTTTATACTTATAAATGAGAGAAAAAAATCTCTCGATAGGGAAACAAGGCAATAACGCCTTAAAAATAAACGTTTTTTGGCTCGGGGAGCTTAAAAAACAACATAAATGAAAGGACAAAAAAATGAAAAGAACAAACGAATCCGGTCGGTCAATGGTTGAAATGCTTGGCGTTTTGGCTATTATCGGCGTTTTATCAATCGGCGGTATTGCCGGCTATTCCATGGCTATGAACCGCTATCGCGCCAATGAAGTTATAGATACTGCTTCCAAATATGCCGTTGTTGTGTTTGCCGGTGCGCAAACCTATGTGGCAACCGGAGGCGGTACAGCAGTGGCGAATTATACTCCGCCTGCACCTGCAGATATGGGTTTAACCGTACCGACAGATGCTACAATTGCTCTTGCATCTAGTGGTACCAAAATTGCGGATGACGGTGTTACTTTGGATATTACATTCCCGACAGATGCCGTTTGCAAAGCCGGTGCCAGCATTTTGGGTGTTAGTGTAAGTGGTACGGGTGATACAGCGACTTGTTCCGGGAAAAAAATTACATATAAATTTAAACAAAGCTAACAGGTTTTTGCTTTAAAAAGTGCATTTTTTAAGGCAAAGAACGGCGGGCAGGGCGGTTTTTCTTGAGTTTCCGCTTTGCCCGTTGTTTTTTATTGATCTGAAATGAATTTTCATAAAAAAATGAAATCATATCATTCATTGTTTAATTTAATTAACTGATTTTTATGTAAATAAATTTATCTTGACATATTTTGCCGATATCGGTAAACTATAAAAATCATAAATATGTAACGGAGGTTCAATGAAAACAAAACCATCTTTAAAAAACAAGGGAAAGAATGTTGCTTCATCAGCAAAAAGCTATAACGTTATTTGCATTAAATGGGGGCCGACTTATTACGGACCCGATGATGTGAACAAACTGTGTTCCATGATTAAAAGAAATACAAAATATCATATTGATTTTCATTGCTTTACCGAATATCCCGAGGGATTAAGACCCGATATTATCGTACATCCGTTGCCTGAATTTACAAACGTGAAAAAAGGGGAAGAAGAATGGGCGCAAAAATATGCTTATCGCAAAGAAGCTGCTTTGTGTGATGATCATTTGGGCGGGCTTGACGGCCAAAGAGTTTTCTTCTTTGACTTGGATTCGCTGATTGTGGGCAATTTAGATGAGTTTTTTGAATATCCGAAAGAGAATAAGTTTTACATTATCAATGATTGGAATTCCAGAGGGAATAAAGTCGGGCAGGCGAGCTGTTATTCCTTTGTTGTGGGCACGCTGGGGTTCATTAAACGTTATTTTGAAGAGCATCCGAAAGAAGTGGTTGAGCAATTTTACACGGCGTCGCAGGAATATTTATCCAGTAAAGTGATTGAAAAATGGGGAAAATTGAATTTTTGGCCGGATAATTGGTTTAAAAGTTTTCGCTTTCATTGCTTGCCGAAATGGTATTTGCGTTCGTTTGTGTCGCCGAAAATTCCCGACATAAAAGGCTTGAAAATGATTGCTTTTCACGGACAGCCCGATTTGGAAGATGCTTCAAAAGGCATTTGGTGTTCGGATCCGACGTTGAAAAAAGAGCCTCACGGAATTAAAAAATTGTATAAGCGCTTAAAACCGGCGGTTTGGATTAAAGATTATTGGAAATAGCTATTTTTTGCGTCCGAATAAACGCTCAATATCATTAAGTTTTAATTCAATATATGTCGGGCGCCCGTGAATACATTGTCCTGCCGTTGCGCATTCTTCCATTTGACGCAGCAGTGCGTTCATTTCATCGATTGTTAAAACCCGTCCGGCACGAACGGAGCCGTGACAGGCAATGCGTGCGCAAATATCTTTCATTTTATCTTTTAATAAAATAGTATCATCATATTCCAAAATCGTATCGGCTAAATCTTGCACAAGTTTTTGAATGTCGGTTTGAGATAACAATGCCGGAATTTCACGAACGGCAACGCAATCTCGCCCGAAAGCATCAATGACAAAGCCCATGTCTTTTAATTCATTGGCGCGCGCGCTTAATACCATTGTTTCATCGGGTGATAATTCAATGACTTCCGGTATAAGCAGCAGCTGTGTTTGCGCATGATCGGCCATATTTTGCGCCAGCTTTTCATAAGTTAAGCGCTCATGTGCCGCATGCTGATCAATAATGACAATGCTGTCTGCCGTTTGCGAAATAATATATGTTTTATAAAGCTGTGCTTTGGCATATCCGAGCGGCGGAAAAGTTTCGCTTTGCGGCTTGTTTTCCGGAAAATTTGTAACATTCGGCACGGCATTCGGCACGATATTCGGTTCGATATTCGGCGCGGCATTTTGTTGCGGTTCGGAAAATGCGGGCGTTTCCGGTATGGCATCGGGCAAATCTTTTTTAACGCTGTATCCGATATGCGGTAAGGTGTAATCGGGCGCCCAGTTTGTTGACGGTTTGTCGGAAACAACATCGGACATCATTTGCATTTGCCGATTATTTTCAAAAACAGAGACATGTTTTCTTGTCGGGAAAGATTGCGGCTGACTTTTTTCCAAAGCGCCGATACCGATGGTGGTAGCGGTTTTAAACCCGCTTTGCGCCAATGCGTTGCGAAGGGCAGCCACTAAAAATCCGCGAATTTTGGCACTTTCTTTAAAACGAACTTCAATTTTGGCCGGATGAACATTGACATCGACATTTTCATTGGAAAGCTTTAAAAACAAGGCCAAAACGGGATAGGCATCATGCCCGATCAATCCTTGATAGGCCCCGCGAACGGCGCCGGTTACAAGTTTATCCCGAATAAAGCGACCGTTCACGAATAAATATTGCTCGGCACCCGTTGAACGCGTATAAGTGGGCAGACTGACAAAGCCTTTTAAAGTCATATCATCATAAACTTCATCAATCGGAACGGCATTTTCATGAAACGATTTACCGATGACTTGCGCAACGCGATCGAACAGTTCCGGCACAATCGAATAATTTAAAATCTGCCGTTTTTCATCGGATAAAATAAATTGAATATGCGGATAAGCCATGGCAATGCGATTGACAATTTCTTTCACGCTTAAATATTCGCTTTGATCCGATTTTAAAAATTTTAAGCGGGCAGGTGTGGCAAAAAACAACTCTTTCACTTCAACCGTTGTGCCGATCGGATGCGCTGTCGGCACGGGCGGAAACTTATGTCCGCCTTCAACTTTAATGTTCCATGCCTCCGCCGAATCGGGCGTGCGTGACGAAATACTTAATTTGGCAACCGAACCGATGGAGGGCAGAGCTTCACCGCGAAACCCCAAAAAATTGATTTCAAACAAGTCGTCATGCGGTAATTTGCTGGTGGCATGCCGTTCAACGGCCAACGTTAATTCCTCTTTCGTCATCCCTTTGCCGTTATCCGTTACGGAAAAAAAGGTTTTACCGCCGTTTTGAATTTTAATGTCAATTCGAGTTGCACCGGCATCAACGGCATTTTCAATCAATTCTTTTAAGGCGGAGGACGGGCGTTCCACCACTTCGCCGGCAGCGATTTGATTGATCAGATTTTGCGGTAACAATCGAATGGTCATCAGCTTTTCGTTCCTTTATTTATTCTTTAACGCATTTCTTTTTTGCCGAACGGTTTGAATAAGCGCATTCGTGGAGGAATCGTGATGAAGCGGTTGATTGGAATCAACAAGCTCCGTTAAAACGTTTTTCGCCAGCTGTTTCCCCAGCTCAACGCCGAATTGATCAAAGCTGTTTACGTTCCACAAAACGCCTTGGGTAAAGACTTTATGTTCATATAAAGCAATTAAGGCACCGAAAGTGTAAGGCGTGATTCTTTCAATTAAAAGCGTGTTGCTCGGTCGATTGCCGGAAAAAGTGCGAAACGGAATGAGCTTTTCATCAACGCCTTGCGCACGCAGTTCGTCGGCCGTTTTACCGGTCATTAAAGCTTCGGGCTGGGCAATAAAATTGGCAAGTAAAATATCATGCTGTCCCACCGATTCGTTCAGCGAAAAAACGGGCGCGATAAAATCGGTCGGAATGAGATGTGTGCCTTGATGAATGAGCTGATAAAACGAATGCTGTCCGTTTGTGCCTGCCGCACCGAACAGAACGGGACCGGTTGAAAGCGTAACGGCATCGCCCGTTTTTTGAACGCTTTTACCGTTGCTTTCCATATCCAATTGCTGCAAATAAGCCGGCAGCCGATGCAAATATTGATCGTAAGGCAAAACGGCATAAGATTCGGCACCCAAATAAGAGGCATACCACGCACCGATAACGCCCAAAATGACCGGCAGATTTTTTTCAAACGGCGTTTCTTGAAAATGTTTATCCATGGCGTGCGCGCCGGCAAGCATTTCCGTAAAATGCGTATAACCGATACCGATCATCAGCGATAAACCGATGGCAGACCAAAGCGAATAGCGACCGCCGACAAAATCCCAAAAAACAAACATATTTTCCGGATTGATTCCAAAGGCTTCAACGCCTTCTTTGTTGGTGGAAACGGCAACGAAATGCTTTTCAATGGCATTTTCTCCCAATTTTTGCACCAGCCACTTGCGCGCCGTTTGCGCATTTGTCAGCGTTTCTTGCGTGGTGAACGTTTTGGAAGAAATAATAAAAAGCGTTGTTTCGGGATTGCATTTTTTCAATGTTTCGGCAATATCCGTTCCGTCAACGTTGGAAACAAAGTGAAAGCGAAGGGAATCAATGCGATAAAAGGCCAAAGCATCGTGAGCCATGGCCGGCCCCAAATCGGAACCGCCGATGCCGATATTCACAACATCTGTTACGGCTTTTCCCGTAGCACCTTTCCACGAGCCGTTGCGCACTTGATCGGAAAACCGGTGCATTTGCTCCAACACCCGGTTAATTTCGGGCATAACGTCTTTACCGTCAACCTCAATCGGGTGATTATCCCGATTGCGTAACGCGGTATGTAACACCGCCCGATTTTCCGTTGTGTTAATTTTTTCGCCTTGCATCATGGCATTGATTTTTTCTTTCAGATGTGCTTCTTTTGCCCATTGAAGCAAGAGCGACATGGTTTCATCGGTGATGAGATTTTTGGAATAATCCAATAAAATTTGATTTTCAAATGAAGCGGAAAACTTTTGAAAGCGATTTTCATCTTCCCGAAAAGCTTGGCGTAAGTTCATATTTCGAATGGTTTCGGCGTGTTCCGCCAAGGTCGTATGAATCATGATTCTATCCTTTTATTTTGATTGATTGTTATCTGATGCGGCTGTACCTTCGGGTGCTTTTGCGGGAGTTGATGCTTTGGGTAAAACATAAAACTCGGGCGGCATAACAATGGATTTGCCGTCAACAATTTGCGTGCTTTCCAAAGGCGGCTTTGATTCGCCACTGCATGCATTGATGAAAATAAGTAACGGAATAATAAAGAGTATTTTTTTCATTTTTTTTCCTTCTTTTGTAAAAACAGTTTGAGAAATAAAAGACCCGCACCGCAACAAATGGCCGTATCGGCTATGTTAAAGGCGGGCCAATGATAAGAATGATAATAAAAATCAAGAAAATCAATAACGCTGCCGATTCGCACGCGATCAATAACATTGCCGAGTGCGCCGCCCAACACCAATGCCAAACAAGCTTTCATAAATTGATCGGATTCGCGGATTATCCAGTAAACAAGACCGAGACAAATAACCAGCGAAAGCAGGCTTAACACATAAGGCCCGTAAGCCGTATCCAGCCATAAAAAAGAAAAGCTCACGCCTTTATTGTAAGTTAAAAAGAAATTGAAAAAAGGACAAACGGGAACAAATTGATGCTCTGGCAGATGCGAAACGGCTAAATATTTCGTCAATTGATCCAGTATAACGGTCAGTGAGCAAATCAGATAAATCATCTTTTTCCTTTCAACGGCTCATCATATCACAAGAATTTTGAGTTGTCATCTTTTTTTTGTTTCTTTTTTAAGATTATGTGTTATAATGAAGCCATGGAACAAGAATTAAAACGACCGGCAAAAAAAACGGCAGACGTGAAAGTAACCGATGCCGATATGATTTATTTTTCCTTAGGGCAAAAAGAGGGATCGGCGTTTGTTCTGCCCTCCGAGCGCAATGATTATCGCTCCGATGAACGAGCCGTTCGACTGATTGAAGCGGTGCGAAGCGGTAAAGCGTTATCGGGGTGCGATTTTTCGGGGCTGAATCTCAAAGGCGCCGATTTATCGGGCGGTTTGTTTGACGGGTGTAACTTTAAAGGCGCCGTTTTTTATAAAACAAAAGCGCAAAATGCCGATTTTTCCAACTGTTGCTTCGATGAGGCTTATTTTGAAGATGCTGATTTGAGCGGTTGTGATTTTACGGGTGCTACCTTTAAGCGAACGTTTTTTAAGCATAATAAAACGGAAAAAGCCTTTTTTGATGAAGAGGCCGAAAAATATTTAACGGAACTTGAAAAAATCATTCGTCTGATTGAAAGCGGAGAAATTGATATTCGCACGCTTTCGAAAGAAGATTTGATTTGTTTGGATGTGCGGCGGTTGGATTTTTCCAAAGTAGACTTAACGGATATTGATTTATCCGTTTTTGCGTTGGACGGTATCAATTTATGCGGCACCTACATTGATCCGAAGCAGCTGATGAGTTTAAGCGGTTGGAACAGTTATTGTTTAGATGTGAGAAAAACAAAAGAAAAAACACGCGAAAGATTATGTCGCAAAATTATGCTGGATCGGGAAGAAGCGCTTGAAAAATATCGACAGGAACAAGTTAAAAACAAAAAGAAAAAAGGCGCGCCAACAAAAAACAGTCGGCGTCCGTTGAAAAAAGAACCCGAACGGGAGGAAAATCGCGCTTGGGGCATTCAAAAATTTCATGCAGAACAAGCACAAAAAGAGGCTGAACGTCAAAAGAAATTACAAGAAGAACTTGAACAAAAACAAGCGCCATCAAAAGCGCAGGCTTTAACCGAAAATCAAATCGTAAAAGAAAATTTTGAAACCAAAGAACAAAAACCTGTGCCGGATAAGCAAACAGACGAACAAATATCGGATAAAAAGGCACCTTTGTCGATTTTGCAATCAAGGGCGCAAGCGGAAAGTCAAGCGGGCAATCAATCAATTGAACAAATGTCGAAACAAGCGGGTGTTCAAATAAAGTCGAGTGATGAAACAATGCCCCGAAACAAAAATATGTCGGCCGAATCATTGATGCGCTCTTTCTTTGAAGGATCGAATCGGGCGCGCCTTGAAAATAATTCGACTGATTTCAATAAAAAAGAGATGTCTGTTTCCGTTCATCAAACGCAAGCAGCGGCGGAGCCAAAGGTTATTCCTCAAACCCGTTCTTCGGAAAATGTTCCGCAAATGATTGTGTCGCATACCGAAGCGCATGAAAAGAAAGCCGAAATCAAAGTAACGGCCGAAATGGCAAAAAATGCCTATTATGCCGAACAGGAGCGCTTAAAACGACAGGCAGAAATTGAAAAGCAGGAGAAAGAAGCCCGTTCGGCTTATGAAGAAATATCGTCGCAACGCTCAAAACCGCCGAAACCCGTTAAGCCGACAGATGATGAAGAAACCGTTCATGATTTAACGAATGCCGGTTATACGATTGAAGAAATATCTCAAATTGTGCGGGAAAAAGGGCCGATGCGGGTTGTCGGAAAAGCGCAGAATATGCGTCCGGTCAAAGGGAAAACGAAAGGATAAATATGGTTATCAGATGGGCGCCCGAAAAAATATCAACCAGAAACTGCCTCAAATGGTGGTCATGGCGCGCTTTGTTGGGTTTTGTTCTGTTTTGGGTGTGCGCCTTAATTTGGTTACCCTTGTCTCAGATTATTTCTTCTCATTTTGAGAATAATATTTTTGAAATTTATGCTTCTTATTTCACCAAAGTGTTTTTTCAGGGTCAATTCAGTTTGCCTTTATCGGATTATTGGCGGTGGTTTAAAATGTTTTGCTTTGATGAGCCGCGTCATTTTAATTGGTACAGTTTTGCCGCGTGGCGTATACCGCTCATTCCGATGGGGGCTTTTTTCTTTTATGAATTGTGGATTTGTCATGCCAATCCTTATTATTTGTTTCCGCAACGATTTGGCGACGGACGCGAAGCTTCGGTAAAAGATATTGAAAAAATGGGGTTATATGCGGGTAAACATTTGTTATTGGGTTTGTTTGCCGGTCGGAAAATGAAAATGCCTGATTGTCGGTCGGTTTTTTGTATCGGCGCACCGGGCTCGGGGAAAACGATGGGCGTGATTATTCCCTCTATTTTAGAGGATACGGATTCAACGCTCATTATACACGATCCGAAAGGTGAAATTGCAAAGTTAACAAGCGGTTATCGGGCAACGCTCGGGCCTGTCTTTAAAATGAACTGGATGGGAAAAGATCATAAAGAAAAGGGCATTTATTGGCCGTCTTGGAATCCGATCGGTCCCGGCAATTTGCCGTCGTTACAAGACGGGCGCGAAGGGTATATTGATAATTTGATTTCCTTTTTAATTCCCGACGGCCCTTCCGGTACCGATCCCTATTGGGTTAAAACGGGACGCGGTTGTTTAACGGGATTGGCCGGCTATTTGTGCGGAAAAGTGGATCAGGCGCAGGCAAATGATTATTTTCTGTCTCGAATTAAAAAGAAAGCTTTGGATGATGAAGATTATGACATTTTAATAACCTATTATGAATCCATGCGTGATTTTCCCGAAGTTTTGGCCGCCAAAGAAAAGGCTAAACAACATAAAATCACCTTGAATAATTATTTACCCGTGGGAACATGGGATTTAATTCCCGATGAGTGGCGCGGACAAGATGCCTGTTTTGCCATGTTGCTGGATATTATCAATACCGCGCAGATTCGGTGTAATGCGGAAATTGCCGAGCGACAGAAAAATCAGGATATAACAGCTTTGGATTTAGATGCATGGCAAATGATTTTTGAGCAAATTGTGTTGGAAACGGCTTATTACGGTTACGGCAGACGAACGCTTTTGGAATTAAATCAGGTGTTGAGTTTGCCCGATAAGCAACGCGGATCAGTTATGTCAATGGCCTTGTCCGGCGTGAATATTTTTAAAAATTCCGCCGTTCGGTGTCGTACCTCGTTAAACGATTTCAATTATGACCAGCTGCGCGGCATTAAAGATAAAGAAACCGGACAATATAAACCGGTAACCATTTATATGTCGGTGCCGTATGAAGATTTAAAGTCTTCCGTTTTGTTAAGTACCTTGTTTATTAACATGGCCACGCAACATTTAATGTTATTTGGCCCTGGTGAGGGCAAAGTCGGCCCGTGTTCCGTCGGCTTTATTTTAGATGAATTTCAACATATGCCTTCGCTGGAAAGCATTACGGACGGGATTATTTTCGGACGGGTGAAACAAAACAAATTTTTGGTTTGCGTGCAGGATTGGCATCAAATTTCTTCAAAATACAGTCAGGAAACAGCCGATATTATTATGAGTTCGGTGGCGGCTAAAATTATTAAACGACAAAATAATCCCGAAACAAGAAACGTTCTGACAAAAGGCATTACGCCTTATACCAAAGTGGATAGAAGTTCTTATGATCGTTCATGGAGTTGGTTTGATTGGACAGGTCCTTTACTGCCCGGGCCGAAACAGGTTAAGGTGGGTTTTGATTTATATTTCCCGATTAAGCGCAAAATCAAAACATTGGCCGATTCGGTCGTGAGCGGTAGCGGTTTGTTAAATATGGCACCCAACAAACAACTTGTTTTATATGCCGGCCATTTAGACAGACCGATTAACAAAGTAACAACGCCGCTTTACGATAAAGTGCCGGAATATAAAAAACGATCGGAATTAAAGCCGGCGCCGGCTATTCCGCCGTATATTACCAGAAAAGCTGATGAAATGGACAGAATAGCTGATTTGCATATTACAACTGTTTTACCGGATGTGTTATCAGGTTCTTCATCGGATAAATTTAATTGAAACAAAAAATTTTATATTCTTTGGGCTTTCTTTTATTGCATTTGTTGAAGTGAAAGACCTAGTCAATTGTTTGATGTTTTTTTATAATTTCAAATTTTATGATGGGGGAATTTTATTATGCAAAAAGTACATTTTTATTTTTTGACGGGTATTTTGGGGTTTTTATGTTGGACGCAGGACGCTGAGGCACAAATGCAAACGACTTATGAAAACGGTACGCCGCCGTATCGGTTAACCGGTAGTCGGGCAGCGCCGATGCATCCCGTTCAAACGGAACAAAATAAGGCACAAATCAATGCGGCAGTTCAGAAAAGTCCCAAAGCCGAAAAATTGAATCGCACGCAAAAACAGTTGGTGCGGGATCGCGCCGTGAAAAGAGAGCAATTAAGTATTCAAAAGCAAAAATCACTTTCCGAAAAAGCCTCCGATACTTGGCAAAAAACAAAAGATGTTACCGCCGAAAAGTGGAGTGACGTGAAAGATGCAACGGCTGAAAAATGGAGCGATGTGAAAGATGCAACGGCTGATAAGTGGGAGGATGTGAAAGATGCCTCATCCGAAAAATGGGAAGATGTTAAGGAAGGAACCAAAGAAACATGGCAAGACGTGAAAGAAGGAACCAAAGAAAAGTGGCAAGACGTGAAAGAAGGAACCAAAGAAAAGTGGCAAAATATGACGGAAACCAATGAAGAAAAGGCATCGCGCCTGCATAAAGAGGCCATACAAAAAACACACGGTGTAAAGGCGCATTCCGCTAAAATACCTGCGCAAAAACAACCTGTAAAGCCTGTTGTGAAAGATACCGGAAAGCCGATGTCACTTTGGAATAACATGAAAGGCAGAAACGGTGGCGATGTGTCGGCATTAAGCACCGATGAAACAACACATCCGGTACCGATTGTACACGGTAAAACGGCGCGCGGCAGAAAGGAAACGAGTCCTTCTTTTTTAAGCCGTGCCGATAAAGATGTGAACAGTTGGGCCAATGCTTATGCACAAGCGAAAAACGAATTATTGAAAGAGACAGGTTTATCCTATACGTTAGATGTTTCTTTAATGGGGCAACGCGGCGCACCCTCGGGACATATTACCCCGTGGCAAACGCAATATTACGGTGCCGCCACATGGGATATGTTTCAATCGGATACATGGGGCAGCGGTTCGGCCAATTTGGCATATGAAATGGTGCGGTATTGGAACGGTAACGGTGCCGAACTCGGCAGTAATATCGGGGTGGTAACGCCTTTAAACGATTATACGACAAAAGCAAACTATTTCTATGAATTAAGTTATACGCATCAAATGCCCGGCAAATTAAATTGGCTCAGCGTAACGCTCGGACAGTTTCCGATGTATAATTTTGACGGAACGACTTACGATTCGAACCAACAAATTAACTTTGTCAACGAATCGTTTTCGCAAAATGCTTCAAGCACCTATCCGTCGGCAAGTTTAGGCGGTTATTTAACCATATCGCCCGATCCGTTTTGGAGTATATCCGCCGGCGGACAAGATGCACATAATATTGACGGAAATAATATTTCCACAAATCATTGGGGCAAAAAGTTTACCTCGTTTGTCAGCGGAACGATTAACCCGAAAAATAAATTGGGACAGGCAATCATCAGTGTATTGCTCTATAATCAGCCGTCCGTTGAGGAACAACCGGAAAAAACACGCGGATGGAGCGTGAATGCACAACAAAATATGGGTAAAAAATTAGCTTTGTTTATGCGTGCCAACGGTGTGAATAAAGGTGTGAACGGTATCAGTCAATCGTATGTGCTGGGGGGTGTCTATAATAACCCGTTGAATCGAAACGCGTTGGATCAAATCGGTTTTGCCGGTGCCGTGAACAAATTGGATAAAGGCGTAAACGGTGAAGGCTCGCGCTCGGTTGAAAATATGTTGGAGGCTTATTGGGCGTGGGGCATCAGCTCGTTTATGACGATCACGCCCGATGTGCAGTTTTACATTAATCCCGGCTTGAATCAAAAATCAAATACGGCAACGGTTGCTTCCATTCGCGCAACAATGATGTTCTAGAAAATAAAACGGCGGATAAAAACAGAATCCGCCGTTTTTTTATCGGATTTATTTTAATGTTCAATCGGATCATTCAATTTATCAGTTTTTTCTTTTTCGGTTTGGCTCTTTGGTTGATTATCAAAGAGGTGGAAAAAGCGGGATGGGAAAAAGTATGGCAGTTAATGAGTTCAACGCCGCTTTGGGTGTTGTTAATTGCCTGCTTATTTGTTGTTGCTGATTTTATTGCATTGGCGTGTTATGATGTGTTGGCATTGGATTATATTCGATATAAACTGCCGTTTCGAACGGTTTTTAAAACATCAGCCGTCGGGTTTGCCGTCAGTAATACGGTCGGACATGCCTTTATTTCGGGCGGTGCCGTTCGATATTTGTTTTATACGCCGCTCGGCGTTCCCCGTGCGCAAATTTTACTGCTGATTGCCTTTGAAACATTAACGATTTTTATGGGGATGGGGTTGATTTATGTGATTGCCACGCTTTTAACGCCGTTTACGCCCGATTTAACCGATAAATCGCATTTGGAAACATATTACGGTGTTTCAATTCTCATCGTTTGTGCTTTTTTGGGTTATTGGTTTTGGGTCATCAAGTCAAAACGAAGCGTTCGCATTGGCGGTGTCACCTTAAAAGCTCCGTCAAAAAGATTAACGGGATTACAATTGTTGGTGGGTTTTGCCGATAACTTTTTGGTATCGGTTGTTTTTTATTCCGTTTTGCGCTATCATCTTGAAACGCCCTTTTTACCGGTTTTTATTGTTTATACCATTGCGCAAATAACGGCATTGGTGTCGCAAGTGCCGGGCGGATTGGGTGTGTTTACTTCATTGTTTTTATTGCTTTTTCCGCATGCTATGGCGGAAAAGGGCGCTGTTTTGGCCAGTTTGTTCGTGTATCGGGCCGTTTATTTTTTTCTGCCGTTTCTTTTGGCGTTGATTTATTTGGGTATTTATTTCCTGAAAAATCATACTTTTAATGCCTTAAAAAAATGAAAAATAAAAATTCTCAATATTTTGTTAATAAATTATTATTTGTTATAATATTATGAAAAATAATTATTTTATATAAGAAATAACACATTTTTTCTCTTTTTTTGAAAAATATTATCGTTTTTTGTTGACAAAAACATTTTATTTTTTTATGATAAGTGTGTTCAATCAATGGGATTGAAGGGTAACAAAAGGAAATAATACAATGAAAATACTATTGAAACAAAAAGAGACAAATCCGCTGTCGCAATTACCGAAATTAAATCGGATTATCGGACAAATCGAAGGTGTCAAAAGAATGCTGGAAACAGGACGTGCCTGTACGGATATTTTAACGCAACTGCGTTCCGTGCGCGGTGCCGTTAAAGCCATTGAAAGCAATTTGTTGAATATGTATTTAAAAGAATCGGTCTGTCGTTCGTTTGGTAATGAAAAAGAACGTGAAAAGGCTTTAAAAGAAGTTTACGAATTATTTTCACGCTTTGAAAATTAACGGTTTACTTGCGCATTTTATAAACCGGAATACCCAAATTCAGTGCCGGCTTTATGGTTTTGACAAGGCGTAAATGATTAACGGGATAAAGCTCCGTAATAACAACGCAGGAATCGCTGATTTCACGGGAAAGTTTCAGCCCCACGCGTTCCTGCATTGTTTTTAACAGGTAACAAAAAACAATATCGGCCTTTTCACAGGAATAATTCATAAAGTTTTGCTTATGCCATTCTATGTTTTTTAATTTCCGCGATCGAAACAAAGAAACCAGAATTAAAATCCAATCATATTCTATGCCGATGAAACGATGATTGGGAAATTCTTTTGCCAAAGGAAGCAACAATGATCCGCTGCCGCTACCCAAATCAATAACCGTCATTTGTTTTTCGGCTTGAAGGAGTTCCGCGCGTGCTAAATCAAGCATATTCTTTTTAGATTTTCCCACACTCGGCACATAAGGCGCAAAAACGCCAAATCGCCCTTTCAACAGCGAATAAAGGGAATAAAAAACGTAGAAAAGAGCTCCGTAGCCGATTAAAAGAATCAAAAAAACAAAATATTTCATTAAAAAATTCCTTCTTGTTTCAAGATATCAAAAGCCTTGTTTTCTGTCAAGAAAGATTCATCAAATGACAAAATATTTTAAAATGGCATAAAAAAGATTGATTTTAATTGTGTAATCTGCTATTTTAATAACAATTTTATAAAAGGAGTTTTTATGAATAAAGTTTTCAATATAGCTTTGATGAGCGGGTTGCTTTTAAGTACGGCCTCCGTTGAAGCACAGGTTGTCAGTAATGCGGCGGCGTTACGGGAAGCAGCAAATATTCAGCCGACTCGGGCCGTTCGTCCGCTTTCATCCGGATCTTTATCAGCTTCTGTTATCGGGCAGGTTCCCGCTGCGGGGAATGCCATTCCCGTTCATCAAATTCAGGCACCGACTCAAATGGTTATGCCCACTGCAAATGGTACCGTTATTCCTATATCGGCCATGAAAACACCCGATGCGCCTTTAAAAGCAGGGCAAGCTGCTGCGGTTGTGTCACCATCGCCGGCAGTTCGGTTAGCTCCTGTTTTGCAAACGGCACCATTGGTCAAACCGGCGCCGACAGGTGCACCGAAATCGGCACAGACGGCACCCGTGCAGGATATTGCTCAAAATGAGCCGACGGGTTTTAAGCCGGTTGTGAATATCAGTCCGCAAGCCGACGGCGGTATGCAACCCGTGGCCTCTGCGGATAAAAAAATGAAACTGCCCACTTTTACCAAAGATGAAATTTTCTTTAATAACGGTATTTTTTATGTGAAAAACGGTAAAATGCCGCTCACGGGTATTGTGCAGGAAAAAACAAAAGAAGGCAAACTGTTGGCAAGAACGCATTTCTTTAACGGATTGCCGCACGGTGAGAGTCGTACCTATTATGAAAACGGGCAAATTCAAACCATTGAAATGTATTATCAGGGGCTTTTGATTGATAAAGCCGTTTCCTATTATGATACCGGTAAATTGTTAAACGAAACAACTTTTAAATTGGGAAAACCCGAGGGGGTTTCGCGCATTTATTATCCTTCGGGACAAGTGCACTTTGAAACGAATTACAAAAACGGTTTGAAAGACGGAACGGATAAAGCTTTTGCCGAAAACGGGCAGCTGTTGCTTATTCGTTATTTTACAAACGGCGAATTAAACGGTGAGGTGAAAGAATATTATCCGAACGGCAAGCTCAAAGGCGAGGGGTTATTTAAACCGCAAGGGCCGGAAGGCCTTGTTAAAACTTATTATGAAAACGGACAATTACAATCAGAAGAACATTATAAAGACGGCTTTAAAGAAGGTGTTTCCAAGTCGTATTATGATTTCGGTGCCTTGCAGCAGGAAGAAACCTATAAAGCCGATTTAATTGACGGTGTGAGTAAATCTTATTATCCCGACGGTCGTTTGGAAAACGAGGTTTATTTCAAAGCCGGTAAACAGGAAGGTACCGCGAAATCTTATTATCAAAACGGGCAAATTAAAATGGATTTGCATTATAAAAACGATTTGCCCGACGGCGAAATGAATACTTATTTTTCCGACGGTAATTTGCAATCGCATGTGGTTATGCGTGCCGGACAACCGGTGGGAAAATCACAGGAATATTATGAAAACGGTCAGCTGGCGGTTGAAAAAACATTTGAAAACGGTGTGCAAAGCGGCCCCTTTATTGCTTATTATCAAAACGGGCAGGTGCAAACAACGGCGCTTTATCAAAACGGGGAGCAAAACGGCGAATTTGCCACCTATTATGAAAACGGACAGCTGAATTCCAGAACCATTTTAAAGAATAATGTGCCGGACGGGGAGTTTAAACAATATTATCCCGACGGTAAAATTCATATCGATGCGGCGTATGTAAACGGACAAATGCAGGGAAAACAACGTATTTATCATGCGAATGGCAAGTTACAAAGCGAAGATGAATATCTCAATAATTTGTTGAACGGTGAGAGTCGAACCTATTTTGAAAACGGTGTTTTACGAAGTATTGCGCACTTTAAAGAGGGTAAAAAAGACGGAATTGCTCAAATTTTTGATGAAAACGGACAACTTGTTTTGGAAATGGAATTCAAAACGGATGAGCTGTTAAAAACAACCAAAAAAGAAGAAGCCCCGAAAGCTGAAACGGTTCAAGAGCCGGTGAAAGCGGAAGAGACGAAAGAAGAAAAGGTCGCGCCCGCAAATGAAAAAGCCGCACAAGAAACCTTGAAAGCCGAAGCGGTTCAAGAGCCGGTGAAGGCGGAAGAGGCGAAAGAAGAAAAAGCTGCGCCCGCAAATGAAAAAGCCGCACAAGAAGCCCCGAAAGCCGAAGCGGTTCAAGAGCCGGTGAAGGCGGAAGAGGCGAAAGAAGCGAAAGAAGCGAAAGAAGAAAAAGCCGCACCTGCAAGTGAAAAAACGGCGCAAGAAACGGCATCGTCTCAAAAATGAGAAAATTGCTTCAAACAACACCTGAAAAAATAACAAAAAAAGAGCTGATTGTTCGGTGTTGGGTTTTATTCTATACCTTTTTTAAAATTGCCTTATTCGTGGTAGGTGGCGGATTGGCCATGTTACCCGTGATTGAAGAAGTTTTTTTGCGCAAACATAAATGGCTCAATAAAAAAGAAATATTGGATATGGTGATATTAACGCAAACCGTGCCGGGGTTAATTGCCGTGAACGCGTCTTTATATGTCGGCTCACGCATAGCGGGATTTATCGGCTCGGTGGCGGCCTTAATCGGCGTGATGATTCCCTCTTTGCTGATTATTTGTTCGATTGCTTATTTTTTTCCGGATTTAAGTCCGAATAATCCTTACATTACAAGCGGTTTTTCGGGTATTCGGGCGGCAGTAACGGGTGTTTTTGCCATAACGGCGTGGCGCTTGGGAAAAGAGATTATTCATTCCGTTTGGGACGGGCTCATTATTTTAATTTTGCTGATTTTACTGTTGGCAAACGTATATCCGCTTTATGTGATTGTGCTTTCCATGCCCGTCGGATTCTTTTTAATTTTAAAGAAGCAAAAAAAGCTCTTCTTCAAGGAGAAAAAACATGAGTAGTCTTTTTTTGTTTTGTCAGTTTGCCAAATTCAGCGTGGTTTTGTTCGGTGGCGGTTATATGATTATTCCGCTGTTGATGACAACTTTCGTGGAAGAAAATCCTGTTTTTTCATTAGACGCATTCGGCAATTTACTTGTTTTATCGCAAATCACGCCGGGTGCCGTCAGTTTAAACACGGCCACATGGATCGGTTTTACGCAGCGGGGTATCATAGGGGCTTTGGCAGCCTCATTGGGGCTTGTGTTGCCCACTGTTTTCCTGTCGTTTTGCGCCATTACCGTTTTGGATCGATTGGAAAAAACGCTTTTTATGCAAGGCATATTAAAAGGGGTGCGCTATGCGGGCGTTGCCATGATTTGTTATGCGATTGTGTTGTTTGCCGGTATGTCGGTTTTTACACAACCCGTTCCGTGGAGGCGCTTGGTTGACTTTATTACCGCGGGGGCTTCTTTGCAAGGTTTTGCCGTTAACCCCGTTGAAACGGTTATTGCATTGCTTGCTTTTTTCAGTGCCTTGAAATTGCGCCTTTCCATGATTCAAATTATGATTTCGGGCGCTCTTTTCGGTATTTTATTGCATTTGGTGTTTTAATTGAAAAGAAAATCCCGAAAAAACTTGATTTTTAACCGTGTTTCGGGTATAGTGCCTTCATCGGTTTTAAAAAAGGAATTATAAATGTCAGATTTATCGCATATTCGCAATTTTTCCATTGTGGCGCATATTGATCACGGCAAATCCACGTTGGCGGATCGGCTTATTCAAAAATGCGGTGCCGTTTCCGATCGGGAAATGAAAGAGCAGCTTTTGGATAATATGGATATTGAACGCGAACGTGGCATTACCATTAAGGCGCAAACCGTGCGGTTGAATTATCGGGCGCAAAACGGCGAAACTTATATTTTAAATTTAATTGATACGCCGGGGCATGTGGATTTCGGTTATGAAGTCAGCCGGTCTTTGGCGGCTTGCGAAGGGTCGCTCTTGGTGGTTGATGCAACGCAAGGAGTTGAAGCGCAAACGCTGGCCAATGTTTATAAAGCGTTAGATGCCAATCATGAAATTGTGCCGGTGATTAACAAAATTGACTTGCCGGCGGCCGATCCCGATCGGGTTAAAACGCAAATTGAAGATGTGATCGGCATTGATGCGCATGATGCACCGCTGATTTCGGCAAAAACGGGAATCGGTATTGACGAAGTGTTGGAAACAATCGTTCATCGGCTGCCGGCACCGAAAGGCAATGAAGCGGCGCCTTTAAAAGCCATGTTGGTGGATTCGTGGTATGATGCGTATTTGGGCATTATTGTGTTGGTGCGCGTGATTGACGGCGTTTTGAAAAAAGGCTTGTCCATTCGAATGATGGCAACAAAAGCCGTTTATAAAGTTGAGCGGTTGGGTGTTTTTACGCCTAAAATGACCGATTGCGATTCTCTGGCCGCGGGCGAACTCGGATTTATTATTTGCGGTATTAAATCCATCGGTGAAACGCGGGTCGGTGATACCATTACCGATGATAAAAATCCGACGCAAACCGCGCTTCCCGGCTTTAAGCCCAGTTTATCCGTTGTGTTTTGCTCCCTGTTCCCCGTGGATATGAGCGATTATGAAAACTTAAAAGAATCGTTGGGAAAATTGCAGCTGAATGATGCCGCTTTTCAGTTTACACCCGATAAATCCACCGCCTTGGGGCAGGGCTTTCGATGTGGCTTTTTAGGGCTTTTGCACATGGAGATTATTCAAGAGCGGTTAAGTCGGGAATTTAACCTGGATTTAATCACCACCGCGCCGTCGGTTGCCTATAAAGTGCATTTAACGAACGGCACGGAAATAATCACGCATAATCCCGCCGATATGCCCGATCCGAGCAGTATTGCATTTATTGAAGAACCCTGGGTCAAGGCAACCGTTTTAACGCCCGATGACTATTTGGGCAGTATTTTACAACTCTGTTCCGAACGGCGCGGCGTGCAAAAAGATTTAACGTATGTCGGCAATCGCGCCATGGCGGTTTATCATTTACCGCTGAATGAAATTGTGTTTGATTTTTATGATCGACTGAAATCCATCTCTCGCGGCTATGCCAGTTTCGATTATGAAGTGTCCGATTATGAAAAAAGTGATTTGGTGCGCGTGAATATTTTGGTGAACGGCGAGCAGGTTGATGCGTTGGCATTTTTGGCGCATCGTTCCCAGTCGGAAAGACGCGGGCGGCAAATTTGCGAACGCTTAAAAACGCTTATTCCCCGTCATCAATTCAAAATTCCCATTCAAGCCAGTATCGGCGGCAAAATCATTGCCCGCGAAGATATTGCCGCTTTTCGAAAAGATGTGACGGCAAAATGTTACGGCGGTGATATCACCCGGAAACGCAAACTGTTGGAAAAGCAAAAAGAAGGCAAGAAAAAAATGCGGCAATTCGGTAATGTGGAAATTCCGCAAAGCGCCTTTATTCAAGCTTTAAAAATTGGCGACGAATAAAAAAATCAAGCGCCTTTTAAAAAAATACCCCGTTTGAAAAAGCGGGGCATTTTTTTTGATAAATAAGTCACCCTTATTCTTCCGTTGTTTCGGCTTTATCTTTTTCTTCACTGATACGCGCCGCTTTACCGAATAATTTGCGCAGATAGTAAATTTTAGAGCGTTTTACTTTACCGCGACGGACAACTTCAATACTTGCAACGTTCGGTGAATATAAGGGGAAAATTCTTTCCACGCCTTCGCCGAATGAAATTTTGCGAATAACACAGGAAGAATTTAAGCCGTCGTTATGACGGGCAATGCAAACGCCTTCATAAGCCTGTAAGCGTTCACGACCTTTATCTTCAACAATTTTATACATAATTTTAACGGTATCGCCGGCTTTAAAATCAGGAATTTTTTTGCCTGATTTGGCGATTTGTTCATTTTCCAATTCTTTAATTAAGTTCATGATACTTTCCTTTCATATTTATTCCGATCCGGATATTTTTCCCACAAGTCCGGTCTTCTTGCTTTGGTTAATGCAAGCGATTGTTCCAAACGCCATTCTTTAATTTTGGCATGATGCCCCGATACCAAAACTTCCGGAACCTGATAGCCTTCCCAATTTTGCGGTTTTGTATATTGCGGATATTCCAATAAACCGTTTTCAAAACTTTCATCATATTGAGAGGTTTCATTTCCCATAACACTCGGTAAGAGGCGGACAACCGCATCTAACATTGTTAACAGCGCCGGTTCACCGCCCGACAGGACAAAATCGCCGACACTGATTTCTTTAATTTGCCATTTTTCAAGAATTCTCTGGTCAATTCCTTCAAATCGTCCGCACAAAAACGTTATTTCGTTTAATTTTGCCCATTCATGCGCCGTTTGTTGACGAAAAACGTCGCCCCGCGGCGAGAGATAATAAATCGGACCGCTTTTGTAAACGGATTTTAGCGCCGCGTCGATAACGTCCGGTTTCATAATCATACCGGCGCCGCCGCCGAAAGGCGTATCATCAACCGATTTATATTTATCGGTGGCAAAATCACGAATGTTCACCACATTAAAGCTGAATTTTCCTTCGCTTAAAGCTTTTCCCGCCAGCGAATACCCCAAAAAGCCGGGGAACATTTCCGGATAAAGCGTTAACACGTTAATTTTCATGTAACACTCCTTCCAGCCCGATCGGCAAGCAAATTTCCATATATCCGTCTTTAACGGAAATAACCGGAAACGTTGCGTTTGAAAAATCAAACGGAAAAACTTTGCCGTTCGATAATTGAATGTTAATAATATCGCCGGCACCGAAGTTTTCCACCGATAACACCTTGCCGAACACTTTTCCCTGATGATAAACCGTTAATCCGATTAAATCGCAGTAGTAATATTCATCTGCTTTTTCTTTCGGTAATTGAGCGCGTTCGATATAAAGAGAAGTGCCTTTTAAGGTTTCGGCGTCTTCACGCGTTTCAATGCCTTGAATGCGTGCCAAAACAATGCCTTGTTTTTGATTCAATGCTTTAATTTTGAAGAATCGTTTTTGTTTTTGATCCGTAACCGATTCAAATGTGCCGATATCCATGGGATTTGAAAGATACGATTTAATTTTAACCGCGCCTTTCACGCCGTGAACATTGATGATTTGACCGATACAGACGAGTTGGGACATTTTTTATTCCTTATTCGGCAGGTTGTTCCTGTGTTGCTTCTGCCGGTGTTTCTGCCGGTTGTTCCTGAGCAGCTTTGGCGGCTTCTTCGGCTTCCCGCGTGGCAGCTTCTTCCGCTTCACGAGCGGCAGCGGCCTTTTCTTGAGCTTCTTTCAACCGTTCTTGGGCTTTGGATTTCGGAGCCGATTTTTTCGGTTGTTCGTGAATAGCCGGTTTTTCCGTTAAACCGATTAAGGCAAAAAGTTTTTGCACCCGTTCGGTTAATTCGGCACCTTGCGCCATCCATTTTTTCGCCGCTTCAACGTTCACGCGAAGCGCATCGGCATGATCTTTGGGCAATAACGGATTATATGATCCCAATGCCTCAATAAACCGACCGTCACGCGGGGCGCGTTTATCGGCAACAACAATTTTATGAACCGGACGTTTTTTAGAACCGCCGCGGGCTAAACGAATACGTACTGACATATATTTTTATTCCTTTCATTGTTTTTATGTTTACCGTTCATAAACCGTATACGGAATAATCGCACCAATGCACGAACCATCGCGGATTGATGTATCTCCTTAGAGACTGAAAATACCATTCCAGTTTATGAAAGATGGCTTTTTATACCATACTCTTTTTGATTCGTCAAGCAAAAAACATTAAAAAAGGAAAAAATGTTTATTTTTTAAACGGATTATATTTAAAAGAGGAGGGAAGTTGACCCTCAAAGTTGCCCGTATTCGGCAAATTGCCGCCGGTTAAGGCATTCATTTTTTTCATCATACCCATCATACCGAGCGGGCCTGCTTTTTTAAAATATTTCATCACTTGTGCCATTTGGTCGAATTGTTTTAACAAGCGATTGACGTCACTCACCTGCACACCGGCGCCCGCCGCAATGCGTTGTTTTCGCGCGGCTTTCAATATATCGGGATTTTTGCGCTCTTTGGGCGTCATGGAGAGAATAATGGCTTCCTGATGTTTAATGATTTTGTTGTCAATATCCGCCGCATTCAGTTTGCTTTGCAGTTTAGAAAGTCCCGGAATCATTTTCATAATGCCTTTTAAATCGCCCATTTTGTTAATTTGTTGAATTTGCGAAAGCATATCGTTTAAATCAAAATGGCCGCTCATCATGCGTTCGGCTGCTTTTTGCGCTTCTTCCTGATTGATTTTTTCCATAGCCGTTTCAACCAGTCCCACCACGTCGCCCATTCCCAAAATACGATCGGCAATGCGTTTGGCATCAAAAACTTCCAACGCATCGGCTTTTTCGCCCACGCCCAAAAAGCGAACGGGCGTTTTTGTAACGGCACGCATGGATAAAGCGGCACCGCCGCGGGAGTCGCCGTCAATACGCGTTAAGATTGTACCCGTAATGCCGATTTTTTGATGAAATTGTTCGGCAACATTTAAGGCATCTTGTCCGATGAGCGCATCAACCACCAGCAAACTTTCAATCGGTTTTGCCAAGTCGCGAACGGCCATCAGTTCCCGCATCATTTCTTCATCAATGTGCAACCGACCGGCAGTATCCAAAATAAGCACATCGGCCAAATTATCACGCGCCGTTTGTAACGCACGCTTTGTAATTTGCAGCGGCTTTTCGTTTGCTTCAATCGATAAAACGGGTAAATCGTTTTGGCGTGCCAGTTCCGTTAATTGTTCACGAGCGGCCGGACGATAAACATCTAATGAAGCCAACAAAACTTTTTTTCCTTCTTTTTGAAGGCGTTTTGCAAGCTTTGCCGAAGAAGTTGTTTTGCCGGAACCTTGAAGTCCCAACATTAAAATCACGTTTTGTTGATGCGGCAGTAATTTTAAAGGTTCGGTGTTGCCCAGTAATTGAACAAGAGAATCGTGCACGATTTTCACCACCGTTTGCGCCGGTGAAACGGTTTTAATCACATCGGCACCGACGGCTTTTTCGCGCACGTCGGCAATAAAAGATTTCACGACGGGCAGGGCAACATCGGCTTCCAAGAGGGCAATTTTAATTTCCCGCATGGTTTCATCAACCATACTTTCCGTTAACACGCCCCGACGGGTTAATTTGTCAAAAACGGTGTTCAGTCGTTCCGATAGTCCTGTAAACATTGATTCTCCTCCAGATGATTTATAACGTTTCGATTTAGTACAACCTGCTCTTTAAACACAGACATATTTCGAATTACAGATGCATATATATAATTCATTTATTTTTCTTTTCCATAAAAACATTGATGCAATAAAGCCATTCGGATATACATACCGTTATGGGCTTGCGGGAAAAAAACAGCTCTCGGATCGTTATCAAGATCGGTCGTTACTTCTTCTATTCTGGGAAGCGGATGCATCAAATATGTATCCGCAGAAAAAGTATCTAAAAGTTTTTTGTTAATAATAAATGATGCTGTCGCTGCATTAATCCCTTCATTTTTCAACCGTTCTTTCTGAATGCGGGTTTGATAAATAATATCTGAATTTTTCGGTAAAGTATCCATAGAGGTATGTTTCATATATTTTACATTTCTGTCTTTAAATATTTGATTAAATTCATCAGGCAGCTCTAATTCTTTTACAGATAATGCATGAACTTCAATCCCGTCAAACAGTGTTAAAAGTTTTAGCATAGAATGAATTGTACGGCCATATTTCAAATCTCCGATAACGGCAATTTTTAAATTATTCATGCGTTTTTTGTATTCATTCATTGTATAAACATCTAACAATCCTTGCGAAGGATGTTCTTTTCCACCGCTGCCGGCATTCAAAATAGGAACAGTCGCAACTTGAGCGGCACGCATTGCGGCGTCATCATCCGGATGTCGTAAGACAATCGCATCTGCATATCCTTGGACAATACGAATTGTATCTTCAAGTGTTTCTCCTTTATTCGCAGAAGAATTTTCATTCGCATTCTCCGTACTAATCAAAGAGGCTCCTAAACGAACAATTGCAGCGGAAAAAGAAAGCCTTGTTCTGGTACTCGGTTCATAAAATAATGTAGCGATAACTTTGTTTTTTAAAGCCTCCGAATAGGCAAGAGGATTTTTTTTAATCTTATCTGTCAGCTCAAATAAAGATAATAAATCATCTTTTTTAAATTGATCACAAGAAATGAGATGTTTCATAATTATTCCTTTTTTAATATTTTTCTTCATCCATATTTTTTTGAAATCTCAAACATAGATTTAATTGAAGCTCTTATAACGTGAAATATTTTTGTGCGTCTGCCAATTCTTGCGGTGTGTTAATATCGGCCGGTGCCTCTTCAATCAGCTTGACGGAGGGAACAATGAGCGCATAAATACTCATGCCGTTTTCCAGCGCCCGTAATTGTTCCAGCTTTTCAATATTTTCCAACACGCCGACCGGCAGGGAAACAATTTTGCGTAACGCTGTTGCCCGATAAACATAAATGCCGATATGCCAATAGGCAAAGTGATATTTTTCAACGTTATCTCGGTTAAACGGCACGAGAGAACGCGAAAAATAAAGCGCGCGGCCGAAGTTTTCATTGTCTTTTAATCCCATGGCAATTTTTACATGCGTGGGATCGTTCATTTCTTCGTCTGTTGTGATTTTCATACCGACCGTAACAATATCGGCCTTTGTTTTTTCCAAAATATCGGTTAAGATGAGATTGAGTTTCGGATCAACATTGATTCCGTCGCCTTGAAAACTGATGGCAATGTCATATTTTGTGCCGTGCGGATCAATTTCTTTTAACGCGGCGGCAATTCGATCGGTTCCCGAGGGCAAAGACGGATCGGTTAAAATGCATTTGGCACCGAATTTTTCCGCCGCTTCAATAATTTCTTTATCGCCCGCGGCAATATACACATCTTCTTTCGGGTGAACGGCAACGGCATGTTCATATACATGCTGAATTAAAGGCTTTCCGTTAATGATTGCCAGCGGCTTATTCGGTAATCGGGTTGATTTTAAGCGGGTCGGGATAAGGACGGCTGTTCTTGACATTTTTCAATCTCCTTTCGAATACGGTTGATAATTTCCTGTTTCACTTGCGGCGGATATTTTTTTCCCGGCTGATTCCACACGGTACCCGGCCAATAAGGATCGGTATCGTAGCGACAAATCACATGCACATGCAGCTGCGGCGTTAAATTTCCGATCATGGCAATGTTTGTTTGTGTCGGATGAAAAAGGGTATTCATGGCTTTTTCGGCCGTTTCGATTTCTTTCATTAACGTTAGGCGTTCATCGGTTGTTAAATCAAGCATATTCCGAACATTTTCTTTGCGCGGCACCAAAAAAATCCACGGACATAACACGTTATCTTCAAACAAAACCGTTGAAAAAGGCAATTCACACACAAAATCTTTTTGTTGTAAAGAGGGGTGCAGTTCAAACATAACAGTCCTTTCAGCCGGTTAATCGTCGGCAAAAGTATCTTTAATAAAACTCGGATAAATTTTAGCACGATTTAAAATATTGTCAAGCGTTTCTCCGTTTTTTAAAGCCTCGGCCGTCACGCCCGTTCCGGTAATCAGCACAGATTTTAAACCCGCATTCACCGCCCCTTGAATATCGGTTGTAAGCATATCGCCCGCCATAAGGGTTTTATCTTTATCGGCTTTCATTTTCAACAGTGCCGTTTCAAAAATAAGCGGATAAGGCTTGCCGAAAAAGGTGACTTTCCCGCCGTGCTTTTGATAATAATCGGCAAACAATCCTTGCGCGGGAAGTTTTTGGTTATTTTGCATAAAAAACGTATCGGGATTGGCGCAAACGGCCGGCAGATTTTTTTGTAAGGCCGTGTTTAAATCGGGCAAATAACTTTCAAAAGAGTGAGAGTCCAATCCGCTGAAATAAATCACATCGGCTTTTTTTGCTTCTTTTGTTTCATAAGCGGCAACCGATTCAAACAGTGCGGGATTTTCTTCGCCCAGCACAAAATAACGACAGCTGCTTTTGTGCGAAAGCGATTCAAACAAATGATTGTCAATGGCCGCTTTACAAAGATCGCCCGAAGTAACCACTTCATCGAAATGAATACCTTTAATTAAGCCTTTTTGCGCTTTTGAAGCGCAAAAAACGGATTGAACGGTCGTCATATTTGAAATAATGCAGATTTTCAAGCCTTTTTGCTTTAATTTTTCCAGTGTTTTGAGGGTATTTTCGTAAAAATCGGTGCCGTCCCACAAAACGCCGTACATATCCGAAAAAAGAGTGGTGATTGGATTATCTAAATCGGAAAAAGCGTTTAGTTTTTTAAAGCTTAACGACATTTTGATACTCCCGGTAAATCCGGTTTTTTAATCTCATACATATTTTTGGCAATCCGAATTAACTCTTGCGCTTCTTCGGGACCCAAAAAGCTTTCGATACGCACTTCTTTTTGTTCCAACACTTTATAATCTTCAAAAAATCGTTGCAATGTTTTAAGCGCATGCGGCGGCAATTCGTTAATGTGATGATAATTGTTATACATGGGATCATCGACATGAATGGCAATGATTTTATCATCGGATTCGCCGCTGTCAATCATTTTCATCACGCCGATGGGGCGGGCGCGCATAATGCAAAGCGGCTGGGTGGCAAACTGACTTAATACCAAAATATCCAACGGATCGTTATCATCGCCGTATGTTTGCGGAATAAAGCCGTAATTGGCCGGATAATGAACGGCACTGTATAAAATACGATCCACTTTCAATAAGCCGCTTTCTTTATCCAGTTCATACTTAATCTGGGAGCCTTTGGGCACTTCGATAATGGCGGGCAAGACTTTGGGAAACAGCGCAAAATGTTTAACTTCATGCCAAGGGTGCATCTTAAAAAAATCCTTTCTTCAATCAAAATAATTTTTTTACTTTAACACGGAAATAAGGATTGTCAAGGCAAAAATAAGTTTTTTTTCCTTTTTCACTTGCAATCGATTAAATTTCTGCTAAACTGATAAGTACGGACTTATTATGTTTTTAAAGGAGGTTTTATGAGTGCGTTATTGGTTTTGGCGGGGGTTCTGGTTGTTTTGGGATTATATGCCATTTCACTTTATAATTCTTTGGTGACGGGGCAGGTGCAAACCAAAGAGGCATGGAGTACGGTTGAAACGCAGTTAAAGCGGCGCTATGATTTGGTGCCGAATTTGGTTGAAACCGTGAAAGGTTATGCCAAGCATGAATCGAAAACGCTTGAAAATTTGGTGAATGCCCGTAATATGGCCATGAGTTTAAACGGTTCGACCACGCAAAAAGAGCAGCATGAAAATATGTTAACGGGCGCCTTGAAATCGGTTTTTGCGTTGGCGGAAAATTATCCCGATTTGAAAGCCAATCAAAACTTTTTGGATTTGCAAAACAAATTAGCCGATACCGAAGATAAAATTCAAGCCGCGCGACAATATTATAATACGGCGGTCATGAGTTTAAATCGCAAAATTCGCATTTTCCCGAGCAATTTAATTGCTTCGCGGTTCGGCATAGCGCAGGAACACTTTTTTGAGCTGGAATCATCGGAAAAAGAAGCGGTGAAAAAAGCACCCGAAGTGCATTTTTAGGGAAGGGCTGATTTTATGGCAACACCGATTACGGCGTTTGAGCATATTCGGACAAATAACGTAAAAACATTTTTATTGCTGTTGTTGTTTCCCTGTTCGTTAGTGGCTTTGTTTTATGTGGTTTGTTTATTTGTTTTCGGCGGATTGGATGATGAAACGCTGACCCTTGTTAATCAGGCGGTTTTAAACGGGTTACCGTGGATTTTCGGCATCGGTTTTTTTTGGATTCTCATCAGCATTTTTCAAGGTGATAAAATGGTGTTGGGTTTTGCCGATGCGCAACCGTTATCCCCCAAAGGTCGCGAGAATAAAGAAATTTACAAACTGGTGGAAAATACGGCACTGATGGCCGGGTTACCCATGCCCAAAGTTTATGTGATTGATGATGATTCGTTAAATGCTTTTGCAACGGGCTATTCGCCGAAAAGTGCCTCCATTGCCTTAACGCGCGGTATTATTCATAAATTAAAGCCGGCGGAGTTGCAGGGCGTGATTGCGCATGAATTGGCGCACATCGGCAATCGCGATATTCGGCTGGATATGATTATTGTTGCGGGGTTGGGTATTTTTGCGTTATTGGCGGAAAATTTGCGCTTTTCCCTGCCGCGAACCTCATCGCGCCGTGATGATGACAAAGGCGGGGCTTTAATTTTGGCCATTTTCATTACTTTAATGATTTTTCATTATTTTTTGGCGCCGCTCATTCGATTGGCGGTGTCTCGAACGCGGGAATATGCGGCTGATGCAACGGGGGCGCTCATCACGCATCATCCCGAAGCGTTGGCAGATGCGCTGATGAAAATATCCGGCGATCCGCGGGTGGAAGTGCTTGATGCCAAGCCGAGTATGGCAGCGCTTTGCATTTATTCGCCGTTAGAAGCGAAAGCAGCGCTTTCAAGCACGCATCCGCCGGTTGAAGAGCGTATTAAACGCCTGCGAACCATGGCGGGCATGGAAATAATATCATAACAAGGAGGAAAAAAAATGGCAACGGAAGAAAAATACATTCGCCCCACATGGGATGAATATTTTTTGGAGGTCATGCATGCGTTGGCGAAGCGGGCAACGTGCGGGCGCGGACGAACGGCGTGCGTGATTGTGAAAGACAACCAAATTGTTGTGTCGGGATATGTCGGCTCGCCGCCGGGATTACCGCATTGTGATGATGTCGGGCATTTAATGAAAAAAATGATCAATGATGACGGCACCGTTTCCGATCATTGCGTGCGAACCATTCATGCCGAACAAAATGCCATTTGTCAGGCGGCCAAGCGCGGTGTTTCCATTGACGGGGCGACTGTTTATTGCAAGCTGGCGCCATGTCGCACTTGCGCTATGTTGCTCATTGCCTGCGGGATTAAACGGGTTGTGGCGGAATATAAATATCATTCGGGCGGCGAGGCGGAAGAAATGATGTTAAAAGCCGGCATTCAAATTGATTATATTCATGATGAAGTTTTAAGCTATAAATAAGTTTTTTAAGCCGTGCACGCGTGTTTAAAGAACAGAGCAGGGTAAGTAATTATTGCTTGCTTTATGTTCTGTTGTATCATAATAAACATATTCCCCTTATTTTTTGCACAGTACACCGCCATGTATATGGTGTCTGCCACCACCCAGTGGTGGTGAACAAAAACCAAATTCTCCTGTGGCTTCATCAAGATCATTCAGTGCCATTCTGACTGCGTCACAAGGATATTCTGAATTATATATTGCTAAAATGGGAGTCATCTTACATACACTTTTACTTGGATCCGGCAGTCTGGGACAGCCAAGTAAAGCTCTTAAATTTTGAACACTGTGTGAAACATTATTTCTATCAAATACCTTTGGATTTCCTGTTGCATTTTCATGACAGAACCACGCCCCTCTCTCGCTTTTTGAAAGATCAAACTCATCGGCACAATCAAAGAAATCCATATTTAACATATAAGGAGAAAGATAGTCATTCTTTGAGCAATCAGCACCGTCTTGTCCGGCATTTGCTTCACAAATTCGGCAAAAATTATAATAATTTGTAGGTATTTTTGCCGATGCATCTATCGATACACCGTTCATCGTCCCATGTAAATCTAATTCAAATTTTTTGCAGATACCGGTTTTGTGTTCGGTGCAAGCATCAATGGGGGTTATATCACAATAATAATTTTGATCTAAATGTTCAAAGCATTCGGCATTTGTTGTGCACACAACCGGCGCACATTTTTGTTGTTCTTCATTCCATGCTTCTCCTTCATTCGGACACGGCCCGCAAGTGTTTGTCTCGTTATTACAAACCGGATTTTCCGTATCTTTTTCAAAGCAATCTTCATCGATTTCGCATTCCACGCACTTATTATTATACCATATGGGCGTTTCCGGCGGACACGATTCGCAAGTGTTTGTACTTTGGTTGCATTTGGGTGTTTCGGTATTTGTACAATCCGAATCTTTTGTGCATTCGCCGCAGGTATGATCTTTCCGACATATATTTGAGGCGCAATCAGCGTTTTTCATACACTCCACACATTCATTGTTATCTTTATCGCAAACAGGGGTTGATAATCCTTCGCAATCTTCATCTTTTGCACACCAGCCTTCGGGACGATTCGAATTGTAATTGCCGTTTACATCCTCTGCATCGAATTGAATGTAAAATTCATTGGCTTCATCACTTGTACATAAATCATCTTCTTCATAGGGCTGTTTATTGATTTCTATATACATTAAACCGTCCATGGCGCTGACAAGTGTTGTAAGCGGTTTACAAACACCCTTTGAAATGTTTCCAACCTTAATATAATAAGCATCTGTTTCACGGCAGTTATAAAATTCTGCTTTGTCTTTGCGAATACAATCATAATCAACAGGATAACGATCATATTGTGTTGATAAATGCCCGCTGTAATTTTCATTTTCGGGTGTATCATCATAAGGATCCCCGAGCAACAATTCTTCATTTCCCAAAGCGTATTTAATTTTTAAATCGTTACGCATTAAGTTAATTTCATTGGCAATTTGATCTGCCTGATAATAATTCATAGCTAATTTATAGCCCACAATTCCACCGATTGACAGAATAGCAATAATGGCCAACACGCCGAGCATTTCAATCATGCTCCGGCCGCTTTGTGAGCGTGTTTTGATTCTATTTTTCTTTTCTGCTTCCCCGCTCACAATTTGCGGTTGATTGTTTTGCATATATCCTGTTTGTGATTGATTTTCAAATTGTTTTTTTGATTTTTTTGTCATTTTCCGACTCCCTTTCACTCTACGAATAGCATAAATTAAACGTACCTTTAATGCAACGCGGATTCCGGGGTTAAAATTGCCTTCAAAAGGCAAAAAATCACCCTTAAAAAACACTCGAAAAATCAATGAATTCCGGCTAAAATAAATTTTTTTTGAAAAAATGCAAAAAAAGTGTTGCAAAAATCGTACGTTTAATTTGTGCAACCGTCAAAAAAATCACACTCTTTATCGTTTTACGCATTCAATTGATTTCAACAGCGTTTTTCCTTGAACGGAAAGGTGTTTAAAATGAGGTATTATAATACCATATAAAAAAATCTTTAAAAAACAGATAAAAATGTGTTGACAAATAAAAAAAGTTATTGTATAAAGAACCCCTGTTTAACAAAAGGATAAAATTATGACAATGAAAACAACAAAAACATTGAGTCCGTCCGCTTGCGATATTAAATGGTATCTCATTGACGCGACAGACTTGGTTTTAGGCCGTTTGGCAAGTCAAATCGCAACAATTTTGCGTGGCAAAAACAAGCCGTGCTTTTCACCCAATCAAGATTGCGGTGATTATGTGGTTGTTGTGAATGCCGAAAAGGTTCAATTAACGGGTCGGAAAATGGAACAGAAAGAATATTTCCATCACTCCGGCTATATCGGCGGAATTAAAGGCATTTCCGTTGCAAAACAATTGGAAGAACATCCGGAACGCGTTTTGGAAAAAGCCGTTCAACGTATGTTATCCCGCAATTCGCTCGGCCGTCAACAAATGCGCAAATTACGCATTTTTGTGGGGCCGGAACATACTCATCAGGCGCAAAATCCCATTACGTTGGATATTGCTTCACGTAACCGTAAAAACAAAAGAGGTGCATAATGGTTAAAAAAGAAATAATTGCGGCAGAATTAACGGAAACAGTTGCCGAACAACCGGCGCCTCGCGCTCCGAAAAAAGACAGTTTGGGTCGTTCTCAATCGGTCGGAAAGAAAAAAGATGCCGTTGCCCGTGTGATTATTAAGCCGGGTAAAGGTGTGATTACGGTTAACGGTCGTACGGTGGAAAATTATTTTCCGCGTCCCGTGTTACAAATGATTATCAATCAACCGTTTGCGGTTACAAATCGCGAAGGTTTGTTTGATGTGCAATGCAATGTGCGCGGCGGCGGTTTATCCGGGCAAGCTTATGCTTTGCGCCATGGTATCAGCCGTTGTTTGGATTTGTTTGAACCCGAATTGCATACGGCTTTAAAACGGGCCGGCTTCTTAACACGCGATTCTCGTGTGGTGGAACGGAAAAAACCGGGTTTGTCAAAAGCAAGAAAACGTTTCCAATTCTCAAAACGTTAATTTGTCAAAAATCAAACGCAAAAGCAGGCTGTTATTTTCAAACAGCCTGTTTTTTTAATGTTGTAAAAGTTTTTTTATGGTCAGATTTTCTATTCATCACCCAGCACAAGCCACGCGGCAGCATCAGCTCGGCTTATATCTTCTTTAAGACCCGCTTCGCCCCATGTGATCCAGCTTGCAACATCATAAATCGTTAAATGTCCGAAATCACCGGCATTTAAAGTTCCTAAATGATAATCAGGCAGATAAACGGAACAACTGTTTCCGACACCGGCACATATTTTCTCGGCTTTATGGTTTATTTTATTACACCTATCATCAGGATCGTTATAAATTGGTTCTGTTGATGATATGTGCGGCAATTCTTCATTCACATAAAAACGCACATAATCATCAAATGTGCCATGTATCCATAATTCATAAGAATGTGTATAAGGTCCGAAATGGTTTGGTGTTAATTTTTGACACCTTTTAATATATCCTTTCAGAAGTTGTGCCTTAAAAGCAGGTATTGTTTGAATGTGAATGACGCAGGCATTTCCTTCACTGCGACTTCCGTCCGGACAGGGTTCACACGTGTGTGTTGCCTTATGACAATGCGGATCTTTTCCTTTTTCCACACATTGAGCATTTGTGGTGCATTCCACACACTCTTCGTTGTTCCATACGGGTTTTTCCGGCGGACACGATTCACAATCACCCGAATCAACATTACAACGGGGTCTGCTTAAATCCTTGCAATCCGTATTTTCTATACATTCCACGCATTCATGGTTTGCTACATCACAAACAGATCTTGGAGCACTGCAATCACCTTCTTTTACACACTCCACACACGTATTACTCTCTTTATCGCAAACAGGGGTTGATAATCCTTCACAATCACCATCTTTGCCGCACCAGCCTTCCGGACGATTCGAATCGTAATTGCCGTTTACATCCTCTGCATCGAATTCAACATAAATTTCATTGGCTTCATCACATAAATCATCTTCTTTATAAACTTTTTTATTGATTTCCATAGACATTAAACCGTCCATGGCGGCAACAAGCGTTGTAAGCGGTTTACAAACCCCTTTTGAAACATTCCCGACTTTAATATAATAAGCATCTGCTTCGCGGCAGTTATAAAATTCTGCTTTGTCTTTACGGATGCAATCATAATCAACGGGATAACGATCATATTGTGTTGATAAATGCCCGCTGTAATCTTCATTTTCGGGTGTATCATCATAAGGATCCCCCAATAACAATTCTTCGTTTCCCAAAGCATATTTAACCTTTAAATCGTTGCGCATTAAGTTAATTTCATTCGCGATTTGGTCAGCTTGATAATAGTTCATGGCTAATTTATAGCCCACGATTCCACCGATTGATAAAATAGCAATAATCGCCAACACGCCCAGCATTTCAACCATACTGCGGCCTTCTTGGGCTTGATTTTCAACTTGTTTTAATTGTTTTTTTCTTGTTTTATTGCTCATTTTTCGCTTCCTTTCAATGCAAATAGCATAAAATAAACGTACCTTTAATGCAACGCGGATTCAGAGGTAAAAATTACCTTCAAAAAGCAAAAAATCACTCCTAAAAAACAGTCGAAAAATCAATGAATTCCGGCTAAATTAAATTTTTTTTGAAAAAATGCAAAAAAAGTGTTGCAAAAATCGTACGTTTATTTGATACAGAAATTCAGAAAGATTTGTTGTTATTTTTTTTGATTCGTTTTCAAGATTGTCAATTTTCCCTATAAAAATGTAAAATTGTATTAAAAAACTATTTGGGGCTATTATTTTATGCTTCCGATAAGGCAGGGCATTCCGATTTACCCGATTTCGGCTTTATGAAAGCCCTGACGGATTGGCTGAACGAGTAGATTATTCTCTTTCCACGCACAAATGATCTTTAAACTCTTTATTTAAAATCTCGGCGTATTCCTGCATGGTTGTTTCATTCGATAAAACTTGATCCAAATCATAGGTTTTTGTTGCTGCATCAAATGTATGCCCTTCAAAAGCAATATTATAAATAATCGATTGCGGACATTTTTGTTTTAACGTATCAAAATAAGGGCTATCTGCTGTATCTACATCATAAAAAACAACAACAATCAATTTTTCTTTTCCCGTTTGACAAATCTTTTGTGTTATATCTTTTAAAGGATTTATAAACCAATTACAGGCGCCCAACGGTGCTTTTTCTAATTCAATTTGAAGTGCAGCTTTAATTTCGCCGGCCGAATGTTTACCGAATGATAAAGGATTGGGTACTTCCGGAACAGGACATTGCCCGGTACAACCATAATTATCCTGATAACATCCCGATAAATAAACAGCCGCTTTAAGTTTATCGGGAATGTTCAGCTTTGATATCACTTTTTGAATTTTTTGTGCATTTTCTTTATATAAATCATTTGAATATTGGCTGGCATCATGATTTTTCCACCCTAAACTGCTGCTCTGATCCACCATTAAAACAACATCAACTTCCTGTTCACAGTAAGGCAAACAAACGGCTTTGCCGGAGCTGGTTTCTGATTTCTTATAATCTTCAGGGCAAACGCATTCGCTACCGTTCCATGTCATGAGCGGATCATCGCAACAAGCCCCACTCGCTGTATCACAATTCGGCTTGTTCATGTCAGGGCATTCATCATCAACAGCGCACCCGACACAGGTTGCCGATTCTGTATTACAAATCGGGCGCGGATTCAAACAATCCGAATCTTTTGTGCATTCGCCGCAAGTGTGATCTTTCCGACATATATTTGAGGCACAATCAGCGTTTTTCACACACTCCACGCATGTATTATTTTTCTCATCGCAAACTTGCGATTCTTCGCAATCTTCATCTTTGGCGCACCAACCTTCGGGGCGATTCGAATCATAGTTTCCGTTTACATCCTCTGCATCAAACTGAATATAAAATTCATTGGCTTCATCACTTGAACATAAATCATCTTCTATATAAGGCTGTTTATTGATTTTTATATACATTAAACCGTCCATGGCATTAACAAGTGTTGTAAGCGGTTTACAAACCCCTTTCGAAACATTCCCGACTTTAATATAATAAGCATCTGTTTCGCGGCAGTTATAAAATTCTGCTTTGTCTTTGCGGATGCAATCATAATCAACGGAATAACGATCATATTGTGTTGATAAATGCCCGCTGTAATCTTCATTTTCGGGTGTATCATCATAAGGATCCCCCAATAACAATTCTTCGTTTCCGAGCGCATATTTAACCTTTAAATCGTTACGCATTAAGTTAATTTCGTTGGCTATTTGGTCAGCCTGATAATAGTTCATGGCTAATTTATAGCCCACGATTCCGCCGATTGATAAAATGGCAATAATGGCCAACACGCCGAGCATTTCAACCATTGACCGCCCGCTTTGTGAGTGTGTTTTGATTCTATTTTGCTTTTCTTCTTCCCTGCTCACGATTTGCGGTTGATTGTTTTGCATATATTCTGTTTGTGATTGATTTTCAATTTGTTTTTTTGATTTTCTTGTCATTTTTCGACTCCCTTTCATTATACAAACAGTATACAATTAAACGTACCTTTAATGCAACGCGGATTCCGGGGGCAAAATTGCTCTCAAAAGGCAAAAAATCGCCACTCAAAAACACTCGAAAAATCAATGAATTCCGCCCAAACTAAATTTTTTTTGAAAAAATGCAAAAAAAGTGTTGCAAAAATCGTACGTTTAATTTGTGCAACGCACTTCAAAAATCTTGTTTCGTTTCGCCCGAATCACTTCTTATTTTCGGCCCACCGCGCTATCCCACAAAAGCGGGAGAGCACTTCCCGCCGAAAATAAGAGAGAAGAGTCATCACCTGCGAATGGAGAGAAAATAAAATCAGTCTTTATTTTGTCTCCGCGCTGATGCATATTCCACAAATTAATACCTCAATAAATGTTGCACAAAAGAATAAGATATTTGTGCAGGAATTAAAAAACATCTTGACAAGGTTTGTAAAAAAAAGTATAAGAGAAAAACAATTGCCGCTGTGGCTCAGTGGTAGAGCACTCCCTTGGTAAGGGAGGGGTCGTGAGTCCGATTCTCACCAGCGGCACCATTAAAAAATCCCCCTCTTTTTCGGGGGATTTTTTAATGGTACCGCTGGCTCACCCTAAATGAAAAAAACAATCCGGTGGATTGTTTTTTGAAATGCAAGCAATGAACCTAAACGAGAAAGTGTTTTATAAAATAAAACCTTTCGAGTTTTCAGGTGGAATTGGCGGCACCTCAAATCCCCCCCTTTTTTCGGGGGATTTTTTAATGGTGCCGCTGGCTCTTTCCTTTTTGAAAAAAACAATCCGGTGGATTGTTTTTTGAAATGCAAGCAATGAACCTAAATGAGAAAGTGTTTTATAAAATAAAACCTTTCGAGTTTTTAGGTGGAATTGGCGGCACCTCAAATCCCCCCCTTTTTCGGGGGATTTTTTAATGGTGCCGCTGGCTCTTTCATTTTTGAAAAAAACAATCCGGTGGATTGTTTTTTGAAATGCAAGCAATGAACCTAAACGAGAAAGTGTTTTATAAAATAAAACCTTTCGAGTTTTTAGGTGGAATTGGCGGCACCTCAAATCCCCCCCCTTTTTTCGGGGGATTTTTTAATGGTACCGCTGGCTTTTTCATTATACCCCCATTGTTTAAGTCATCATCTTAACTTTTTCTATTGACAAATAATTTTTAATCGGTCAATTAATCCGCTGATTTTTCGTGTTGCTTCTGTTTTTTAATAATTGCTTTTTGCAAGTTTTTTGCCTGTTGATGAGGTGTAATCAGTGTGTGTGTTAAAATATTAAGTGTGCGCTTCATATCAGATAACGAATGAGACTCAATCAGGGCAGATAAATTGCCTTTGCCCGTTTGAATTAATTTGACGGCTTCACGAGTAATTTTTTCTTCTTTGGTTTTGGCTTCATTCAAATAAAACAATAAATTCGGGGAGGCATTTTTTGCCAGAACCGTATAAACGCTTTGTCCGTCGGCATTTTTAAGAGTGACCAAGGCACCGGCTTGAATCAGCTCTTTCAGCATGGCTTCTTTAAAAAGAGGTGTGACATTGATTTTTTCCATTGTTTCCGCAACAGTCAATAAATCCCGCGTACCGCTTTTTAAGGCATTTAACTCATTTTCTTTTATATGTTCCGTTGCCGCCAAATGAGCAGCCGTTTCAAAAAACTGATGCTGATAAGCAATCATAAATGCTGTTTTGTTATTTTTATTTTTGGCATTTAAATCGGCACCGGCATTGATAAGATTATCAATCATTGTTCGATTGTTATAGTAGGTGGCAAACATTAACGGCGTTTGCCGGAATTTATCAGTTACATTTACATTTGCACCCAATTGAACAAGGACTTGAACAACTTGCGTAAAGTTATAAGAAGCTGCTATACTCAACGGAGTATTTCCGTTATTTGTGGCAATTTCCAAAGCGGCAGGATTACTTTTTGCCAATTTGGGCAATACTTCACTTAATCCGCGGACGGCAGCCAAAAAAAGCGGTGTTCGACCCAAATGATCCGTTAAACAAACATTGGCGCCGTGATTTAACAAAAGATCAATCATTTTCGGTGTGTTTTCCTCAACGGCAAAATGTAAACAGGTGGCATTATTTATGAATGCATTTACATCAGCACCGCAAGACAATGCTTTTTCAGCGCTTTTAAGATTATGATTTTCAACAGCCGAATATAAATTATCATTCCAATCAGAATTAAGAACCATGTTTTAATTTCCTTATATATAAATTACTTTTCTTTTATTATAAAAAAAACATAAAAAGTGTCAAGATAGTTTTTAAAATATGCAAAAATAAAAATAGTGTGTCATCTGCTTCGATGTGTTTCAAATGCCGGGTACAAAGAAGGTTGAGTGATTTTTGTTGCCATTTTTAAAATTTTTTGCTTTTCCGTTAAAGAAATAACTTTCAATCCTTTCCATAAATTTTGTTCGCCGGCTTCTAATTTTTGTTGAACCTGTGTCACTAATTTTGCTTCACGTTGCCGGGCTTCTTTAATCAGTCGAATTAAATTCGGATTCGCCGTTTGTACGGCCATATCCAACGGTGTTTGTCCGTTTTGATCTTTGAAATCAATTTGAGCGCCCATATCAATTAAAGTTTGAACGAGTTTTGTTTTGTTGTTTTGAATGGCCCATGTTAACGGTGTATAGCCGTCTTTAACATAAACATCCGGCCCGAAAGGCAATTCTTTTACAAGCACTTGACATTCCAAATAATCACTCATTGCCTGATTGTTTGCCCGATTCATCAAATTAATTACGGTTTCTCCGTTTGAATTTTGAGCAAAAATATTTGCACCGGCATTTAAAAGCGATTTGACAATTTTTTTGTTGTTATTGAGTGCTGCCTGCATGAGCGGTGTTATACCGTTCGAATCGGGTTTATTCACATCGGCATGCCCTTGAAGAAGCATTTGAACAAAACGAATATCGTTTTTTTTCACGGCATAAGTTATTGGTGTATCACCATTCCAATTATCTTGAAGAATGTGTGGATTCATATGAATAATCGGCAAAATAAATTCGGGGAAATTTTCCTCTATGGCCACGAATAAAATGTTTTGTCCTTTTTTGTTTTTCAGACGAACGTTCGGAAAATGACGCAGAAGTGTTTGAAACAACTTTGTTCGACCGTTTCGCAAAGCATACATTAAAGATGTTTCGCCGTTTTTATCCTGCATATTCACATTAACGCCTTTATCCAACGCTTTTTCAGCTTTTCGTGCTTCTCCGTTTGATACCGCTTTTTGAAAATATAAGCGCGGATCGGTTTCCAATAACGGTTCTTGAAAAAAATTTTTAAACAACATTTTACTTTCCTTATTTTAGGGAATTAGGCGTTAACGTGTTGTTCGTTACAAGAAATTGGTTGCCTTTGGGTTTTCGGTGTAGGCCAGACACATTTTTTGAAATTGTTTTTATTTGTTTCAATGAGTTTTTCCATACCGATGTTTAATTTTTCAAGCATTTCTTCGGGCGTTGCCTGCTTGTTTTGAATTTGCGTAATCACATTTTGCATAAACAGCAATATACGCGGATTGGCTTCTTTCAAAAGAATATCCCAAGCCGTTTCATGATAATTGTTTTGAATTTGCGCATTGGAATTATGTTTAATCAATAATTTAATGATTTTAAACATTTCCGGCGTATAATTTCCGGAACTCAAAGCCATTAAAAGAGCAGTATCACCGTTGGAATCCTGCAAATTAACATCGGCACCCGCTTTAACGAGTTGTTGAACAATTTCCAAATTACCCTTTTGAACTGCCGTCATCAAGGGGGTTTGGGCTTTTTTCGAATCGCTTAAATTCGGATTGGCGCCGGCTTCCAAAAGTTGCCGAACAACATCGTTATTTTCATTTTCAACGGCATATTTCAATGCTGTTCCCGCCCAACCCGAAAAATTATTAATATTTTCACCGGCATTTAAAAGCATTCGAATAATCGGTTGTGCTATTTGCGGTGACTTAATTTCGCAAGCGGCTGTTAAAGCGGTAAATCCCCATTTATCTTTGGCATCCGTGATATAAATATCTTGTTTTAAAATCATTTCAATAAGATCTTTGTTGAGTGCCTGAATGGCAATAAATAAAGGATTATCATGATGACTTTTCAAGTGTTTGAAAGAAGCGCCGTTTTCAAGGAGTTTTTGAACGATTTGAACTTCATTTTTTAATTCTTTTTCAAAGGAAACCGATGTTCTGCCGGATAAAAATAAACGGTTGGCGGAGTTAATTCGTCGAGGTAAATTCCGAAAAACAGTTGCCAGCGCCGTAAAACCGTTTTTATCCGTCATATTCGGTTTGGCATGATGCTCCAATAAAAATGAAATGACATCTCCTTTTTTATATTCACAGGCACACAACAAGGCCGTTCTGTAATTGTTATCAAAATCATTGACGTCAGCGCCTGCTTTTATCAATTCTTCAATAACCGGCAGGGAGGCAAATTTAACGGCCGTGAGAATCAGCGGTTCGCGCAGTTTGCCGGAATGAATATTCACATCGGCTTTTTGCTTTAAAGCTTTTTGAACCGCTTTTAAATTATCTTCCTGAACGGCTTGCAGTAATTTATTGTTTATGTTTTTTGATTTATGCTTACGAAATAAAGAAAACATAACGGCCTCCCTTGAAGAAATAAAAGCTATCTTGTTCGTTGATTGTTTTGATGACTTTTAACGGTGTTGCGGGTAATTGCAACCGGTTTATCGGCGGTTAAGCGTTGATATAACACTTCGGTATTTCCCCAACCGTTTTTCAAGCCGTTGCGGGCAAAGAAATCAACGGCTTTTTTGCCTTGCTTGTTTTGAAGCGCAACATTGGCGCCCAAATCCAACAAATGGCGAATTGTTCCTTCTTTTTCGGCCCAATAACAAGCCAACATTAAAGAGGTGTTGCCGTTTTTATCTTGTGCGTTTAAATTCGCTCCGTTTTGAACTAACACATCAATAATGCTGTTGCGCTCATATAAGGCAGCCATCATTAACGCCGTTTCACCCGATTGATTTTTTATTTCCGGAAGAGCCTGTTTTTTTAATAACAGATCAACCGTTTTCTGATTCGTGTTGGCGGCAGCATAAATTAACGCCGTGTTTCCGCTTTCATCTTGATGATTGACCATCACATTATATGCCAGCAATGTTTGCGCCACATCACTTTTGCCGTTCATTGCGGCGGAAATTAACGGTGTTGCCTTCTGCCGATTGGTGCAGGCATTGAAATCGGCATGCGCTTCAATGAGCAAACGTGCCGTCTCGCTGTCAGCGGCAAAATGAAGGGCGGTAAAGCCGTGTTTGTCGGGTAAATTGACAAGCGCTTTGTGATCAAGCAAAGCTTTCAATACTTGTGTTTGTCCGCCGGCAGCTGCCATCATCAGCGCAGGGTGACCTTTATCATCCGTCGCGTTCGGTGAAACACCCTCGTTTAAAAGTGTTTGAACGGTTTTTAAATCGCCCGTGTAAGCGGCTTCGACAAAAGAATTATTGATGAAAATATGATCGTTAATCATAGAAATCCTCCGATAAAAAATAATTGATAAAACATCTTTTACCATAAAAATTGACAAAAGTCAACCGAAAAATAACGAAAAAACAAAAAAAATCGATAGATGCGTTATTTTTTTTGCTTAATCATTGCTTAAACGGTCGAAACCAAAAAAACTATGAGCGCATGTGTTCTTGATGCATGGCGTGAATACACTGACGCATCAACCGATTAATGTCCGGCGAATATTGCTTACCGACGGCGTAATAAAACGCTTTGGCCGTATCATAATTCTCCAAATGATGAAGGAATTTTTTCATAAAGAGCCGATTTTTCAAAGCGTTTTTCAGCTTTTTATTGTTTTTAACCAATTCAATACTTTCTTCGGGCGAACATTTTAAGAGTTTTTCTGTTTCTTGTTATTCCTTGTTTCGAATTTCTTCCATCACATTTTTCAATTCTTTGTTGACCGAAAAGCGCTTATGCGAATAAAATGTAGAGAAATAACAGTTCCGATAAATTGTCAATGCCGTTTCATTTCTGTTGTTCTTTAAATGATAGTTTGCGCCGTGTTTAATCAGGGTTATCATCTTATCTGTTTTTCCCAAAGAAGCGGCCTGCATGAGAGGTGTATAACCTCGATTATCCTCTTTATCGATTTGAGCGCCCGCTTTAATCAGCAATCCAATAACATCATGACTGTTATCAAGCGCTGCCATCAAAGCCGTTTTTCCGTTAAAATTTCCTCCGTTTATGTAATATTCGGCATCGGGTAAGAAAGAAATTTTTTCAAGCAACAGTTTGACAATATCGACAGAAGCATGTGATGCGGCATACATGAGGGCAGTGTTTCCCGTGGCATCGAAAGCAGTTACATCGGTGTCGGCGTTTAAAAGCATTTGACAGATTTTAAAATTGTTCTTTTCAATGGCAATATGTAACAGCGGTTTGCAGAAAAAAGCATCAACATCATCACCCCCTTTTCGGGCATTCACATTCTCGGGCTTTGCTTTTTGCAACAAACGACCGAGTTTTTGGATATCTTCATTTTCAACGGCTTCGAACAACTGATCGGTTAATATCTCTTCAAAAGAAGAAAGTTCATCATACATCGCTTATTGCCTTTCATGATGATTTTGTTTTTGCGTGGCGGAAAACAAACGAATGAGTTTTGTATTTTGAGCAATCATTTCGGCCGTTTTCCCGTATATGTTTTTATGATCGGCATGGGCTCCCATCATAAGCAATTGCTTGATCGTTCCGACATTTCCGCTTTCGGCGGCCGCAATTAAGGGGGTGTTTTGTTCGCTGTCAACGGCGTTGATGTTTGCGCCTCTTTTCACCAAGCGATGAATATCGGAAGCGTTGCCCCAAATAGCTGCCAAAAACAAATCTTCATTTAATTTTTTTTGATTCATTTAACTCTCCTTTCCCTGCGGAAAATGTTAAATTGACCTTGCTCTTAAATCATGCTTACAAATATTCGCGGCCGCGCCGTTGATAAACGTTTTCACCGCGCACTTTGCGTTGTTGTTCGGCAATTTTGACCTGCGAGGCTTCACCGATTTGACGCGCCGTATCGATAAAATTGTTTTTGCTTGCCAAAGAGGCGGCCGTTTCCCCCGCATTATTTTGAATTGTAAAATCGGCACCCTTTTTAATAAGCAGTTTTGCCATTTGCGATTGCCCGTGTTGAGCCGCTTCAATTAACGCCGTGTTGCCGGCTTTGTTTTGCGCGTTTATATCGGCCCCGTGACGCATTAAAAGATTAACAATATTAAAGCGATTATGAACGGCCGCTTCAATTAACGCCGTATTGCCGGCATTATTTTGCACGTTCACATCGGCTTCGTTTAAAATAATTTTTTCAACGGTATCAATGTCGGCATAGCGCGCGGCCTCCATTAAAGGCGTATCACCGTAACTGTTTTGCGTATTCACCTCGGCGCCGGCATCGAGAAGCAGTTGTGCCACTTTGTTATAGTGTTGAATTTCTGCCGCATTTTGGGCAACACCGGTTCTGAATCGCTTAAACGCCAACATTTCCAAGCGATTTAAGGCCAACATTAAAACGGAATTTCCTTCCTTATCCGCCGCATTCACTGTTGATTGATTCAGAAGCATTTTAACAATTTTCATATTATCCAACGCCAACATTAACGGTGTTTCGCCGCATTCGTTATGCAAATTGGCATTGGCGTTGCGTTTGAGCAGAAATTGAACAATGTGTTCGTGTTGATTTTCCGCAGCATAATCCAACGCTGTTTTGCCCGTGGATAAGTCAATAATATTCACGTTTTCGTTTTCGGGTAATTTTTTAAGTGTTTCTAAATCACCGGTAACGGCGGCTGAAAAAAATGTTTCCGTATCAATAGATTGTACCATAAATTTTTCCTTTTGTCTGGGTTGATTACATAAAAACTTATGATATTCTAACATAAAATTTGACAAAAGTCAAGCAAAAAAGGAGAGCATTGTTTAAAAAAAGCGCAGAACACAGAGTTCGGGAGGAAAATGACGTTTTAAGCGTTGTTAAATTGATATTTTTTCTTATTCGGGGTGATAGAATTGTTTTGAAAGGAGATCTTCGGGTTTATTTTAATGAGTGTTGCACAAATTAAACGTACCTTTTTTGCAACACTTTTTTTTAAAATTTTCAAAAAAAATTTTTTTGGAACACAATTTTTTGATTTTCAAAGGTTTTTTGCCGTCTTGTTTTGATTTTTGTAAGTGCTTGAAAAGTGTCGAAAAAATCGTTGCATTAAAGGTACGTTTAATTTATGCTATTGAAGTAGAATTAACAGGAGGAGAAACCATGAAAAAACAACAGAAAAAACAAATCAAACAAGTTCAAAATGAGGCGCAAGAAGGGCGGTCAATGGTTGAAATGCTGGGGGTTCTGGCGATTGTGGGTGTGCTGTCAATCGGCGGAATCACAGGTTACAGCTGGGGCATGGATAAGCATGTTGCGAATCAGATTCTGAATGAAATCAACTTAAACAGCTTGCAATTGGCCATGTTGTTACAGCGTGGAAATGAAGAGGGTGTCACGTTGGCGCTCGGGTCGCCGTATGATGACGAAAATCCCACGTTTCGAACGGTAAATTACGGTTTTCAATACGGATGCGGAGATAATGCCGAAGTTGCAGACCCGGAGTGTGAATATATAAATGAAACGCGATATTTTATAACGGCGCTTGATTTACCGGAACGAGTCGCAAAAATGGTAGCCGAGTCGGCGGAGAATTTGCAATATGCCACCGCAGTGGAAACAGATGAAACAGAAGGGTTTGTAACGGTGTTTTTTGATGTGGATGCGGGCGTAACGGAGTATGAATCGCGGCCGGAGGAGCCGGAAACGTCGGAGCATATTTACACGCCTGAGGTAACGGAGCCGACCACGACAACCACGACTGTGACAACAACGCCGGAAACAACGACAACGGAGGCTACAACCACGACAGAGGCCACAACCACCACTGTAACCACCACGACTGTAACGACAACAACAAAGCCGAAATCGTGTGAAGACTTGCATTGTGGAGATGGTTATTATTGCAAGAGTAGCGGTTGCGGTAGTTGTGATGAGAGTTCGTGTAAAAAGTTTGAGTGTATTCAAATAACAAGTGTTAAAAAAGGTAAGGTAGATGGAAAGAATGTTTATGGGTCGAGTAGCGAGATGAACTGGTGGAGTGCGGAAAGGTTCTGCGCGGCAGCGAAAAGCAAGGTAGAGGGCGCGAAAGGCATTATGGTAAGCTGGAGTAATAGTGATATAGATTGGAAGTGTTATCAGGATAATGATGCTCCGGATCCGACCAACAAGAAGAACGGATATTGTAAGGGAACGAGCGCGTCTTACGGAAATAATAATGTATCAGAAACGATAAAGGATTTGAGGGCAATGTATTGTAATGGTTACAGAGAGAGTACGAGTTGTTATAGTGATCCCTGGTTGAAAGATACATATTCTTCCTGCATCGGGTACTACGTTATCATCAATAGCGGTAGCGTCAGCCACAACCTCGTCAACAACTACCTCGCCTTATGTGAGTGAGGCCAGCTTTTGAGAGGACGAAGCCATCGCCCCACTTTAAAACTTTCCCCGTCGGGCATTTAAAAGCCCGCGGGGAGGGCTCCCGAAGGAGGCAGAGGGGACAAGAGGGGAGTACAACAGAAAACGCGCCTGCGGGCTTTAAAACCCGTTTAAAACGCAAAGGAAATGAAAGAAAAGAAACGGAGAAAAAAAGAGAGATGAAAACGCAAAAAAGGAGTTTAAGAAAGGTACAATTATTAACGCCGATAAATCCCCGAGTCGGCGCTTGCGCCGAAGTTTTTTGCATAAAATGCATTATTTCGGCACGCTTTCGGCCCCGCTTATGGATATAAAAATTAAAAAAATGAGTTTTGTGTTTAATTCTTACTTCGGTTTTTTAAAACATACCGAAAGTTATGTTTTACGCCTGCGCGGCTTGTTAAAACCGGGAAATTATCGGCTTTTGTTTAATGTGTATTGCGCTTGTCGCAAGTGTTTGCTGAAAATTGCTTGAAAACAAATATTTCAAAAAAATTATTCTTTATCGAATCAATTCATCCCGCCAAAATGACGGGATGATTGCTATTAAAAAGGAGGGCGCATATTGAAGCGGGTTATTTTAAAGGGGAGGGAGTCGTTACCCGCTTCAATAACCGACTGCGCCGGTCGGATTTATCCCTTAACGGGATACCAAAGAAAGCTCTGCTTGTTGCACATTTTTTCGCACGTTTTTATTTTTTTAAGGAGGTTCGTGCGGCTTTCTTGTTCTTTGTCAGCGCGAAACATATTCCCCTTTCACAATATTCGGCGCGACTTTTTTCCATTCTGCCAAGGTGCGACATTCGCCCGTTTCCAATGTGTCAATGGCTTTGCGATAGTCATAAACATTCTGTTTGCCGGAAACAAAAATTGTGCGCTTATCCATAGCCACATATTCATAGGTGCTTCTGTCACCGTCGGTATCTAAAAACAAACGCGTAAATAATTCGCCCTCATGCACAAATTGAGCACGTTGCCCGGGCTTGTTAATTAACCATGCTGCTTGTTCCAATTCTTTCCCTTCGGGATAGGCTTTCGGGCGTTCACATGAACAAAACGCCGCCGTTAAAGCCCCGAGACCGGCTAACTTTAAAACCATTTTCCGCGATTCGTTTGTCATGAGTAAACCCTCCTTGTCATTTCGATAAAACACATTCTACACGAATTTAAAATGTTTGTCAAGTTATTTTTCAAAAAAAAATGTAAAAAATTTTAATTGTGATAAAAAATCTTTTATTTTTCAAAGGAAAGACAAAAAAAATGACGAATTTGTAAAAAAATGACAAAAAATGCTTGCATATATGTAAAAAAACTGATATAATGAAACAAAATCAAAAATGGAGTAAAAGTTATGCCCGATCGTTTTACGTTACTACATGTCCCCGGTAATCAGGAGCTGGCCGATGAGTTTAAATCAAATGTTGATTTTTACATGCGTGATTTACAGAATTGGAATTGGCATGATACGCAAAAAGATGCGTGGGCGCATGATTCAATCGGCGGTAAACGGGAGGAATATAATTCCCGCATTTCTGCCAATGCGAAGTTGGGCAAAGTTCCGTTTGATAAATTTAAAAAGGCACGGGCTGCCGAAATTGCAAATAAATTGAACGATACGTTATCCGATGAAGAAAAACAATCCCTGTCAAATGAGCAAAATCTGTTGAATTCATCAAGCACTTGGATTGATTTCGGTTCTAAAATGGAAACTTATGAAAACGCAAAAACAAAAGGGAAAGTGTTTTTGTCAGATACGCATGATCGCGATAATAAAAGCGATATTGCTTCTTCTACGGTAATAGCGACTGTCAGCACTGTTACTGCGCCGATTTTTGCGCCATATACCATAAATGTTGCCCTGGATACTTATCGAAACGAAAAGCATAATATGCCGCAAATCAACTGGATGCTTGAAAAGGCAAAACCGTTGATGGAAGGACGCTATGAAATGATGCAGTCGGTCAATTATAAATTGGCTGCTCATGAAGAATTACCCGATACTTTGTCCGATCATCAGGCTTCTTATTTTAAAAATTTGGTTGAAAACGGTTTAATTCATTATAAAAATCATAAAGATGACGGAAAGTATTTTACAAGCACCGGAAGAAAAGAATATCAAGATCAACTGTCATTTTCACATATTCGAAAATATGCGCATCAGGCAAACGGTTTAAGTAAAGCATATGATGATGCCGTTGAGGCAATGCATCATTCAAGCGAATGGGATAAAATTTGCGCTTATTATATTGATAAAGCTCAACAAGAAAATGATGCGGATGCCATGTCCGCCTGGAAGAATATAAATAATTTAAGAGCTTATGCCCGTGATAAAGGACTGCTTAAAAAGGTGTATGCCGATTCGTTATATTCCGTGGGTGTTGATAAAGATCATTTGAAAAATCTGGTTGTTCCGGCACTTGATAAATTGAGCGAATCGGAGCAATTTTACACTTTCTTGGCGAACTCGGTCAATGAATATGCCGCTTATGCGAGAGCTCATCCGCAAGAAGTTGAAAAACAAGAGGAGGAAGCGAAAAAAGCGGGTAAAATTGATGAAAAAATGGCAATCCTTGATTATAACGGTGTTCACGATAAAGAAGCGCTGCTGCATAAAACAATGCTTAGTCAAATGGATTTAATGTTTTCAAAGTCGGAATATCGGGAAGCAGCGGTAACAGCATTGAAAAATGCCGCTGTTGTCGGCACATTCTTCATCCCGGGTGTGGGTTGGGCGGCAGGATTGGCCGTTGCTGCGGGAACGGGCGTTGCTCTTGAAGGGGCTGATTTGGCAACGGCTTATTACGGCGGATATAAAAAATTAAGCGATGAAGAGCAAAAAGAAATTCGGGCGCAATTGGCTGATAAATGCGCTTTGGAGCGCCGATTAACAGAAGCAGAATTGGGTAAAGATAAAAGAAATGAAGTGTTTGGTGACGGTGCATGGTTTACATCAATCAAAAACAGTCACTTAACCCAAGATTGCAAAAATTATGCTCAAGAATGTCATCAAGATGAAATGGAAGCCAAAAACCGCTTATCTCAAATGAATAATGATGAATTAAAAGCGGCATTGGCGTGGGCGGTTCATAGCGGCAGTACCAGCGGAAAACCTGTTTTTGAAATGGTGCAAGGCTGTTTTGATTTAGCAGATATGACGGAGGAAGGGCGCGCTCAATACATAGCCAATCATGAAAAAGCAATGACAAGCGCTATTGCCGCCAAAGATGTATCGCCGGAATTAAAACAAGAAGACGATGTGATTAAGGTTTATAAGTCCGGACTATATTTATATGGCAGTGAACAAATGTTATCGGCAATGGCGGGAAAAAATCCGTTGGCGGAAAAGCGGGCAAAGTTATATCAAGATTTTAACGGCGAAGAGGCGGAAGCCATGAAAACGCTTGAAAAAGCCATGATGGAAAGCAATGCCGTTGTTTCCGAAGCCAATTTGCGTAAACAACTGATTGATAAGTGGAAAATGGCCGGCAAACCCAAAGTGAATAATGAAGAAAATGAAGAAAATGAAGAAAACGAAGAAAACCCGACGGGTACTTTATTGCAAACGTTAAGTAAGTCTGCTAATGCAGCGACCACAAAAGATACATTAGAAAAAAATGCTCAAATAAGAGATTCAGAAGAATTATTTGACGAAGAGGGAATCCCCAAAGCATTCCAAGATGTCAATTTATTCAACGATGATTATTATAAATAAAAACAGTTTCAAGTCAAAGGAGGAAAAAAATGGCTGAAAATACACAACAAAACACACAACAAAATCAACCGAAACTCATGGATTTAAACCTGGTCGGATCCATGCAGGAGGTTTCGGCAGAAGCCAGCCAAATGATTGGTAATTTAAATCAAAATATCGAGGAAACGGCTAAAAATTCCAGTAAAGTGCCGGAGGCTGTTGCATGGCAGGTCGCAGCTGCTTTATCGGCAACGGCTTCTTATAAATCGTTCCAGTTAATGAGAAATCGTAATTTAACGACAGCGGTAACCGAAAATTTATCGGAATATTTGTTGAAAAATAAGGAAGCACGGACATTTTTGGAAAAGGGGGTCGGTCAAGAAACGAAAAATATGATGGCTCAAATTGACCGGTTGGAAGAACAACTGAAAACAGCCGGTGAAAAAGATGCCAAAAAATTGAATCAGCAGGTAAAAACTTTAAAGAATCAATTTATTTCGCAAGTCAAACCGGAAGAGTTTCAACAAATTTCCAATATGATTGACAAAGCAAAGCCCGAACGGGTTGCAAAGTTTCGTGATAATGTGATTAAAAATCGGCAGATGTTATATGAAAAACATGCTAAAACCTTGTTTGATAAAATGCCCGATTCGCCTGAAAAAGCTAATTTAGTCAACGGTTTAAGCAAAGGTGAATATACATTTAGAAACGGCGCTGTCGTTGATGAAAAAGTTATTATGGGTGCTGATAAATTTACCGCTCAAGCTATGAAAGATTATCGAGATATTCCGGTGAGACGGTGGGGAGTTCCCGACTTTCAAACATATTTCGAAGATATAACAAAGGATAAAGAACTCGTTAAACAACTTCAATCTGAGCGCAGAGAAGGAAATATTAGAATCGAAAACGGAAAAATTGTTGATGAGTCCGGCTTGTTGAAAAAAAACGGCTTAACTAAAGATGCTAACAAATTATGGAAAGAAAAATATAGTAAAATATATACTCAGAAAAATGAAGCAGCCCTTAATGCTTTTATGAAAGACTTTACCGGAACCCCTGAAGAAGCCGCTAAAGTAATGGAAGGATTGAAGAGCGGGGCTTATAAATTTGAAGGCGGTCAGTTGGTCACTCAAAAAACCGTTATGAGCGCTTCCGATGTTGCGAAACATGTCGGTCCCGATGCGAACATTCAAATTAAGGCTTATGAGACAGTGCAAAAGCAAGTTTTGGATCGCTCGGAAAAATGGTTAGCCGGTGCGGAAAATGTTAAAACGGCTTCGGATATGGTTGCAAAAGATTTTCAATTCGTTGAAGAATATTCCAAAGCCATGGCTGCCGGCGATACAAAAGGAATGGCCTCCGTTTTGAAAAAAATGGGCGCTTCCGCTAAAATGTCGCCCGAACAAGTAGAAAAAATCATTAAAGAGGGTAATTTCGAAGGATTTAAAAAATGTTATGAACGCGCAAGTTCGCCGAAGGCTGCCGGTCATTTGAAAACATGGAGTAAAAATCTTTATTCTGACGGTAAAAAGTTGTTAACAAGACATGCCGGAAAAGTTGCTATCGGTCTTGCTGTAGCCGCTACCTATGCTGAATTTGAGGCAATTAACAAATTCACTGAAAATCCGAACGATGCGGAGGCAATATCGAACCTGCAAAAAACGCTTGGAAAAGATTTAGGTATTAAAAATTTAAAACAGTATTCTCCGGAAGAAAAAAGAAGATTGATTGATTGGGCTATTGATCATTCGGGAAATGAAGAAGATAAAAAGTTTGCTCAAGAAATTAAAAATAACGGATATGATATTGTTGTTGCCATGCAACAGCGGGGTATGTTGACAAAGCAATTAATGGTTTCAAATGATGAGGTTGCAAAAGCATATGCCGATGTTTGCGGTATGGATGTTAAAAGTTCCATTGAAGCAATGGCATTGAAAAAAATTGAAGATGCCTATAATAATTGCAAGGAAAATGATAACCAACAAGAAGATCAAGTCGTTATCTCCTCTATTGATGAAAACAAACCGGAAGACACGAATACCGATACGGATACGGATACCAATACGGATACCGATACCGATACCGATACAAATACCGATACGGATACCGATTCGGATGCTGAAACCGACACGGATTCAAAAGACGAAACCGATAAAGATAGCAAAGATGATGAGACAAAGGGTAAAAAAGTTTCTAAGGACGAAATTTTCAAAGTCATTGAAATTGAAAAGAAAGGTGATCAGGCAACCGAAGAAGAAAAGAAAGAGCGTGAGGATATTTTAACGCGACTTCAAGCAAACGGTGTTGATGAAACCGTTCCGGAGGAAATAAAAGCTGAATTGAGAAAGGCTAACCTCTTACCCAAAGAAGGAGAGAAAGAGCCGGCCAAGCCGGGAAATGATACCGGCAGAACGACGGTTCCTCCGGTGGTTCGCGGCGGCGGTGGCACGGTAACCATACCGGGCGGTGGCGGAACGACAGTCGTTCCGGGCGCAAGCAGCGGCGGCGCTACCTCCGGCGGTACGGTGTTAGGCCCTGACGGGAAGCCCGTTAAAACCGATGATTTGCCGATGGCTATTGCCCAAGCGGAGCAGAAGAGCTTTTGGTCAAAATACGGTACATGGATTTTGGGCTTCTTGGGCATTGGCGGTGCTGTCGGACTTGGTTGGTGGTTAGTCAGTCGCGAAAAGAAAAAGACGAAACAGGCAAAAGCCGCTGCCAGTGAGGCTCAATCGACCGTGAATGAATTGACAGACAAAGTTGCCGAATTGGAAAAACAGGCAGCAGAGAATGCCGCCAACAGCGGTACAACGCAAGATACCGCCAACAGCGGTACAACGCAAGATACCGGTAACAGCGGTACGGCACAAGATAGCGGCAATACCGGTACAACGCAAGATAGCGGTATAGCACAAGATACTACCAACAGCGGCACAACGCAAGATACCGGTAACAGTGGTACAACGCAAGATAGCGGCAACAGCAGTGGCGGTACGTTGAGTGATTTTTCGCAACCGGTTCTTGATACCGGTACCGCCGATACGGCAGTTGCGCTGATCAACAGTTCAAACACAAGATTATCGTAATATTGCCTTAAGAAAAGGGTTCGTTCTGCGAGCCCTTTTTTTATCCGAAAAGCAATTTGAAAGCGCGAGATGACGGAAACACAAACGAAAAAACAGATTTTAGAGAAATTGGCGCAATATGAAGCAAATACGCCGACTGTTTCGTTGGTGAAAAACGAAAATAATCGGCCGCGTGTTTTTTATCACGGCACACTCACGCAGTTTGAAAATTTTTATCCGCTTTCGCATTTCGGAACAAAAACGGCGGCAAAAGAGGCAATGATTTTTCAAGCAGAGCGCTTCGATGATCAATTTTCCGAAGAGGATTTGATTGATAAAAATGAAGAATATCAGGCACATTGCAAGGAAAAGCTGCAAAAAAACGGGCGATTGATTCCGGTGGCGTTAAATGTTTCGCATCCGGCTGAAATTATTGATATATATGAACATAATATGTTGAATTATCGACAAGTTGTTTTAAATGTTTTGGAGCGGGAATCATATAGTATGCTTTTATTGCAAGCGCAGCCCTTTTTGCGCACGTTTGCTATTGCCGGCTTGTTTTTAAATTATAAAATGCCGGTTGTACCGCCCGTGTATGATATGATTTTTAAAGATCCGTTTCGCATACCCGATGAACAAGTGATTGCCGAATTGCAATCCGAAACATTGTATCAGCCGTTGAAAGGCACTTCGAATATGGGAGAAAATTGTCGGCATTTGGCTTTTCAACGAATGATTCGGTTTTTCGAGCGACGCGGAATTGACGGGTTTAAATATATCAATCAGTGGGAGGATAAAGGGCATTATTCTTATATTATTTTTCGTCCCGAACAGGTGATTCAATTGAATAAAGAGTTGCCGCAACACTTAAAAAAACGGCAATGTACGGCTTTGTCGGATTATGAAAAGCAGGCGTTAGACAGATATATGAATCGGTCGTTGTCGGAGGCGGAAAATCGGCAGCGATTGAATTTTCAAAAAGACATTTTGCAATATATTCCGAAAAGCAAGGTGCTTAAAAACAGAGAACTGCTTGAATTAACTCTGCAATATTTTCCGCACAGGCGTTTGTGAAAAAAAAGTTACAATATATTGAATTTAATTATGTTTTTTTGAGCGGATATTTATTGCCGGGCAATCTGGTGGAAAAACATGTGCTTTTTTTAGGGGAGGGGGGGAAAGTAGATTCGGCCTTATCGGCTGTCATTTTGGCAGAAGCGGTAAAGACAAATGATATTTTTCTCCTCTTTGTTTATGAGTGGCACTTTCTCTTATTTTTGGCGCAAAAGGAACCGATGAGCCGATTTGCACTTTGTTTGTAAGTGGCACACTCTCTTATTTTCGGCGGGAAGTGCTGTTCCGCATTTGTGGGATAGCGCGGTGGGCCGAAAATAAGGCGATTCGGTAGAATATCACTCTGTTATCTGTATATGGCACTTTCTTTTTTCCCTCTATCGGCGGGTGTGACAGACGGCATTTTGTCGTCTGTCGCTATGGGCCGATAGGGGAAAAAATAAATGATGCAAATTTTTCTGCTTGACATTGTTTTTGAGTGCATTTATACTCAAAGGCAAGGCAAGTGATGTGTGCCCCGAGGCTTAACAACCTCTTTACCTGTATCCTTGAAAAAGGATAGATTTTAGCCCTGTTTTTTTATAAACAAGGCAAATAATCGAACGACCGGAAGGCGATAAAATAGCCTTTTGGTCAATATATCGCGCTATTCAGGTAAATAGTTGTTAACTTCCGGTCGCCTCTCATCAAGGCGATTTTTTTTGAATATGCATCAAAAAAACGTACGATTTTTGCAACACTTTTTTTTGATTTTTTCAAAAAAAATTTAATGTGAGGTAATTTTAATGCAATATCAAACGGTTATAAAAAGACTGTTTTACCAATTTTTGAGGGTAATTTTACCCCGGAATCAGCGTTGCAAAAAAGGTACGTTTATTTTATGCTATTTGCATTGAAAGGAAGCGAAAAAATGAAGAAAAAACAATTAAAACAAGTTCAAAATCAAGCACAACAAGGCCGTTCAATGGTTGAAATGCTCGGCGTTTTGGCAATAATCGGTGTTATTTCAATCGGTGGCATTGCCGGTTACAGAATGGCAATGAATCGGTATCAGGCGAATCAAATTGCGAATGAAATCAACCTCATGCGCACCGATGCGAAAGTGAAAACCGCGCAAGGGGCGGAAAATTTGATGTTGGGGGAACCGTACGATTCGGGGCATTTAAATTTCGGCAGTAATTACGGCGTTGAGTTTAATTTTGCCGTTTTTAGCGAAGCGGGAGAGCCTGAGGAATCGGGAGAATCGGGGTATTTTATTAAAGTATCGGGCGTGCCGGCGGGGGTGTGTAAACCGCTGGTGACGCTTTTAGACAATATGGACGATGCAATAGCAGTAGTGGTGAATAATCAGGAATATAGCGCCGATTCAAGCGCAGATTTATGCACCGAAGAAAGCAATAACGCGTTAGAAGTAGATTTTTCAACCAAAGATATAGGCGGTGTGAGCGGCGGAAGCGGTAATCCGGAGGTAACAGATCCGGAGCAAGCTGATCAGCCGCAAGATGAGCCGGAATGCGATGAAACAACGTGCGCGGGCGGAGAGTGTCAAGCAGATGGAACATGCAAATGCAATGATGAAAATGAATATTGGACGGGTTACGGGTGCACAGCCTGTCCGGCCGGTGCGCGACAAGAAGATGGAACATGTGAATGCACGGAAGAAGGGAGCCATTTAAAAGGCAGCCGGTGCATCATGTGTCCTGAAGAAGCGGAATGGAGTGACAAAGTAGGTGATTGCGTTTGTAAAGAAGCCGGCAAATCATGGACCAGTGACGGAAAATGCATTGATAATGTGTGTAATACGAATGGAGAAGGGTGTGCTGATGATGAATACTGTGATATGAGTTTAAATGACTGTAGTAATGGGAATCCGGTTCTGTATTCAAGCGGACATACCTGTAAAAAGGCAGAAGGGAATTATAGAGATATAGAAGTGAAAAATAGCGAAGGAGGTAAAAAAACGATCTATAAATCGAATAGCACTATGGATTGGTGGGCAGCAGATGCGTTTTGCCAAGCATTGGGAAGGAAATTAGGTAAGTCCGGTATGCATTTGGTGAGTTTAGGAGATTTGGGGTGCCCGAAAAGCGTTGGTTCCTATTGTCCTGACGGCTCGTATGGAAAGTCATTGGCAAGTAAAGAACTAAGCGGATGGGGGTGGACGAGTACGCCTTATCCGATTGATTCCTGCACCGCGTGCAACGTTTACCTCAGTAACGGTAACGTCAACGGCGGCAATCGCAACGGCTACTGCTACGCCTTATGTGAGTGAGGCCAGCTTTTAAGAGAACCCCATCGAACCACTTTAAAACTTTCCCGCGCTTTGGGCGCCTGTCGGAAGCGATTGCTCAAAACAGGCGCTTTAAGCAAGGTTATATGCTTTAATAAGCTTTCATAAAGCGCGTTAATTCCAAAGCGCCGTAAATAATTAAGTAAAGACCGATCACAACGGTAATGGTTACAACGCCGATAACGGGCATGGCAAAAATCAATAGCGAAAAAATCACGCCTAAAATGCCGCCGAAGAAAAATATTTTCCACATAGAATCTTGATTGGAACGCATTTCCCAACCCATCACAATTTCGGCAATTCCGTTAAATAAAATCCACAAGCCGAGAATAATCGGCATATTGGCGGCACTGATGCCGATATTGCTTAAAAAGAGAACACCGATAATTAAATCTAAAACACCCAACGCCAAGAACATGGACGACTTTTTTTCTCGAAAAGCCATTAAATAGCCCACACCCAATAAAATAAACACAACGCCCACAACCATGGCCGAGGCAACCAGCGCCGTTATGGGATTAAACAAAACATAAACACCGCTTAAAATTAAAATAAGACTGATGAGTAAAAGCCAGAAACTTTTGCCGTTTCGAACGGTTTTCGGCATAATTGTTGATTCCATTTTTCCCCTCCTTTAAATATGTTTCTTTGTTCATATAGATTGTTTTGAAAAAAACGCAAGATGATAAATTGCTTTTCGGCTGTTTTTTATTAAAGAAAATAAAATTTTACTTGACAAAAACTTTAAAAAAATATATAATTACCGCTTTGAAAAGAGATGTATGAACGAAAGGGGTAAAAAATGAAAAATATTAAAGATAAAAAATCGGTTGCCGTTAAAAATTCTTTGTATGAGAGCGAACTTGCCAATCATCCGGCTTTTAAAATGGTTGAAAGCGGTGATGTTGACCAATTAAAGGAATTATCATCCGATGTTCTTAAAGAAGAAGTTGATAATTTGGGCAATACTTTGTTGCATAAAGCCGTGAGGCAAGCAAATATGGCAATGCTTCAAACCGTTTTGAAAATGAATATTGATGTGAATGCCAAAAATAAAATGGGTGAAACACCGCTGCATGTGGCTGCCAAATTTAATAATGTGTCGGCAATTAAAGAATTGTTACAGCATAAGGCTGACGTGAACGCCGAAGATAATAATAAATTAACGCCGCTGCATGTGGCCGCCGCGCACAGCGATGTTGACGGTTTACGGCTGCTGATGGCGCACGGGGCTTCCGTTCAGGCGCGTGATAAATGGGGAACAACGCCTTTGTTTCGGGCGTCAACGGCCGCAAATGTTTCCGAGCTGATTCATACCGGTAAAGCCGATGTGAATGATCAGGATATGTTGGGAAATACGCCGTTGTTTTATGCCGCCTGGCGCAACGCGGGCAACGGTGAAGTTGTGGGTATGCTTTGTTTTTACGGCGCCGATCCGATGAAGAAAAATCATCGCGGTTTTTCGGCGTTGGATATTGCCCGGGAAGAAAATCACCCCGAACTTGTTGAAAAAATGCAACATTATATCGTAACCGATGCGTTAAAATCGTTGGCTGTTCAGATTGAACAAAAAGCAAAGAATATTCAGGAAATTTTAAAAGATACTTATGTGAGTCAAACGGAAAATAACGAGTTGAAATATAATATGACGCGGTCTTTAATTCGCTTGAAAACGGTTGAACTGTTCTTAAAGCGGGCAGATTATCAGGAACAATTAAGAAAAACGGTCACGGAACCGCAGGTTATTGCTGCTCAAAAAACAATTGTTCTGCCAAATCACGAAAGAAACAGAGAAAATTAGTTGAATGATATAAAAGAAAAACCGTCGGCTTTGTTTCCGGCGGTTTTCTTTATATTTGAAAGGAGATGTTTTTTATAAATATTTCTATAAACAACTGCTTGATAAATAAAACAAGGCGATATCTGTTTACCGAAATGCTTGTCTGAGCGTGCGTGCCGCTTGCGAAATGCTTCGTGTGGAATCGGATATGTCGCGAACGGCTTTGGTGTAATCACGCAAAGAACCGCCATAACTTTGTTTTACTTTACGACCGTCGGCCGTTACATAAGTAACGGTTGTTGCATTATAAGAATGATATTCCTCACAGGAAGTAATACCGCAGGTAACACCGGCAGCAGCAATAACCGCTAACGGGCGCACGCGTCGTTTTGCAAACTCTTTGACAGCTTTAATTTTTTGTTTTGTTTCTGAAAAGAAATCCATAATCCGCCTCCTAATAAAATTATCTTTTTTTTACTTTATCATTAGTTTAACGCTTTTTTTTCGTTTTGTCAAGCAATTTTTTTTATTTTAAATATCCTCTGTTTCTGGTAACGGAGGGATATTGTTGCCCGTATATGACCAACGGTTCTTCGGTATAACGGTTTTGAGCTCCCATTTTCAATCCTAAATGGTGAATGAGCCGATCTTCCCGAATCATTTGCATTCCCTCCGGTTCATCCGGTAAATATTTTTTGTATGCTAACGGGTTTCTTTCAATTTCCAACAGAATTTTAATCAATTCGCGGGAAACACAAATTGTTGGCCCGACCAGATTTGAATTATTTTTGTCAATATGTGTTGTATCCACATCTTCCCATAATCTGTATGCGGTTCCGCCGAAAGTTATATGGACTTTTTCCTTTGTATTATTTAAACTACGGTTGACGCTTTCAAGATATTCCGGCGCATACCAATCATCATCGTCAATTTTACAAAAATAATCATAATGACTCAATTGAAAGTTTCGTACCGTATCCAGTAAATTGGATAATTGTCCTTTGTTCATGTCATATCTTAAATATAACCGTTTTTTCCGAATAAACGGACGCCATTCTTTTTCAAACGTTTCGGCACTTTTTTCGGGATTAACGCCTTTTACGGAAACGGAAAGATCAAAATTTTGATAGGTTTGATTCATCAATCTGAATATTTGCCCCGATAAGAACATAGGTCGCTTAAATGAAGAACACATCAGCAAAAATCGATATTGCTTTTGTTTCGGGTGAGGCACATAATAAACATAACCCGTGCTGCCGATCAGTAAAAGAATAATAAAAATTTTAATAATCAGTTTTTTCATATTTTTCTTTCGTTAATAATGCGGCGGCGGTGTTTCCTCAGACAGGGGCTTTACTTCGGTTTTATCAATGGAATCAATAATTCGTTTCATTTGCTTTTCCAATTCCGCCACTTGTTTGGATAATCGAAAAACCTCATCACTTAATTCATCGACGGTTCTTTCCTGCGAAGCGGCATGCATTTCAAGTTCGGTTATTCTGTCGGTCATTTCTCACCCCTTTTTACCCTTTTAAAAGGAAATAAAAGAAATGTCAACATAAATATGAAAGAAAAATTATTTTCTTGACAAATCATTTTATCTGGTGTATAAGAAATTCCGTTCAATTGAAGAGGCGAGGGCTGCCTCACAGGCTGCCTCAAAATTGACGCTTTTTTTAACTTTAACAAACGAGAGGAAAAAATGCCTAAATTAAAATCAAAAAGTGCCGTTAAAAAACGGTTTTCGTTAACGGCGAGCGGCAAAATCAGAGGAACACAATCCTTTAAACGCCACAACTTAATGTGCAAATCACAGAAAATGAAACGTAATGCGCGCGGTAACACCGTGATGAGTGCGGTCATTTCTAAAATCGTCAAAAAATATTTAATCGGTTAAGGAGGTTTGTATGGCAAGAGTTAAACGTGGCACAACCGTTCGTGCAAAACATAATAAAATTTTGAAGCTGGCAAAAGGATATCGCGGCCGTAATTCCAAGGTCTATACCGTTGCCAAACAAAAAGTGGAAAAAGGGTTGCAATATGCGTACCGCGATCGGCGCGCCAAAAAAACCGAAATCCGTCAAGTTTGGATTGCCCGTATCAATGCGGCCGTTCGTCAAAACGGAATGGTTTATTCGCGCTTTATGAACGGATTAAGCAAAGCCGGTATTGTGCTGGACAGAAAAGTGTTGGCCGATATTGCTTTGAATGACGCAAAATCCTTTGAAGCTTTGGTTGAAAAAGCAAAACAATCTTTATAATTTAAAGAAGCGTTTTAAAAGAACCTTCCTTTTTAATCGAAGGTTCTTTTTTTATTTTTCAATGCTTTATCCCTTTAAAAAAGAGAATCTGTTTTTGCTTGCATTTTTCTTTTTTTATATTATAATGCATGAAAATTTTTATTCAAGGAGTTAAAATGAGAACAGCAAACGAATTATTACATCAGGCTATTGAAAACGGCAATGTAAATCAATTAAAAGCGGCCATAATGAGCGGTGCCGATGTTTCGCACCCCGATAAAAGCAAAATAACACCTTTAATGAAGGCCGTTCAAAAAAACAATTTGGAAATGGTTTGCTTGTTATTATCGGACGGAGCCGATGTGAATGCGGTATCCGAGGGCGGTAAAACGGCTTTTTCATTGGCCATTGCCAATCATAACACAAACATAGCCGTTCGGTTAATGACAAACGGTGCCTTGCTGAACGACAGACGGAACTTTTTTAAATCAACCCCGTTAATTGAAGCCGTTCGATACCAAAATATTGAAGTTTTAAAATTATTGCTCTTTCGAAAGGTTGATGTGAATTTGCCGGACAGATACGGCAACACCGCTTTATCGGAAGCACTTTATAACGGCTTTGATGCGGCAGTTCCGTTGTTAATAAAGGCCGGCGCCGATGTGAATGCGGCCGATAAAGAAGGCATGACACCGCTTATGATTGCCGCAACAAATAAAAGTCCGTTCTTTTTGGTTTTGGCTAATCACGAAGCAAATATTTTTGCACAGGATTTATCGGGTGAAACGGTTTTAATGAAAGCGGCCTTGGCGGAAAACAAGCCGGCAATACGGTATTTATGTGATCACGGTGTTGATTTGGAAGCCAAAGATTTAAACGGAAACACGGCGTTAATTTTGGCAGCCGAACAAGGAGTTAATGTGGTGCCGTTGTTGCAAGAGGGAGCTGATGTGAATGCCGTTAACAATCAAAACGAAACGGCGTTAATGAAAGCCGTTCGTCAGAAAAACGGTGAAGATACCGTTATTCAATTGTGCTTATACGGTGCGGAATTGTTTTCCCAAGACAAAAGCGGCAGAACGGTTTACGATTATATTTTTACCAAAAGAATGAAAAAACAGCTGAAAGATATTTCATTTTATATTGATACGATTAAACAAATTTATTATTACGCAAACCCGAAACTTGTTCAAAAAATTCTGCGGGCCGATGCCGGTAATCGGGAAAAAAGTTTCAGAAGCTTTTATTCTTCTCAAAAAACGCGCGAATAAACAAAGATAATCGTTCGTAAAGAATGCCGGCGTTGTCTGTTGCACAAAAAACGACAGCGCCGGCTTTTTTGTTCCGAAAAAAATTTTTTTACGGCCTTAAAGCCGGCATATAAAAACTTTTTTAAAAGAAAAATCCTTTGTTTTGAAGTTTTTTTCGCGTCAAACGGCTTGCTGATGAAAAATTATTAAAAAAAATAAAAAAAAACTTGTTTTTTTTGCGGAAAAAGGCTAATCTGAACAAGAAATAATTTTTATAAAGAAAGGATTTTACAATGGCAGGAAGTATGAATAAAGTTATTTTAGTCGGTAATTTGGGACGCGATCCCGAAATCAGACACACGAATTCCGGGCAAAAAATTGCCAACATTTCCGTAGCAACCTCCGATGTGTGGCGCGATAAATCGGGTGAACGACAAGAAAAAACGGAATGGCATCGCGTTGTGGTGTTTAATTCGAATTTGGCTGATTTTGCCGAACGTTTTTTGAAAAAAGGCTCAAAAGTTTATGTGGAAGGTTCGCTGCAAACCCGAAAATTTACCGATCAAAGCGGTCAGGACAGATATACAACGGAAATTGTGATCGGAACATATCGCGGCGAATTGATTGTGTTGGATCAGCGCTCGGATAACGGTGTTTCCGGCAATTTTTCCTCCGGTGATACGGGCGGGGTTTCTTCGGCAGCCGGCGCCGGATGGGATACGACACCGCTTTCAGGCAACAGTTCCGAAACATTAGATGATGAAATTCCTTTTTAATTGAAATCAATCGAAAGTGTTTTTATCTCCCGAAAAATGCGGGCTATTTATTTATAAAATATAAAAAATAATCAGGAAAGCAAAGAAAATGACAGAAGAAACAAATTTAAATCAAGAGCTTGCACCCGTTCAAACTTCCGCGCAAACAACGGACGTTCAGCCGACGGCCATCGAAGAGGAAATGCGTAAATCTTATTTGGATTACGCCATGAGCGTGATTGTATCACGGGCGCTTCCCGATGTGCGCGACGGTTTAAAACCCGTTCATCGGCGTATTTTGTTTTCCATGAATGAAAACGGCTATGATTACAACAAACCGTTTCGGAAGTCGGCGCGTATTGTCGGCGATGTGATGGGTAAATATCACCCGCACGGCGACAGCTCCATTTACGAAGCCATGGTGCGTATGGCGCAAACGTTTTCCATGCGTGTGCCGCTCATCAGCTCGCAGGGAAATTTCGGCTCCATGGACGGCGATAAAGCGGCTGCCATGCGGTATACCGAAGCGCGGTTGGCGCAAACGGCGCATTGGTTGCTGGAAGATATTGATGAAGATACGGTTGATTTTCGGCCGAACTATGATGAAACCTGTGAAGAGCCGGAGGTTTTACCGGCACGGTTTCCGAATATTTTGGTGAACGGTTCGGGCGGTATTGCCGTGGGTATGGCAACCAATATGCCGCCGCACAATTTGGGCGAAGTGTTATCGGCATGTATTGCTTTAATTGATAATCCCGATTTAACGAGCGAAGAATTGATGGCCTATGTGCCGGCGCCTGATTTTCCGACGGGCGGTATTATTTTGGGGCGCGGCGGAGCGCGGTCGGCTTATACCACAGGGCGCGGGTCCGTTATTATGCGCGGTCGGTGTTCCATTGAAGAAATCAAGAAAGACAAAACGGCCATTATCGTGACGGAAGTTCCCTATCAGGTCAACAAAGCGCAAATGATTATGCGCATTGCCGAGTTGGTGAAAGACAAGGTGATTGACGGTATTTCCGATTTGCGGGACGAATCCGATCGGCAAGGCGTGCGCGTGGTGATTGAATTAAAGCGCGATGCGCATCCGGAGGTGGTGCTCAATCAGCTTTATAAATTTACGCCGTTGCAAACCAGTTTCGGTATGAATATGTTGGCGCTCAATAACGGCCGGCCGGAGTTAATGACACTGCAATCGATTTTATCGGCTTTCATTCGCTTTCGGGAGGAAGTGGTGCGTCGGCGCACGGTGTATCAGCTGAACAAAGCGCGTGACAGAGCGCATGTGTTGGTCGGACTTGCCATTGCCGTTGCCAATTTGGACGCCGTGATTGAAATGATTAAAACATCGTCGGATTCCAATGTGGCGCGCGAACGTTTAATCGAAACGAAATGGGACGCCAGCGATGTTGCAGGGCTAATTGAGTTAATCGATGAACCCGGGCGCAAGGTGGTTGACGGACATTATACGTTATCCGAAGCGCAGGCACGGGCGATTCTTGACTTGAAATTGCAGCGCTTAACCGGTTTGGAACGCGATAAAGTGCACGGAGAAGTCGGCGAATTGGCAGGGCTGATTAAAGGTTATTTGTCAACATTGGCTTCACGCGAGAAAATTTATGCCATCATTCGCGAAGAGTTTGAAACATTAAAGGCGCAATATCCCGATGAACGACGCACCAGTATTGAAGATGCCGAGTTTGAGCAGGATATGGAAGATTTAATCCCGCGGGAAAACATGGTCGTCACGGTTTCCGATAACGGCTATATCAAGCGGGTGCCGCTTTCCACGTATCGGGCGCAACATCGGGGTGGCAAAGGGCGCGCCGGTATGTCCACGCGGGAGGAAGATCAGGTGTCGCAATTGTTTGTGGCCTGCACGCACAGTCCGTTATTGTTCTTCTCAACGCGCGGTATTGTCTATAAGCTCAAAACATATCGTTTGCCCGAAAGCTCTCCGCAATCGTTGGGTAAGGCGCTCATTAACTTATTGCCGTTGCAACAGGGCGAAACAATTTCAACTATTTTAACGTTACCGGAAGAAGAATCGGCGTGTGAAAATCAAACGGTTGTGTTTGCCACGTCCAGCGGAAACGTGCGGCGCAATCGTTTAAAAGATTTCTATAACGTGAACGCCAACGGCAAAATTGCCATGAAGCTGGACGAAGGTGATACGTTAATCGGCGTACAGATTTGTAATGACGGTGATGATGTGTTATTGGCGGGCGCACAAGGCAAATGCGTGCGTTTCCCGGTTGCCGATTTGCGTATTTTCGAATCGCGCGCGTCAACGGGTGTGCGCGGTATGAAGCTTGCCGCAGGTGATCGCGTGATTTCCATGAGTGTTATCAAACACGCCAAAGCCGATATTGATAAGCGCGATGCTTATTTGAAAGAATCGGCAGCGATTCGACGGGCAGCAGGGCAATCGGAAGAGGGTGAAAGTCTTGAAACAACGCCGACAACCGTTCAGCTTACAGCCGAAGAATTTGAAAAAATGGCGCGCGAGGAAGAATTTATCTTAACCGTTACGGATAAGGGTTACGGAAAGCGTTCCAGCGCGTATGAATATCGAATTACGGCGCGCGGTACCTCGGGTGTTGTCAATATTAAAACCGACGAAGGCAAGCGAAAAGCCGAAGTGGTTGCCACAATGCCCGTTCCGAACGATGCACATCTTATGTTGGTAACGGACGGCGGCAAACTTATTCGTATGAAAGTCAGTGATATTCGCATTGCCGGCCGAAGCACCATGGGCGTTATTCTGTTCCGTTTGGATAAGGATGAAAAAGTGGTTTCGGCAACATGCATTACCGATATTGACGAAGATGAAAACGATTTGCCGGCAGTGCCGCAATCAGATGAAAAAGAGCTGATTGAAAGCATTCAAGATTCCGATTCGGTTCATGAGGCCGATGTGGAAGAAGAAGCCGAATCCGATTCGGAAACGGAAGAATAAGCCTTATTCCCTGTCGGTTTTATTAAAAGCGGCAGGGAAAATCAAACAACAAAAGGAGGGAAAATGAAAAAGGCGATTTTAAGTTTATTGGCAGGATTATTTTTAACAACAAGCGCAGGAGCACAAGATATGGATAAAGAAAATACACTCTATTTGGATACAAAATACGGTCGTACGGTGATTGAGCTGTTTCCCGATGTGGCACCTAATCATGTGAAACGCATTAAGGAACTCACCCGTCAAGGTTTTTATAACGGCGTGAAGTTTCATCGGGTTATTCCCGGATTTATGGCGCAAACGGGTGATCCGACGGGAACGGGAACCGGCGGTTCGGGCAAAAAATTAAATGCCGAGTTTAATGATAAGCATCACGGACGCGGAACGGTTTCAATGGCGCGCGCCATGGATGAAAACAGTGCCGACAGTCAATTTTTCATTTGCTTTGATGATGCCGCGTTTTTAGACGGCAAATATACGGTTTTCGGACAAGTGACCTCGGGCATGGAATATATTGACGCCTTAAATGCCGGTACTTCCGCCAATAACGGCAAAGTTGCCAATCCGGACATTATTGTTAAAATGCAGGTAGCTGCCGACGAAAAATAAAAATTATTTTTCAAAAGAAGAAAAGAGAGGCTCATCGGTCTCTCTTTTTTTATGGCTTTATTTGTTTAAAAGGTATCATATGATAAAAAAGGTGTTGTTTTGCATAACTTGTTATGCAGAAGTTGATCAAACCATGCTTGACATTTACTATTTTATGTCATATCCTGAAAAAAAATTTGTTTTTTGCTTATTTTAAAGGAGACGCTTTTTGAAAATTTATACCATCAGACACGGGGAAACCGATTGGAATCGTGCCCGTCGCGTGCAGGGCAGTACCGATATTCCGCTGAATAAGGAAGGCATTAAACAGGCTCAAAATGCAGCAGAATATTTTAAAAATGCCGATATTCAAAAAATCTATACGTCCGATTTAACGCGCGCCAAGCAAACCGCGCAGGAATTAAGCAAAATTTTAGGCGTACAAACGGTTATTTCAACGCCGTTGTTGCGGGAAATGGATTGCGGTGATGCCGAATGTCTTTCTTTTGCCGAAATTGAGCATTTGCCTGACATAAAAGCCGTTTTTGAAGAATTTGATAACGGAAATGTTGATGCGCATTTTCCCAATGGCGAAAGTCAGCGGAGTGTTGCGCGGCGAATGATGGATTTTTTAAAAACGCTGCCGACAGATGAAGGCAATATTCTGCTGGTTTCTCATGGCGGGGTTTTGCGCAGTTTTTTAATTGTTTACGGAGGTATGGATCGCCATATTCCGAATTGCGGCGGTATGCGATTTGATTGGGATCAAAAAAACGGTCTTTCAAATGTTGAAATTTATTCAACCGGCAATACGTTGACGCTTTTTTAAAAAAAATATTTGATAGGAGCTATTTTTTCTGATATAATATTATGTATTGTTAAAAAGCAAAGTCAACGGGGGGGAGATATGAGTTATAAAAAATTTCAAGAGCTTGCCAAAATAAAACTTCGTTTAAAAGAAATGAAGGAAGCGCAGATTGATGAATTGTTAAAGCGGGTAAAAAGCAATGATAAGCTCTCCGATCGCCCGGAAAAAGCTGTTTCACAAGAAGAATTTTCTCGCGCCTTGATTTATTCCGTTTTCTATTATCCCGAAGCAATCGAACCGCTTATCAAAGCCGGTGCCGATGTTCATTTTTTACCCCGACAAAAAGATGAAGGGCGATATGAGTTATCTCCCTTTTTGGTGGCGGCGTTATATCGTCCGGAAGCTTTAAGAATTATTTTGCAATTAAAAAAAGATGATATTCGATTCGATTTGCCGAACAGCAAATGCAATCAAAATGTTATGCATTTGGTTGCCGCTGTCGGATCGGTAAAATGCGCCAATTATTTGATTCAAGCCGGCGCCGATATTAATGTTTTGGATTTAGAAAAATCGAATCCGCTGCACTATGCCGCCTATAACCGCAATTTCAATATGGTTGCTTTGTTGTTAAACAGGGGAACTCAGGCGGAAGCGCAAAATAACTTCGGCAATACCCCTTTCCATTATGCCGTTAAATCAAAAGATTTGGAAATTTGTAAACTGATTTGGGAACATTCTTCCGGTAAAAAAATTAAAAACGGCAGCGGCTTAACGCCGGAGGAGTTATATCGGGAATTAACAAATAAAGAATTGCCGATTGCCGAATGGAAAGAAGAAAAAAGACAAAAATTACTTTATTTTCGCCAATTATGCGAAATGAACAACAATCCGCGGTGAATGCCTGTTACTTTTTAGCCAAGCAATAACTTGTATCTATCATATTCGTAACGGTTTCTGTCGGTATAAGATCGTTCGACACAATCGTTAACCAATTTTTTTTATTCATGTGCCATGCGGGGAAAAAAGTTTTATTATCAATTAACTGTTTAATTTGAAGCGGATCGCCTCGTAAGTTAATGATTTCAGCCGTTTTATTTGATTTTATGCCCAGCTTTGTTAAGGGAACGGTTAAGAGAGCACCATACCACTTGCGATTATCTTTTCGCCGCCAAATGGCATTATCGGGAAATTTTTGCCATAAAAATTCCGGTTCATCACCGTATTTTTGCCGAACATATTCGATCAGTTCTTTTGTTTGCGGCATTTTAAAAATATGACTGACAAAACACTTTTCGGCAATATCTTTTAACACTTCTTCGCAGGCTTCCTGAACCGAACGAACAAAAGCACCTTGTATGTCGGTAATATGCACCGGCAAATATTCTTCTTGCGTATCCGAATCAATAACTTGAAAATGAATATTCCCGTCGGGTGATATAAAAACGGTTATCGTAAATGCAGCTTTTAAAATCGGCGTTGAAAAAACATAACTGTTCTGCCGAAAACAAAATCCGTAGGCTGTTAAACGGGACGGTACCGGTGTTTTATTTCGAAAAATTTCTGCAAGCAATAACATTATTTAAAGAAAATGGTTTATTAACAATATTATGCGTGTTGATAATCTTTTTTGCGTTGATTATATAATTCGCACAAACTCGGTTTGTTTTCTTTTTTCCATGCTGCTTCATATTCCTTAGGGCTTAATCGGTCACATCCCAAAAATTTTGCTAACGGTGTATCAGCAAAAATAAGATCACCTTTCAAAAATTGCGGGTTAATTGCTTTACTTAATGTTTGAACTTGTGTACCGGAAATATCTAAATTGCCGCCGATATAAGAAACGCCGTTTCGAAGCGTGAGTAAATTTTTTAGATTTCTTAAATCACAATCACCCAAAATAATAATGCCTGTTCTGTCAAGCAATGAACAAGCTTGATCATCTTTCTCGGCAACGGCATCTTTATAAATATGCACTTCATTTTTATTCAGACAAATCGCAAAAGTCAATTCATTTGTTAGTCGTGGTAATTCTGGCGCTCCGTTTTGTTCAGCCCACAATTTATTATATTCGGCTCCGCTTAAAAATTCTTTTCCAAGCTTTTGAGCCAAGGGTGTTCCTTTTATTTTCGCTCCTTGAAAAGCAAAACGCGGTGCATTAACTAAGTCGGGAATAAGGGTATTTTCAATGTTATATGTTCCCATAACGAGTGCCGGTGAGCATTCGTTTCCCGTTAAATCTTGATTGGAAAAATCACAGTCTTTTAACACAACAAGATTTTTAAACATATGTTTGGGATTGAGTTTTGATTTATTATATTGTGTGTTGTGGTTACGATTGTGAAATGCATCAACAATGCGGACTTTATCGCGCGGCATAGTCGGATCCATTAAAACATTTTTATATAAAAGAATACTGTAATCATCATTAACCATGATCAAACCTCCTGATTGAATTTATTGTAATTTTATCATATTTTAAAGTCTGTTACAAGTTTTTTTTGTAAAAAAAACAGCAAAAATCAACGCCGCTTTTTGCTGTCTTTTCGAAAAACAATTTTTTAATGAAAAACTTTGTTATAAAAAAGCTTTTATTTCAATCGTATATTTTTTGTTGACAGGCGGCAAACCGTAATAAAGAGAAAGAGCGGTAATCGGATTGATGCGCAATAATTTTTTTCGGCTTATGTGTGCTGAGAACTTTTTTTACAAATTCTTTAATTTGTTGATTTTTACGTTTATCCCAATCATAAATTCCGGTATGAATGGACAAACTTTTGTTTGTTCTTGCACCGGCTTTGATTAACAATTTGGCACATTCTTCGCATTGCACATAAGCTGCCCAGAAAAACGGCGTTTTATTGTCATGTCCTTTTTTGTTGACGTCGACATTATAATCAATAAGCAGTTGTACCATTTCCGGTTGAATTGATTGAATAGCCATAATGAGCGGCGTGTTCCCGTCAGAATGCTTCACGTTCGGATCGGCTCCCTGTTGAATAAGATCTTCGACTTTTTTAATTTCATGAGCATTAACTGCTTTAATCAGTTGGGTGTTCAGTGATTCCGAATTCATTTTTGTAATCGACCTTTCTTTTTTTTAAAAAATGTAAGAAATATAATATCACAAATCGAGAGGTTTTGCAAGTGCTTTTTTCCGTTTATTTCAAAAGAAAAAGCGAAATAAAAAAATTAGTTGAATATTCAAAATGCTAATCGATTGATTTTTTTTAACAAATAGCTTCAATCATAAAAAAAACAGGCAGATAAAAGGTATCTGCCCGTTTTATATCAGTCAAGATATTATTGTTCGGGTTCTTCCGACGGCTGATTCCACGGCATTTTTTCTAAAACACCGTCAATGAGAGCAATGCCGGATAATCCTTGTATGGCTAAACATAAGCCCACTAAAAACGGAACAATCAAAAAAAGTTTGGTAATCATGCCCGATAGTAAAAAGCCGATTAAAATGAGTGCACCTGCCGTTAAATAAGCTTGACGCTGCACATCCCATGCCGAATGTTCAATCATTTTTAAGCCGGCTTCTTTGGCCGCACTGATTCCGCCGATAACGGAGGCCACGTTTTTATAGCCGACCGCAATGAATTTTTTGGCCATATCCATTGATTTTCTGCCGGTTGAGCAAATAATGTAAAGTGTTTTTGAAGGATCTATTTTATAAGTGCGCATAAATTCACACGGATCAACATCAGCAGCCTCAATATGCCAATGCGGATGCATTAAGGCTTCTTTGGCATGTTGGAAATGTGTGCGAATATCTAAAATCAAGTCATTATCTTTTAAATTTTCGGCTTTTACCTGCTTCACTTTGGAATCGGGAATACGCGGCGTTTCTTCATTGCCGTCATCTTGTTGATTTTCGGTTGTGTCATCGGAGTCGTTTTCAATGCTTTGAGAAATTTTATCTTTGGCCTCTTGCGCCGTTTCCGATACTTTGTTTCCGACTTTTTGGGCTGTTTCCTTAATGGAAGCTCCCATATTTTTTGCCGTTTTTTTGGCATCTTGCATCATTGATGGTTTTTTCTTGAATGCTTTTTTTTTGCGTGATTTCATGATGTGTCTCCTTTCGCTTTCATTTAAATGGGTTAAAAAATGCATGAATCAAGAGAAAAGCCGAAACACTTTATCTAAAGTCGATATGCCTTTTTGAAAAATGACAAAAATGTGATATTTTCCGAAATGAGTTGCAAAAAAAAATTTTTCGTGGTATAGTCACTGACGTTTAATCATTCAAAGGAGAAAAAATGTTTGAATTAACAGGAAAAACGGCCCTTATTACCGGTGCAACCGGTGGCATCGGGCGTCAAATTGCCAAAAAAATGCATGCCCAAGGTGCCACGCTGGCGCTGACTGATATGAATTTGGAAACCTTGAAAGCATTTCAGGCAGAATTAGGTGATCGGGTTTTTGTCTATTCGGCGAATTTAACCGATTCGGAAAGTTTAAATCAGCTTGTAAAGCAAGCGCAGGCAGATATGGGGCGTATTGATATTTTGGTCAATAATGCCGGTATCACCAAAGACGGATTGGCTATGCGGATGACCGATGATCAATGGCAAGCCGTTTTAAACATTAACTTAACAGCCGGTTTTAAGTTGGCGCGTGCCGTTATTCCGGGTATGATGAAAAATCGATTCGGTCGTGTGATCAGCATGGCTTCCATTGTCGGCGTGACGGGTAATGCCGGACAGGCAAACTATTCGGCTTCAAAAGCCGGTTTGATTGCCATGAGTAAATGTATGGCGCAGGAATTGGCTTCCCGCGGAATCACGTTTAACTCGGTTGCTCCCGGTTTCATCAAAACACCGATGACCGATGCTTTGTCGGAAGAAGTTCGGGCGCAGTTGTTGAAAGAAGTGCCGATGGGACGCTTGGGAACGGCGGAAGATATTGCCAATACGGTGGTGTTTTTGGCCAGTGATGAAGCCTCCTATATTACCGGACAAACCATTCATGTCAACGGCGGTATGGCAATGATTTAAGCACTTTTTATAAAAAAACGGCAATTTAAGAGCCTGAAAAATATAAAAAAGTGTTAAAAATTAAAAAAAGTACTGGACGAAACGAAAAAAATGTGCTAAAACCATTTCGATTTCGTCTTCAATGTAAGACAAATTTGTTTATTAACAGAAAAGGAAATAAAAATGAGTAATGTTTCAGAACGCGTAAAAAAAATTGTTGTCGAACACTTAGGTGTTGACGAAGCCAAAGTTGTCGAAGGCGCCAGCTTTATTGATGATTTGGGTGCGGACAGTTTGGATACGGTTGAATTGGTGATGGCTTTCGAAGAAGAATTCGGTTGTTCCATTCCCGATGATGCCGCCGAAAAAATCCGTACGGTCAAAGACGCGGTTGAATTTATTGAAAAACAAATGTAATTTTTCAAATAATATCAGTGTGGGACGTCCTTTACGCAGTATCAGTCGGGCGTCCTTTTTTATCTATTTATAAGGAAAACAATATGGCAAGAAGAGTTGTTGTAACCGGTATGGGTATATTAAGTCCGCTGGGTCGCGGTCTTAAAACGAACTGGGATAAAATTACGCGCGGTGTTTCGGGTATTCAAAGAATCCGCTCTTTTGATACGGAAAACTTTGTGGCCAAAGTGGCCGGACAAATCCCTACGGGGGATATGCCCGATGCCTTTCAGCCCGATTCGGTTTTGTCACCTAAAGAGCAACGCCATGTTGATCCTTTCATTTTATACGGCTTAACCGCGGCAACCGATGCCGTGGAAGATTCGGGTTACATTCCGCAAACGGAGGAAGAAATGGTGCGTGCCGGTGTGTTAATCGGTTCGGGAATCGGCGGGCTTCAAACCATTGAGGCCGGTGCGATATTGGTTCATGAACAAGGGCCGCGGCGCTTATCGCCTTTCTTTATTCCCTCCTCGTTAATCAATTTAATTTCGGGGCAGGTTTCCATCAAATACGGCTTTAAAGGACCCAATCACGCCGTTGTAACGGCCTGTGCCACGGGAACGCACGCCATTGGTGATGCCATGCGCATTATTAAGAACAATGAAGCCGATGTGATGATTGCCGGCGGTGCCGAAGCGGCAATTTGTCCGCTGGGAATTGCCGGATTTTCGCAGGCCAAAGCGCTTTCTACACGCTATAACGACACGCCGGAAAAAGCTTCTCGTCCGTGGGATAAAGGGCGTGACGGTTTTGTGATGGGCGAAGGATCGGGCGTTGTGGTGTTGGAGGAATATGAGCATGCGAAAAAGCGCGGTGCTAAAATTTATGCCGAAGTTGTGGGTTATGCCATGACGGGTGATGCGCATCATATTACGGCACCCGGCGGAAACGGCGGTTTACGCGCCATGCAGGGGGCTTTAAAATCGGCAGGGTTAAATCCGGAAGAGATTGATTACATTAACGCCCACGGAACCTCAACACCGCTTGGTGATATGGTTGAATTTAATGCCGTTCGGGAGGTGTTCGGCATGGGATCAAAAGTTTCCATGTCATCAACAAAATCGTGTATCGGGCATTTGTTGGGTGCTGCCGGTGCCGTTGAATCCATTTATTCCATAATGGCTCTTCAAACGGGCATTTTACCGCCGACCATCAATTTGGAAGAGCCGGAAGAAGAAACAAAAGGGTTTGATTTGGTGCCGAATGTTGCCAAAGAAAAACAGGTGAAAGCGGTTTTATCCAATTCATTCGGATTCGGTGGTACGAACGGTTCTTTAATTTTCAAAAAGATTTAACGAATGCGCCGTTTCATTCCGGTTTATTTCGTTATTGTTTTATTGATTGCTTCCGTTATCGGCGGCAGTGTGTTTACCACTTATTCGCAGTTTGTGGCGGAAGGGCCGTTATCGGCTCAAAAAGAAGTTTACATTCCCAAAGGAAAAGGCTTAAAGCAAGTGGCTTATTTGTTAAAACGGGAAGGCGTGATTAACAGTGCTTCCGTTTTTATGTTGGGTGTTCGCGCATCGGGAAATACCAAGAACATTAAAGCGGGGGAATATGCTTTTCCGAAAGGGGCAAGTGCCAAAATGGTGATGCTGATTTTAGCCAGCGGACAAACATATATTCGGCGGTTTAACGTGCCGGAGGGGTTAAGCAGTTATCAAATTGTGCAGTTGATGAATAATGCCAAAGGGTTAATCGGAAATGTTGATGAATTGCCGAAAGATGGTACCCTGTTGCCCGATACTTATCATTACAGTTACGGTGATACCAAGCAAGGAATGATTCTGCGGATGCAAAATGCCATGACACGTCTGTCAGAGGAGCTTTGGGAAAAACGACAAGCCGATTTGCCTTTGAAAACTCCCAAAGAAGCTGTTATTTTGGCTTCAATCGTGGAAAAAGAAACGGGGCTTGATACGGAGCGTTTGGAAGTGGCGGCCGTGTTTGTCAATCGCTTGAAAAAAGGCATGAAACTGCAATCGGATCCGACGGTTTTATATGGCTTAACGGACGGAAAATACGATTTAAAACGAGCACTGACGTATGATGATTTAAAAATGCCGAATCCGTATAATACCTATTATATATCCGGCTTGCCGCGCGGCGCCATATCCAATCCGGGGCGCAAATCAATTGAAGCGGTGCTGAATCCCGCGCAGTCCGATAATTTATATTTTGTTGCCAACGGCACCGGCGGTCATTCCTTTGCGCAAACTTATCAGGAACATCAAAAAAATGTGAAAAATTGGCGTGCAATCAGCAAAAAGAAACGATAAATCGCCGAAAACTTTTTTTCTCTTCTTTCTTCAAAAAAAAGCATTAAAAAAGGCTTGCTTTTTAGGCGGGTTTGTCATACAATTTGCATATAAAAAAAGGATAAAAATATGGAATTGTTGTCTTCTTATGACGTGATTGTTATCGGCGGCGGCCATGCCGGATGTGAAGCGTGTGCCGCGGCGGCGCGATTGGGGGCGCAAACGCTTTTAATCACGCATCATATTCATACCATTGCCGATATGTCTTGTAATCCTGCCATCGGCGGATTGGGCAAGGGAACGGTGGTGCGCGAAATTGATGCGTTGGGCGGGCTGATGGGGGAAGTGATTGATGAAACGGGCATTCAGTTTCGCATGTTGAATCAATCGAAAGGTCCGGCCGTGCAAGGTCCGCGCGCGCAGGCGGATAAAGCGGCTTATCGGGCACTGATGCAGGAAAAATTAAAACACTATCCGAACTTAACGCTGATGGAAGCCTCGGTTGATGATATTTTACGGGAAGGCAAGCGCGTTACAGGGGTTGTGGCCAACGGAAAAACAATTTTGGCGCGCTGTGTGATTGTGACAACCGGCACGTTTTTGAACGGGTTAATGCATATCGGTTTGGAAAAAACGGCCGGCGGGCGCTATGGTGAACCGGCTTCAACCGGTATTACGCCGGCTTTAAAACGCATGGGTTTCCCGATCGGGCGCTTAAAAACGGGCACGCCCGCGCGGCTGAAAAAAGAAAGCATTGACTGGGCCTCCTGCACGGAACAAAAAGGTGATGAAATGCCGCAGCCTTTTTCATTTATGACAAAAAATTTTGCACCAAGGCAGGTTTCTTGTTTTATCACGCATACCACGCCCGAAACGCATAAAATTATTTTAGATAATTTGTCGCGTGCGCCGCTTTACAGCGGACAAATTCATTCCGTCGGCCCGCGATATTGTCCCAGCATTGAAGATAAACTGGTGCGCTTTGCGGGGCGCGATTCGCATCATATTTTTTTAGAGCCCGAAACAAGAGACGGCTCCTCTGTTTATCCGAACGGCATATCAACCTCGCTTCCCAAAGATGTGCAAGAGGCGTTTTTGCGCACCATTCCCGGGTTGGAAAAGGTTGAAATATTGCGGTATGCCTATGCCATTGAATATGATTTTGTTGATCCGCGCGTGTTAAAGCGAACGCTTGAAACCAAAACCGTTGACGGCTTATATTTTGCCGGACAAATTAACGGCACAACCGGTTATGAAGAAGCGGCGGGGCAGGGGCTGGTGGCCGGTATCAATGCGGGATTAAAAGCAACGGAAACGGGAAAAACGCTTGTGTTTGACAGAGCCGACAGTTATTTGGGCGTGATGATTGATGATATTACCTCAACCGGCATTGATGAGCCGTATCGATTATTTACGTCGCGTGCGGAATATCGGTTGAGCATTCGGGCGGATAATGCCGATTTACGGTTAACGGGAAAAGGAATCGATGTCGGTTGTGTAACGGGGGCGCGCGCTACGGCGTTTCGCTTAAAACGGCAGGAATTGGAACAGGCCAAAAAGCACATCGAATCGTTGGCGCTCGGTGCCAAGCAGTTAAATGCACTCGGGTTTTCCGTTAATGCCGACGGACAAAAGCGTACGCCTTATGATTTGCTTTCCTATTCGAATGTTTCGTGGAATGATTTGGTGCGTGCGTGGCCGAGTTTAGGGCGTTTTTCCGAAGAAACGGCCAAGCAGCTGGAAATTGAAGGACGATATCACGGGTATTTAAGCCGGCAGCAAACGGATATCGATTCGTTTCGCAAAGAGGAGGGGCTTGCCATTCCGATTGAAACGGATTATACGCAAATCGGCGGCTTATCCAACGAAATTGTTATGCGCTTAAATGCGGCGCGTCCCGAAACAATCGGTGCCATGATGCGATTGAGAGGCATAACGCCGGCAGCCGTGACCGCCGTGATTGCTTACTTAAAAAAATAAGCCGATTTTAGTGCGTATGTTGATTTTCCCTGATTTTTTTTAACAGAGGCCTGGGCGTTAAAATAACAATTTTATCTCTTTTGTTGAAGGGAAAAACAACGTGATTTTCTTCTTGATGCCGAATGAGTTGCGCAGGGGTTTTGCCGGCCGCATTTTGCGCATTCGTGTCGGCGCCCGCCTGAATAAAAGCCAGGCGTAAATCAAGTAATTCTTTTGTATCCGTTTCGTTTTGCCAAGCCGATAAATAATGCAGTGCCGTGTTTTTATCGGAATCAACAAGATGAAAATCGGGCTTTCCCGATAACATCATTTGAACGGTGTTTAATTGATGCTTTTGAAGCGCCAGAAAAAACGGTGTTTTCTTTTTGGCATTAAACGCATTTACATCGGCGCCCTGTTGCACAAGCGCTGCAATAATTTCCTGATTATTTCTCAAAACGGCGTAATGCAACGGCGTATTTTCGTTTTTTTCATACCTCGATTTTGAATTGATGTCAATGCCGGCTTGAACCAACAACTTGACGGCTTCGGCGGAACGGGCATAAAACAAAAGATTCGGATAACATTCATCAAAAGTTTCAAAGGTAACATCATAGCCGTTTTTAATATAATCTTTCATAAAAGAAATGTCATTATATTCAACGGCGTTAATCATTCTTTCTTCGGTGAAAATTTCATCTTTTCGGGAAAACCACATGGGCGTCGACCTTTATTGATATTTTTCCATTTCCGTTTTAATTTTTTCCCGAACAAAGGATATAATTTCATTGACGGGAATAAGGCCGCTTTCATCCGTACCCCGCATTTTATATTCAATCATACCTTGTTCCAACGCGCGCGGCGCCACAATCAGCCGAATGGGAATACCCGTTAAATCGGCCTCGGCAAACTGCACGCCCGCCGCTAAATTTCTGTCATCGTATAAAACTTCAATGCCTTGTTCTTTCAAGTCTTTATATAACTGCTCCGCCGTTTCGAAAATTTCTTTTCTGTCCAGCTTCATGGCGCAAATTTGCACTTGCCACGGCGCAACGGAAAGCGGCCAAACAGGGCCGAATTCATCGTGTTTCGCTTCGCAAATGGAGGCCAGCAACCGCCCGATACCAATGCCGTAACACCCCATAATGGGCGTGACATCATTTCCTTTTTCATCGGTAAAAGTCATATTCATTGCCTGTGTATAACGTGTGCCGAGTTTGAAGATTTGTCCGACTTCAATACCGCGTTTAATGGTCAACGGAGCGCCGCATTTGGGGCAAGTGTCACCATCTTTAACGGCGGCGATATCCACAACGGTTGCATGGGGTAAATCACGAGAAACATTAAAGTTTTTCATATGATAATCGGCCTGATTGGCCCCGCACAGCAAATTATAGCCGTTCGCAACAGAATAATCGGTAAACACCCGACACTTTAAGTTAATCGGACAGGCAAATCCCGGCACGGCACCCGTTTTTTCAACAGCCTCATCGGTTGCAAAAGTAAATTCGGATTGTAATACCTTTTGCAGCTTACATTCATTAACTTCTACATCACCCCTGACCACAACGGCAATTGTTTCACCGTTCGTGGTGGTGTAAAACACCATTTTTGCCATTTTTTCGGCAGGAAGTCCCGTAAAACGGGATAAATCGTCAATGGTTTTCACATTCGGCGTTTCAATTTTTTCCAGCGGCAATAATTCTTCGGGTTGTGCTTGAAACACACAGGTTGCCACTTCATTGTTGGCATAGGAATGACACTTTTCGCAAATAACCACTTTGTCTTCGCCCGAATCGACCAGTAATTGATATTCGTGTGCCACTTTTCCGCCCATCATACCGTTATCGGATTGAATGGAAACCACTTCGGGAATACCGCACCGGCGAAAAATGGTGTGATAAGCTTTGGCAAAACGTTCATAGTAATTATCCAAATCGGCCTGGGTCGTATGAAAAGAATAGGCATCTTTCATCACAAACTCGCGCACCCGCACCAATCCGCCGCGCGAACGGGCTTCATCCCGAAACTTTGTTTGAAACTGATAAAGCATAAACGGATAATCTTTATAACTCATGGCTTCCGTTCGAGCCAAAGCAACAACGGCTTCTTCGTGCGTCATAGCCAGCAATAAATCGTGATTGGAGCGATCGCGAACGCGTAACAATTCGGCTTGCACACTGTTCCAACGCCCCGATTCGTCCCATAATTCACGCGGTAACACAACCGGCATTTGAATTTCCTGCCCGTCAATTTTTTCCATTTCTTCCCGAATGATGGAAATAATTTTGGTTTGAATCCGTTTTGCCGGCGTCAGCAACGAATAAATACCGTTGGCAAGCGGACGAATATATCCGCCCCGTAATAAATAAATGTGACTGATGAGTTGGGCTTCCGCCGGTTTTTCTTTGTGCTTGCGAGAAACGAGACGACTTGATCGCATAAATAAAATCCTTTCTTATTATAACGTTACTTTGATAATTGCTTGATTATCGAAAAAAGTAAAAGCAATTATATATCCGTTTTTCTTTTTTTTCAAGAGAAATTTAAGGTTTTTTGCTTGAAACGGGTTTATTATGATTCCCGCACGTGTTCGCGTTCGCCCATTAAATATTTTTCAAGCCCGATAATGCGATTGAGTTCTTCAATCGACAAATGCTCTAATTGTCTGTCGCGCAGCTGATCAAGCATGGCATTGATTTTGGCTTCCAACTCAATACGTTCTTCGGGGCTTAATTTGGCCAAATTGCGCCGAATGGTCGGTAATTCCGCCTGAATGCGTTCATAAGGCGTTTCAAGACTTTTCATCAACCCGAATCCGGCGGCGGCCGATTCAATGAGAATAACTTTCTCTTCTTTCACGGCCAAATCTTCTTTTCGCCGATCGCGTGTAGGGTGATCGGGACCCATTTTTTCGCGTGCATGTTTTAATCGTGCCTGATCGCGGGCAAAGCGCATAAACACGTTGCAGCGATGTAAATGGTAAAGCAAGCGCTCGGCGGCGGCATATCCTTTGGAGCCCGGATTCATTTTAAAGAACACATCGGCGGCCACTTGATATTCCAGCAGAATATCCGATTCGGCGCGTTCGATTTGATGCAATTCCAAATCGGAAATATATCCGTCTGAAAAGGCGCCTTTCACGAATGCCATTAAATCCCGATAGCGACTTAAAATCGGGAAACGCGATTTTTCCAAATATTCGGGAACGCTGTATGTAAATTGACCTTCTTCTGCCATAAAAGACTCCTTTCATTAAGAGGTTACAAGTCAAATATAGCGTATTTTAAGAAACAAATCAATTATTTTTCATAAAAAAAGAAAAAAATCGACAAGACAATAATTTTTGAAAAAAAGTGCTTGTCTTTTACTGAAAAATAGGGTATAATACTCTTATCGTAAACAATTTTAGGAGGTCGTTATGGCTGGATGGTTAGATATTCTCTCTTCGTTGATAGCCCCAAATACACAAGAAAACGAAAAAAAAGAAGAAACGCCACAAGAAAAAGGTGCATTAGCGACAATTGGAGAAGCTGTTAATATTAACAAACAAACACTTGCTGATATCGGAAAAGTTCTCGGCGGGCGAAATGCCTTAACGGTTGAAGAAGAATCCAAAGAAGCGAAAGATGAAAATCAAGCGAGTATGGGTTTAGATGCCCGATTAGCTTCATGTTCCGAAAGAATTACAAATGAGAATAATCCGTATCAAGCGCGCGATGCAGCTCGGGGAAATGTGAATCCGGCTTTGCGTGATAATAACGATATGGCTTACGCATAAATTTTTAATTATAGCATAAATTTTTAAATATAAATAAAACGCTCTCAATTTAGGGAGCGTTTTTTGTTGAACAAATGATTGTTTTATTTTGCCAGCTTTTGCGCCAGCGGTAACACATCTTTGGGCTTTTCGGCAAATCCGATAAAAGAGGTTTCTTCCTCCGATAAAATTTTTTGCCGCCGCATTTCATCAATGAAATATCTGAGATGATCCCAATAATGATTGATATTTAAGAAAATAATCGGCTTTTTGACGGGTGTTGCCAAATCAGCGGCCGAAAGCGCCGTTATCGGCTTTTTGCCCGAGGCCGTTTCTCTTTTTAAATTTTCCTTATCTTCATTGACATAGGTGAGATTTTGTGCTTGCATGTTTGCCAACTGCGCAAAAACTGCCAGCGGTTCCCAGCCGCCCGGCAAAATAACAATGGCATCGCCTAAATCGGCTCGCGTCATTTGCCGTTCTTCTTCCGAATCAACAAATGTATAAGGAATTTTTCGGCAAAAATGCGTTTCGGGACAATAAGCATCAAACGATTCGGAAACGGCAACCGGTGTTATGTCGGCCCCCGCCTCGTAAGCGCCCTTTAACAAGGCGCCCGTAATGCCCGATGTTTCGCCGCCCGTCACAAGCTTTTTTTTGTTATCGGCAAGCATTTTTCCCAATTGATAGGCCATTTTGTCGTTTTTGCTCATTTTCCCGTTTGTGGTATCACCGAAAATGCTGATTGTTTCAAGCGTGTTGGCTGATACCGATAACGGTAAAAGAGCACTTGACAGAAATAAAACAGATAAGAAAAACCGTAATTTTTTCATTTTTTCTCCTTACACCCGATGAAAAACAGCATCTTTCACCCGCTGCAACACGGGGTTAGCTACCGCTCGCGCTTTTTGAGCGCCGGCATGCAACATATCTTCCACTTCATCAAAATGCGACAAATAGTAATTATATTTTTCCCGCTTGTCGCCGATTTCTTCCAAAACGGCAGCCAATAACATTTTTTTTATGGTGCCGTAACCCATACCCCCTTTTTCCAAGCCTTCTTTAATTTCTGCCGCCGTTGCTTCGGGCACAATGCCTTTGGATATTTGATATAACAAAATTTCATCGGGGTTTTTCGGCTCGTTAATATCCCGACAATCCGTTTGAATGCCCATAACGGCTTTTTTTATTTCCGCATCCGTTCCGAACAAAGGAATAACATTGTGATAGCTTTTACTCATTTTGCGACCGTCCGTACCGGGCAGAACGGCAGCGCTTTCGGTTAAAACAGGCGTCGGAATTTTAAGCACATTGCCGTAAAGCGCGTTTATGGCACCGGCAATATCGGCAGCAATTTCAACATGTTGTACCTGGTCTTTACCGACAGGCACCATATCGGTATCATACGATAAAATATCGGCAGCCATTAAAACGGGATAAGTGTATAGCCCCATGTTAATGCCGGCATCTTGCGGTTCGCCTTTCGCCGTGTTTTTATCAACCGCCGCTTTATAGGCATGCGCCTTGTTCATAAAGCCTTTGGGCGTGTAGGCCATTAAAATGGTGGTCATTTCAAAAAGTTCCGGCACATCGGATTGCCGATAAAAAAACGATTGCTCGGGATTTAATCCGCACGCCAAATAAGTGCAGGCAATTTCGCGCGTTAACTGCCTTAACAGGGGGGCATCTTTAATGGCGTTAATGGCGTGATAATCGGCAACGAACATAATATGTCGCCCCGTTTTGTTAATTTGATGTCCCAGCTCGATAGCCGGTTTAATGGCGCCGACGTAATTGCCGATATGAATGGTTCCCGTCGGTTTCACACCCGTTAAAATCACTTTGTTATCATAATTCATTTTTATGCCCGTCCTTGTGTGTTATTTCCTTGATTGATCAACAAATTTGAATTGATTTCTTCCGTTTTTTCTTCGGCAGATTTCAAAAAAGCGGTCAATTTCGGCTTTTGATTTGTTTTTTTTGCTTTTTCTTCACTTTCGGTAGCGCTTCTGTCTGCCACTTTTTTGGCTGACGTTCGAATGGAAACAATCGGATTGGGAGCATTGGGGTCTGCCTCTTTTATGGTGTTGGCGATGGCGTTTTCGCGATAGCGTTCTCCCACGCGCTCGATTTCGATTGAATTGTATAATTCATTATAAATAAAGTTTTGCGAGGTTTTACGAATGTTTTTAATTTCTTCCGGTTGCGGATAGCGTCCGTAAATGTTTTGAAAATTTTGCGTCATAACCAAAGCCATACATTGATCCATTAAAATTTTAACATGCTTTTGCCGATCCATAATGTGCTGATGAAACGTTTTTTCAAATGATTTTAAGGCCGTTATAAAAATTTTACTTTGCGATTCGGGCGTTGCTGTTTCATTTTGGCGATTCTCTTGATCTTTTTTAAACAAATGCGATGTTTCCAGCATCCATTTGCGCAGAAGTGTTCGATCACCGTATTTGCCGAATGTGGTCGTTGCCGGAATATTTCCCTTTTTAACGGTATGATAAATATTTGTTTTTGTAACGCCGCTATCGCCGTATTGATAAGCCATATCCGTTCCGAGCGCCAATAAAATTAAATTCTTTTTGAAATTTGCATTCTTCGCCAACAATTTTTGTTGCTTATTTTTATATTCCGTTAAAGCCGTATCCCAGGCGCTTTCTTTGCTAACCAGAGGGGGCTTGCTGCCGAATAACTCTCTTGATTGACTGTGAATGCCCAATTTACAAAATTTGTTCTTCCCGTGAATACGATCATACCGATTGCGTGCGGCACAACAATCCCGAACCAATTGTTGCTTTTCGGTTTCGGTTAATTCCTTGTTGCCTTTGTAAATTTTTAATTGTTGCAGAGCCTGTATGCCTTCTTTGGCTAATTTTCCGTTGGCATTGCATTCGATTTTAGTGCCGTATCCGATGGTTAACTTGTTAGCCGAACAAAAATAAAAATGGTTAATCGGCTCACTTTGAATAATGCCTTCTTCATTTTGAGAGGTTAACGTGCTTTCCATTAAATAAGTGGGGGCAAATAAGCAAGAAAGAAGAGCTTTTTCATCTTTTTTATTTTCTTCCGCTTGATTTTCCGTTGTTTCCGTTTCCGGCGATTCTTTTTCCGGTTTTTCTTCTAACGGTGCAAAAAAAACATCGTTTTTTTCCGATTGATCGGGTGTTTCATCAGGAGAATTTTGTACATTTTCATTTGACATGGATGAGTATCTGTCCTCAAAATAAATAAAGAATTCAATTTCTTTTAATTTTGTTCAAAACAAAAACGACCTTAAATATAAAAGTAGCGGTCGCACGAGTTAGAAAGAAGAGAATGCTAGTGTTTGATGTAAACTCATCGTCAACTTGTTGACCGCTACCGACATCAAATAAAACATTTTCATGCTTTTTTGATTTCAAGAAATATGTTACATCATTTTTTTTTGTTTTTCAACTGTTTTTTTATAAAAAAATACAATTATCTTTTAATTGATTGATTTATAATGATTTTTATTTTTTCTAAAAAAACTTGCAATTCGTAAAAATAATTTATATGATTTTAAAAGAACCATAGAGGGAGGTTTAAAAATGTTTCTTCAAGGATTAATTATTGCCGGATTAGGTATGGGCGGTGTTTTTTTCTTTTTGTTTTTGCTTGTTTGTTTTATGAACTTGTTGCAATCGTTGCAAGGTTCGGAAACGAATCGGAATAAAATCGCCGCAGCAATAGCTTTTGCTCTGCATAACAATCATAAAAAATGAAAGGAATTCAAATGACAAAGAAAAAAATTTCATTGATGTGTACGGCGTTTCGAGACGGCTTTCAATCCGTTTTCGGTGCCAGGGTTTTATCCAAAGATTATTTGCCCGTCGTGAAAGAGGCGGTTAATGCCGGTATTCGCTATATTGAAGCGGGTGGCGGCGCCTCGTTTCAGGCGGCATTTTTCTATAATAACGAAAACGCTTTTGACGTGATGGATTCGTTTCGTGCGATTTGCGGCAACGATGTTAATTTACAAACGTTGGCGCGCGGCGTGAATGTGGTGGCGCTCGATTCGCAAAGTTCGGAAATGATTAAACTGCATGCCGATTTATTTAAAAAACACGGGATGACAACCATTCGTAACTTTGATGCGTTAAATGATCCGCAAAACTTAATTTACAGCGGACAATGTATTGTAAATGCCGGCTTGAAGCATCAGCTTTGCGTGGCCATGATGTCATTGCCGCCGTCCTGCACGGGAGCGCATACGCCTGATTTTTACGAAGAAAGATTGAAAAAGTTTTTAAAAGCCGATATTCCTTTTGATTCGATTTGTTTTAAAGATGCCTCGGGAACGGCAGTACCGTCGGTTGTGCGGGAAACCATTGCACGGGCGCGCAAATTGCTCGGGAAAAAAGTGCCGATTGAGTTTCATTCGCATGAAACGGCGGGAACGGGCTTAACCTGCTATTTGGCAGCCGTTGAAGGCGGGGCTGATATTGTTGATTTATCGATGGCGCCCGTGTCGGGGGGAACGTGTCAGCCGGATATTGCCACGTTTTGGCATGCCCTGCGCGGAACGGATTATGAGCTTGATTGCAATATCGATGCCGTTATGAAAGTTGAAGAACAGTTAAAAGACGCGTTAAGTGATTATTTTATTCCGCCGGAAGCCTTGCATGCCGATCCGCGTATTCCCTGGTCACCCATGCCCGGCGGCGCGTTAACGGCCAATACGCAAATGTTGCGTGATAATAATTTGATGGATAAATATGCCGAAATTATTACCGCTATGGAGGAAGTGGTGCGGAAAGGCGGATTCGGTACCTCGGTAACGCCCGTTTCTCAATTTTATTTTCAACAGGCATTTAATAATGTGATGATCGGACCGTGGCAAAAAATTGCCGAAGGGTACGGTAAAATGGTTTTGGGTTATTTCGGACAAACACCTGTCAAACCCGATGCAGAGGTGGTGAAAATTGCCGCCGAGCAGTTGCATTTAGAGCCGACAACCGAATCGGTTTTGTCCATTAACGACAGAAACGAAAAGAAATCGCGTCGCCATTATGAAAAAATGCTTGAAGAGGCGCATTTACCCATAACCGATGAAAACGTGTTTATTGCCGCGTCTTGCGGAGATAAGGGAATTGCCTTTTTAGAGGGAAAAGGGTCGGTTAAAGTGCGATATAAAGAAAAACCGAAGCCTGCCGTGTCGTCAAACGGCGTATATGACATTTCTGTTGCGGGTGAAGCGTATCATGTTGAAATTCAAAAAGATAAAGCCATTGTGAACGGCGTTGATTATCCGATTGAGCTGTTAACCGACACAGGCGCCGCTCAAACGCCCGCATCCGGTTCCGTGCCTGCGTCCGGCGGTGGTTCGGCGCATGAAATTAAAGCGCCCACACCCGGCGTTATAACCAAAATTTTGGTATCGGCCGGACAAACGGTTGAAGCGAATACGGATGTTTGTGTTGTGGAGGTGATGAAAATGGAAACGCGCGTTAAAGCCGGTGTGAGCGGCAAAGTCACGGAAATAACGGTTCAAAGCGGAGCCAATGTATCGGCCGGACAACTCTTAATGAAGGTGAGCGCATGAAAAAAAATATGCTTTTGTGGATTGCTGCCGCTATGGCAGGTATGGTTTTGTTTCTGATCGGCGCTTGTTTCAGTCAAAGTATTGCCGCGGTATGGCATCAAACGGGGCTATATGCTCTTTATGCGCAATCAACACCCGTTAATATGGCATTGCCGTTGGGAGCAGGGCAGATCACGATGATTATCATTTGTCTGTTTTTGCTTTATTTGGGCATTGCGCGCAAGTTTGAACCGCTGTTGCTGATTCCGATTGCCGTTGGCGGATTGTTGGCGAATATGCCGGCAGCGGGCTTAACGCAAGAGGGCGGATTATTATATATTTTATATCACTTGGGCATTGCAAACGGGCTGTTTCCGTTGCTGATTTTTTTAGGAGTCGGCGCCATGACGGATTTCGGCCCCTTAATTGCCAATCCGAAAACGGCGCTTTTGGGCGGTGCGGCGCAGTTTGCCATATTCGGCACGTTTTTGGGTGCCATTGTGTTGGGAAAATATGTGCCGTTTTTTAATATCACGTTAAAACAAGCCGCTTCCATTGCCATTATCGGCGGGGCAGACGGGCCGACATCAATTTATCTTGCCGGAAAGTTGGCGCCGGAAATGTTGGGTGCCGTTGCCGTCGCCGCCTATTCCTATATGGCGTTGGTGCCGGTGATTCAACCGCCGGTAATGCGGGCATTAACAAGTGCAAGCGAGCGCAAAATTGAAATGAAACAGTTGCGTACGGTTTCCAAGCGGGAAAAAATTATTTTTCCGATAATGACCCTTCTGTTAACCGGATTTTTTATTCCCATGGCCTTGCCGTTAATCGGTATGTTAATGTTGGGTAATTTGCTGAAAGAATGCGACGTGACCGAACGTCTTTCCAAAACGGCAGCCAATGATTTAATGAATGCCGTTGTGATTATGCTGGGCTTGTCCGTCGGTTCCAAAATGGCGGCCGAATTGTTTTTGGTGCCACAAACGTTGGTGGTTTTGTTGCTGGGTGTCATTGCCTTTTGTTTGGGAACGGGTGCCGGTGTTGTTATGGCAAAAGGCATGAATTTGTTTTTAAAGCAGAAAATCAATCCGCTGATCGGGTCGGCCGGTGTTTCCGCCATACCGATGGCTGCGCGTGTCAGTGAAAAATTGGGCGTTGAAGCCAATCCGAACAATCATCTGATTATGCATGCCATGGGTGCGAATGTATCGGGTGCCATCGGATCGGCCGTTGCCGCCGGTATTTTATTGGCATTATTATAAAAAACAGTCTTATAAAATACAAACAGAGTCTTAAAAAATTGCACCAAAAAAACGATCCTTTTTTTGGTGCAATTATTTCAAAAATTTTTTACGTAATGACAAATTTTTAAATTTTTTATAATATATTATTTTAATTTTGAAATTTAAATCTATAAAAACATATTGACATATTTTTTTGAGCTTTATATACTGTAAAAACAGTACACCAAAAAAACGATCGTTTAATGCAAACAAAGACAGATAAAAAAGAAACAGAAATTTATCATAAAAAAATGAAAGAATTGTATTCGTGTCGAAACAGAAAAAAACTTTTATTTATCAGTGGTAAAAGGAGATTTATTTTAAATGGAAATACTTGGTTTTTTCCCCGATAAAATTTTTAATAATAAACAAGATTTTTATTATCGTTTGTGTCAAAAAAGTTTATTTTTTTTGCCGATTAAAAAAAGATTAAAACAGAATTTTATAAATAATTTATTGCGCAGAAAAGTTAAATTTACATTTAATTCAAAAAATTTTATGCCGTTTCAAACGGATAACAGGGTTTTATTAGAAGAATTAAAGAAATTGAAAAATATCACTTATATTCCTAATCCCGGTAATTTGGGTGATTGCTTAATTGCAAAAGCAACGTATGATTTTTTTGCCCAAAATAATATTTCTTATCAATTATATAAAGGCGGACAGCCTGAAACCATTGTATATGGGGGTGGCGGTATTTGGTTTAAGGATTATTATTTAAAACATTTTTCAAAAATTTTCAAGTTAATGCAGAAAGCACAAAAAATTGTGATTTTACCCAGTTCCGTCTATGACTGTCCCCTTTTGGTGAATATGTTGGATCAACGATTCGTTGTGTTTTGTCGGGAAAAACAAACATTTGATTATTTAACGGCTCAAAAAACAAAAGCCAAAATTATTTTGGATCATGATATGGCTTTCAGAATGACGGATCGAACTTTTCAAACACCGCTTACCGTTACGCCGGAACAAAAATTATTGCTGACGAAAATGTATCCTGTTTTGAAAAGAATAGATTCAACGGTGCAATTTTTAAGACAAGATCTTGAAAAGTCAAATTCTTATGAATCGCATTACGATTTATCGTCCGCCTTCGGCTCGCGCAAAATGCCTTATCAGGATGTTTGTTTTGCAACCACATTAATGTTAGCGGCTGTTGATTTGTTTAATACCGTTATTACCGACAGACTTCATGTGGGCATTGCAGCGGCGTTGATGGGAAAGGAAGTTTATTTATTGGATAATTCTTATAAAAAAGTTTCCGGTGTTTATGCCCGCTCATTAAGTCAATACGGCAATATTCATTTATGTGATAAATTTCCCTTAAAGGTCAATTCCGCTAATAATAAAACCGATAATTTCTATCAACTGGTTCGGAGCGTTAATCATGTTTAAAATTTATTTAAAAACTGCTTTTGAAGAAGATCAAATTGTTAAATCCGCTTTTTTAGATTTTGGCAAACTGCCTGTTTTGTGGTTTAAGTTTCCCAAGTCTGTTCAAAACGATTTGACAGAGGCGATTATTTTTGTATATAATTAAACGAATTGATCGAAAAAACAGAACTGAAAATAATAGAGAGAATTTATTTTTGCTTGATAAAAAAATAAGAAGTTTCTATCTATAAATAAGAGTGATATAGCTTATAAGGAGATAAAATGAAAATACATCAAATCAGAAATGCAACATTGATTGTAACTTATCATCAGCAAAAATTTTTAATTGATCCGTGGCTTATGCCAAAAGATTATATGCCGGGTTTTGAATCGGCCGTTCATTCAAATATACGTCAACCGCGTGTTGATTTGCCGATTGATATTGAAAAAATTGTTGATGTTGATGCTGTTATTTTAACGCATTTTCACCCCGATCATTGGGATGAGTTTGCTGTAAAGGCTTTAAATAAAACTATTCCTTTTTTTGTGCAATCGGAACAAGATGCCGCCGTTGTTAAAAAAGCGGGTTTTCAAAAAGTGAAAGTTATAGAAGAAAATACCGTATTTCAAGGTGTTCATCTTTATAAAACAGGCGGACAACACGGTAAACGCGAAATTATAGAGCCGCTTTGCAATCAAATTAATATGCCTTATGATGCGATGGGTATTGTTTTTCAAGCGGCAGATGAAAAAACTTTATATATTGCAGGTGATACGATTTGGTGCGCAGAAGTTCGGCAGGCAATTGATACCTTTCAACCGGCGGTTATTGTTGTAAATGCCTGCGGAGCAACATTGTTGAACGGTGAAAAAATTATTATGGATGATAAAGATGTTCAAGCCCTTGCAACTTATGCACCGTCAGCAACCGTTATTGCCAGTCATATGGATACCGTCAGTCATTTAACAACGACAAGAGCGGATATTAAAAATCTGGGATTAAATAACGTTCTTGTGCCGGCAGATAATGAAATATTGCAATTCAATTAAAAAAAACAGGAATTTAAGAGATATTTTTCTTCTGTTTTAAGTGGTTTCTTTCAGCTTAACAAGCGTTGCTTTTCGGCTGTGTTTGTTTATTATTTTCACGAATTTGCGTTCCATTTGCAAGTGAAATACACCGGCAAGTTTTGACTTTAAAAAGCAAAGTTGAAGGTGTATGAATGCTTTGGGGCTTTAAAAGCAGGATAAGGGATATTAAATTCCGGAACAGGGCACCCCTTTAATTTATCCCTCTTTTTCCATTCTTAATCTTCGTTCAAGCAATGTTTCTCCTTCATATTCCCAGTAAGATGTTCCTTGCGGCTTATATTTGGAATTACTGAGCTTTTGTGCTAATGCCGATAAGGATGTTCCTTTGCCCTCGTATTCAACTGTTCTTTTATCATCTTTGACGAGGCATTTTTTTGTTTTGTCATAAATATATGTCAATTCTGCTCCGACAGGAATTTTAAGATTTTTAAAAGTCATTTTTGTTCGGCGTGAAGTTTGCGCAATATCATCTTCTTTTTGTTCTTTTTCAGAAGGTACAATGCGTTTCAGATTTTCCGAATTATTATTCAAACGGGCAACACGCTCCAAAACCGAATAGGCCTTGGAGGGCGATATTTGAAAAAATTCACGAACTCTTTTTTTACCATGTTCCGTTTCTTCAATGGAATGAAGAGAATCATCAATTAAATCAAACAGTGCATGTATATGTTGTTCAATTTCTCTCGGATTTTCAACAGCCAAAGTTGCATATACACGAAAACTTAACGGAACGGCCGTTGAGCTGTTCAATTCTTTTAATCGCTGATGAATATCCTCATTATCGGTAAAACCGATTTTAACCCAATCAGGCATTGAAGGGTTCGTAAGTATATATACAAGACCTTTTTTCATGGTATGCTCCTCATTACGGATAAAAGTTTATCCCTAAAAAATAAAAAAGGCAACACATTTTTTGTGGTTATTCAAACAACATGTAAAATTTGACAGGGCAGAATAGGGGCTGTTCTCGGGCGACAAAAGGATATAAAAAAAGCGGACACTTTTCAGTATCCGGTTTTATTTTTTCTATTTGGTCGGGGTGAGGAGTATTAAACCGGAATATTATGTCCCCATTGATTAACCGGATAAAAGTTTCGCGGATTATCTCTAAAATTACAAGCTTATTTCTTAATTTTTTTTATAAAAAGTATGGCAAGCGGACAAACCTTTCAAACGGGACAGGCAGGGTTGACTTTTTGATATCTCTCTCTTGGGATAAAGAATATTTTTCTTTTAAAAACAATTAAATATACCGACAGATAGCAATGGAATAAAATTTTTTTATTTTTTTTCGGCGGATTTTTCATCTTTTGGGAATTTATCTTTTTGAAAGGAGGTCAAAATGACCCGAGTAGAGAAATTAATTAAAATAATCATGCCGGATCTGCTTAGGTACCTGGAAATGGTAGAAAGTGGTGAAATTATACAGAAAAGACTTGATAAACAAAAAAATCCAAGCATTTATGGTGACGATGAACAAGAATATAAAGGAGGTCAAAAATGCAACAAATAGCAATACAAATAGCATTACTGAAACAACGGACGTTACCAGAATTACAAAAAATGTGGGGTGAGTATTTTTCCGAACCAACCATTTCACAAAATAAGGAGTTCTTCGTGTCAAGAATTGCCTATCGAATCTAGGAATTAGCTTACGGAGGACTACCCCGTGAGCAACAAAAATTAATTGCCCAAATGTATATCCCGCCTGAAATGAGACGGAATCTTCCACCTGTTGGAACAAGAATTATTCGTGAATACCATCAGGTTGAGCATTCCGTTGTAATCCTAAGTGATGGTTTTGAATATAAAGGAATGAAGTTTCCTACATTATCAGCTATTGCAAAAAGAATTACCGGTAAGAAAATATCCGGAAGACATTTTTTTGGTATAGATAAATAAAAGGAGAAACCATGGAACAACAAAAGATAATAAGATGTGCAATTTATACACGAAAATCAACAGATGAAGGTCTTGAAAAGGAATTTAACACCTTGGAGGCCCAACGGGAAGCCGGGGAAAACTATATTAAGAGTTTCAAACATCAAGGTTGGGAGGCATTACCTGAACATTATGATGATGGAGGTTTCAGCGGCGGCAATCTAAAAAGACCGGCTCTGCAACAACTCCTTAAAGATGTTGAACAAGGTAAAGTTGATATGATTGTCGTTTATAAAATAGATCGTTTAACACGTTCTTTACTTGATTTTGCACAACTTGTGAAAATACTGGAACAACACAATTGCTCTTTTGTATCCGTTACACAGCATTTTAATACCTGTGACTCCATGGGAAAGTTAACATTGAATATACTGCTTTCGTTTGCACAATTTGAACGTGAACTTGGGGCAGAGCGAGTTCGGGATAAAATTGCAGCCAGTCGTAAAAAAGGAATGTGGACCGGTGGATCTGTCCCTCTCGGTTATACGCTAAAAGATAAAAAGCTGATTATAGAGCCTGCCGAAGCTGAAATTGTTCGGTTTATATTTGAAGATTATATCAGGACCCGATCCGAAGTTCATACGACACAACATGTCATTGACCGAGGATATAAACCAAAAGAACGTAAAAACAAAGATGGAACTTTAAAAAACAAAGAAGTGTTTAATCATGCAATGGTAAATAATATTTTGAATAATCCGATATATCTTGGGAAAATGCCTTATAAGGGTGAATTATATGAGGGACAACATGAGGCAATTATTGATCAGGAAATATGGGATCGTATAAAAAGTTTTAAAACCGAAAATTTAGGAAACGCATTCCGTCCATCGAGAGTTATTAGAAATAGCTTGCTAAAAGGACTTTTAGAATGCGAATGCTGTGGAACAATGATTCCTACACGCTGTAAAAATGATAACAAATATTATGAGTATTATAGTTCATTAAAATCGATAAAAGAAGGAGTGCAAAGGTGTGCCTGTAAACTGGGAAGTGTACCCGCCGGTGAGCTTAACACTTTTGTTTTAGATAAAATACAACAAATATTTAAATCACCGGAAATTATGCGGGAGATAGCAAAGCAATTAAGTCAGATAAATCCAAAATATACGGCTACTGAGGCCTATAAGCTTGTAGATAATATTGGTGAGGCATTTCAATATTTTGAACCGGCAACTGTTCATGATTTTATAGGCGAAATTGTTGATAAGGTTGTTTTACATCAAAATTACATTGAAATAAAGCTTAATCCTTATGGAGCAAATATATATGAAAATCAAATGGTTGTTAAAGACGAATGCTACTGTAAAGAAAAATTAGTTCTTAAATATCCGGTAAACTTCGGTCGCAAACGAGGAAGCATTAAAATAGTCGAGCCAACACCACCGAACAAAAATACTCCTGTTCGAGATGAAAAACTCTTTAATGCGATCGCACAGGCATTTTACTTGAAAGACATCATGGAAACAAAAAAATGGTCATTAACCGAACTATCACGTCACGAACATTGTGACCATACTTATCTTGGACAAATCGTAAGACTTACCACACTTGCTCCAGATATTATTATGGCAATACTTGAAGGACGTCAGCCAAAACTTCTTACTCTAAGGCGGTTATTAAGAGAACGTTTTCCTTATTCATGGGAAGAACAAAGACGAGAACTCGGTTTCATATAAAAAACAAGACCATAGCAACATACTTTAAGGAATACATACTCCTGTATTGAAAGAAATAAAACTTATAAATATATAGCCTTTTGTATAATTTATTAACAAAAGGTTAAAATATAAGACCAAATTTCTTTCATGGACTACCCCCAAAGGTAGTTACATATATAAAAATCCAGTTGCGATCATTATATTTGACAGGACTTTTTGAAAAACAGGAACAAGAGGACTTAATTCAAGAATTAGTTCTCTTTTATTTAGAATTTTTAAAAAAGCGAAGAGGGAAAATATCAGATAATATATTGTTTATGGCATTTAAGTCAAAAGCAATGCACATAGAACGAACCCGATTGCGAGAAAGGCAATCGGGTCTTTTTGACAAAAAATCGTTAGATGATTTATCAGAAAGTATCGGATTTGAACCTGTGTCGTGTTTTTCTCTTCAAGACCTTGAAAACACCATTGCCATAAAAGAAGTCAGAAATCTATTATCTGACAAGCAAAACAAATTTTTAGATTTGATTTGCGAGGGCAGAACGGCAGAAGAGGCTCGTGCAGAATTGCATATTTCACATACGGTATTTCATGATATTCATGAGCGGATTTTAAGAGGAAGAAAAAAGAATATAAAAAAATAAAATTTTTTCGGCGGATTTTCTGATTACCGGGAATTTACCTTTTGTATCAACCAGTCAAAAAGGAGGAAAAATGGTTAAGCATACAAAAAGCGTATATGAAATAATTCACACAATCCCGGTAGACAGCATGATTTCTCTTTCATTTCCTCAATTGCGTGATTTTGAAAAACGGCTAAAAGAGGAAGTTATTGCTCATACTCTGAAGCGCAGGCAAAAGACGAAGGAATATCACCGGGCAGTTTTAGCTTTGCGTTGGGTACAAGGTATTATTCGAATCAAAAAAATGGATAAATACCCGGGAGTGCGACATGGATAAAAAGACAACTATTCTGTTAGACACGGCTGGCTTTCTTGCGGCTGTGCATAATTATAAGAAAAGTGAGATTGCGGATTTAATTGTCGCACTGTGTGAATTCAATTTATACGGATGCACATCGGTAAAATTAACGGATATGAAAAAAATTCACTTTGATGCGATTCAAGAAATTATTGATTTACGCAATTCGCGTTGGCTTAAAACCTGTGAAATTAACGCACAAAATGCAAAAAAGCGAACGAGTAATCGCAAAGCGACCGCTGAGCGAAATTTAAGCGAACCTCGTACCCCGGCGCAAACCGCCTGCACGGAAGATAAAGAGAATGATAGTGAGAAAGATAAAGATATAGAGTCCGACAGTGATTTGAAAAATAAAAAAGATAAAAATAAAGAGGCGAATTTTGTAGATAAGTCACGATATGTCGGTGCTCCGAGTGTTGAAGAAGTGGCGATTTATTGCAAAGAAAGCGGATATACGATTGATCCGGTTGCGTTTGTGAAGTGGAATTCCGAACGCGGTTGGATGAACGGCAAAAAATATATTGCACTTGATTGGCGGAAGGCTGTCAGAAAATGGTTTTGCAAAGAAAACGGTTTGTCTTACTCCGAAATGGAGAGCATGGCAGAAATTTGCAATGATCTGCTCGGCAAATCAAAGGAGAAACAACATGAATAGCATAACAGTCGAAAAAATTAAAAATGATTTGGAAACCGCAGCCTATGTGGATCGGTTAATGCCGCCGGTACGTCCTCCGAAATATCGTTGTTCTATGCCGGAGATTATTTATACACCACAAGAAATTGCCTTCATGGATCGCCGTCCGATTCGTCCGCGACCTACTCACATGCAAATAAGTATCTGGGAAGCGGTGCTTCTGGAATGGATACCGTTGTTAGAAGTTGAGGAACGGAAACTTGTCTGGAAACGAGCACACCGAATCCCGTGGAAAATTTTATGCCGAGAATTTGGACTTTGCCGATCGAGACTTGTTATCAAATATGATAAAGCCATTGTAAAAATTGAATTTTATTTAAAAGGAAAGGAAAAATGCAGAGTACAAAAAATAAGTGGACATTTTTTTAAAAAAACCGTAAAGTAAAGGTATAATCGGTATAGTCTTATAAAATCGTTCCGATTATATATTTTGATAATCAGCCTTACAGCTCGTCAGCATTATTGCGGCGAGCTTTTTTTTAAGGAGCGAAGATGAAACGAACAGCTGAAGCGGTTTCAATCGGCCACCCGGATAAAACAGCCGATTACATTTCAAGTTACATTTTAGATAGGCTTATTGAGCAGGATCCTCACGTTCATTATGCAGTGGAAGTCATGATCAAAGATAACAATGTTGTTCTTGGAGGTGAAATTAAAGGCAATGTTTCACTAAGCAAAGTTGAAGATTATGTCAAAGAAGCTCTCCGAGAAATAGGCTATGATGAACATTATGCTGAAATCTGGGGAAATTATGCTATTAATATTAACAAAATCAAAGTTATCAACATGATTGGTCAGCAGTCTGCAGACATCAATAAAGGTATCGAAGCTGATGGTTGGGGTGATCAAGGCGTGTTTGTGGGGTATGCGTGTCAAGGCGAAGGTCATATCAATCGTGAGTTATTTTTAGCTCGCAAGCTTAATGCTGCATTGTATGAAAAGGCTATTACGTCTGATAATCTTGGATTAGACATCAAAACGCAGATTACATTGAACGATTTAAACGGTATTGAAACGTCTATTGTCGCCATTCCAATGTTGATAGATGAAGACTTAACAAAGTTTATCATTGAAACTCTGGGAGAAGAGCCGAAACGCATCATTGTAAATGGCACAGGAACGTATCAATATCACTCATCTATAGCAGATTGCGGTGTTACCGGTCGGAAATTGGCCTGTGACTTCTACTCTACCGCTTGCCCGATTGGCGGAGGTAGTCCTTGGACTAAGGATGCCAGCAAAGCCGATGTAACCTTAAATATTTATGCGCGCTACCTTGCAACTGAACACCTCGGCGACAATGATGAGTGCTTCGTCTACCTTTCATCTTGCATTGGTAAGTCTGAATTGCCTAGCGGCTTGATCCGGACCGTAAAGAACGGTGTTGTTACGAACAGTCCGCTTGTTTGCAACCAAAAACCGAACACTTTAGTCAAGTTCTTCGGCTTGGATCGACCGATCTACACCAAATTATGTCGCAAGACTTTACAAGTGTTGACAATCGTTCCGATTCAGGGGGATGGATTTGTTGCTTAACCCCGCAGTTCCCGAGAAGTTCCGCCAGTTGGTCGCTCAACTTCGATTGGTCGAGGCCGGCGGGTCCTTCCTCGCTTCGGATCGTATGCGGGGACGCAAGCCGCGGCATTTTTTTAGCAAAACACAAAAATTTTGGGTGGTCAATGGTCACTTAAAAATACATTAATATCAAATAGTTATAAAAACAAATTAAAGTCTTGGGTGGTCACTTTTAAATTTTGGGTGGTCACCCTTTGTTTTATGGCATAAATTCAAGGTGTAAAATGGATTTTCAACAAAACTTTCCGGTGGATAAACTTATCCCTTATGCTCGCAACTCACGGACACATAATGACGAACAAATTGCCCAAATTATGGCCAGTATCAAGGAGTTTGGTTTTACAAACCCAATTCTTATCGGTTCGGACAATGTCATTATTGCCGGACATGGCAGACTTTTGGCGGCACAACGCCTTGGCATGACTGAAGTGCCGGTTATACGTTTACCTCACTTGACCGAAACGCAACGCCGAGCCTTGGTCATTGCCGATAACCGGATCGCCCTCAACGCCGGTTGGGATGAAAAGATGTTAGCGTTGGAGATTGGCGAGCTGAAGGACGAAGACTTTGACCTCGCTAACCTCGGCTTTACTAATGATGAACTGAAAGCACTTGAAAACTTCGGTGATATTCAAGAAACAGAGAATGCTGAAGATGATATTATTCCTGAAGAACCGGTTGACGCAACTTCAAAACGTGGCGACGTTTGGCAGCTAGGTAATCATCGTTTGATGTGTGGTGACACAACCATGATAGATGATTTCAAAAAGTTAATGCAGAACGACGTGGCCGACATGATTTTTACCGATCCTCCTTATAACGTGAACTATGGTGCAACGATGAAAGACAAACTCCGGTATCATACCAGTCCGAACCATGGGCGCACCATTATGAATGATAATCTGGGCGAAGATTTCGAACAGTTCCTTTACGATGCCTGCACCAATATGTTGATGTATTGCCAAGGTGCTGCCTATGTTTGCATGAGTTCTTCCGAGCTTCATACCCTTTACTCGGCATTTGTGAAAGCCGGCGGCAAATGGTCCACTTTTATCATTTGGGCTAAAAATACCTTTACATTGGGGCGAGCTGACTATCAACGGCAATATGAACCAATTCTTTACGGTTGGGTGAACGATAAGCCTCATTATTGGTGTGGTGACCGAAATCAGGCAGATGTATGGGAATATAATAAACCTCAGCACAATGATCTTCATCCGACCATGAAACCGGTGGAGTTAGTGGAGCGTGCAATTAACAACAGTTCCAAGATTGGTGATATTGTATTGGACGGATTTGGTGGTTCCGGAACGACTTTAATCGCCTGTGAGAAGACCGGTCGAGTCGCAAGATTGATGGAATTGGACCCGAAATACTGCGATGTCATCGTGAAAAGATGGGAAGATTGGACCGGTAAAAAGGCTGTTCTGTTAGAAAGTGGCGAAATATCAAAAAATAATGCAGAAACAAGCACTTATAATGCATAATTAACTGGATAATTCTTCGAAAAAGAGCGTTCATTGACTTGTAAGATACAACAGCGAAAGGAAATTAAAATGAAAACAGTTAAAACTTACATGGTCAGAAAGCCTTCAGATATCGATGAGGTCAAAAGCATGACAAAAGCCAAAGCATTCTCGGAGGTTGAATCTCGCACTTATGAAAATTTTGCAAAAGATTTAACAAAACTCTGTAAGACCTACGGCGTAACGATAAAGTGCATCGGCGGGGTAAGCCTCCACTCACAAGACGACATGAAAAAACTCCATGGTTACAGCTCGGATCTGGATAGTGGCGACATTTTACCCATTTGGAGGGATTAAATATGTATAAAGAAGTACCTGAAGATTTGATGGTCAAGATTAAAGAGGCCGCAGGAACCATTAACAAACACAACTGCGCGGTTGATACCATGCTTATCTCTGTCGGAAATAATTTCTATGGGTACCAACCATACCCTCAGCCGAAGAAAAAGAAATACTGTCAAGTAGCAGGTCAACGGCTTGAGGAAATAAGCCACACGTTTAACGAGGTACATGATGCATTGGCAAAAGAAAACATCGACCTCTTGGTTTGCTTTGTGGCTCTTAAAGAAGGCGGTGCAACGGTTTTCGTATCTCAAGAAGCTGTTAACCGCCGCCTTGACGTATTTAACGAACTCAAAAAAATGGAGGAATACCATGCCAAAATATCCTGAAATAACGGTTAAACTGATTGGTGAAAATAGCAATGCTTTTAATATATTAAGTATATGTTTGAGAGCCATGCGCCGGGCCGGTCTGAGTCAAGAAGAACGCGATAAATTTCAAGAGGAAGCTACGTCCGGTGACTATCAACACCTTTTAAATACTTGCATGGAATGGTTTAACATTGAGTGATAAATAAGCAAATTAAGGGATCGGATTAAAACCGATCCCTTTTTGTCGGATAATAATTTAGGCGTTGGTCTTTAGGTAATACGTCCGTACGCCGTCATTCTTTTCGGAGGCGATGGTTGCTTTAGTCTTTTTAGCGTAAAGCGACATCGCGCCGCGGATCGAGTTTTCTTTCCACCCGAGGGCCTCAGCCATCTCTTTTAAGGTGGCTCCTTCCGGGCGGCCGAGCATAACAATCATAAAGGCTATTTTATCGTGCTTGTCTATCTCGACCGGTTGCAGCTTTGTGACTGTTGGCACCGGATCGGCCTTTGTCTCGGTCTCAACCGCAACCTTGTTTAAGGTTTTTAACTCCTTAACTGTGATATGGGAGGTGGATTTTTTAGTTGTAGCCTTAGTTCCTGTTTTTGTCTTTTGTGTTGTCATTTTTTGATCCTTTCTATCTGGTTAACACACTTGAATGAATGCTTGGAAATAAAATTATATCAAGTTAATTGTTGCGCAAAAGGAAAATAAATGGGACAAAAGGTTTCACTTCGGGAATATGCCCGACTTCGAGGCGTTAATTTAAGTGCTGTTCAGAACGCAATTAAATCCGGACGTATTCATACAGAACCTGACGGTAAAATAGATGTAGAAGAAGCTAATCGCGACTGGTTTATCAATACGGACCAATCAAAACAACGCAAACCGGATCCGATTTTCGAATCACAGATAGGGAGCCGTCCCAATAATATGGGAACGTTTCAACAGGCCAAAACAGCCGATGTTTATTACCGGGCCATGATTGCTAAGGCCAAATTGAGAGTTTTAAATGGTGAAGTCGTTGATAAGAAAAAAGCCGCAAACTATGCATACACGCTCGGCCGATCCATCAGAGATTTAATGTTAAGCTTTCCTGTGCGCTATGGTGCGGTAATTGCCTCGGAATTAGGTGCGGATGAACATACAACAACGTTAATTTTGGAGAAATATATCAGTGAGCTCCTCTCAAACAGTGAAGAACTTCTCGACCGAAAACTTTGATTTGGAAGGTTTTATTGCCTGCGAATTTTTCAAAGGGTTGGAACCGGACAGCTACATGTCGGTATCAGATTGGGCAGATGCCTACCGAACTTTATCATCAAAGTCAGCGGCGGAACCCGGACGGTGGCGGACCAAACGTACGCCTTACTTAAAAGAGATTATGGACTGCCTTTCGCCCCGTTCTCCAATCCAAAAGGTTGTTTTTATGAAAGGGGCACAAATCGGTGGCACCGAGTGTGGTAATAATTGGATCGGCTACATCATTCACAAGGCTCCCGGTCCGATTATGGCTATCTCGCCGACAGTGGAAATGGCCAAGCGTAACTCGCGCCAGCGTATCGATCCGCTGATTGAGGATTGCCCGACACTAAAAAATCTGGTCAGTTCCGCCCGCTCACGCGATAAAGGCAATACGATGTTGTCAAAGGACTTCCAAGGTGGCGTGCTCGTAATGACCGGTGCGAATTCTGCTGTCGGGCTTCGTTCCATGCCGGCTCGATACCTGTTTATGGATGAGATTGACGGTTATCCGGCCGATATTGAGGGCGAAGGCGATCCGATCCTATTGGCAGAGCGGAGAACAGCAACATTTAACACCAAGAAAAAGATATTTTTGGTTTCAACACCGACAATAAAAGGAGTTTCGGCCATTGAGCGTGAGTTTTCGCACTCGGATCAACGGTATTATAAGTTGCCTTGTCCGTTCTGTGGCGGTTTTCAGGCCCTTAAATGGGAACAAATCCATCCGCAGGAAAACGGCGTTGTCTTTTATGAATGTGAACATTGCCATAAGCTGATTGCGGAACATTATAAAACGCAGATGTTGGAAGCCGGTCATTGGGAAGCGACTGCAGAATCTATTGACGGACTGACGGCCGGTTTTCATCTGTCCTCGCTTTACTCTCCGGTCGGGTGGCTATCATGGGCTGAATGCGTGCAAATTTACGAAAAAGCCAAGAAAGATGCCACGCTGATGCAAGGTTTCCGGAATACTATTCTCGGTGAAACTTATGAACAAGAAAGCGAGGCTCCGGAATGGCAACGGCTCTATGAAACTCGAGAAAATTACCCGATGGGCGTTGTACCGCGTGATGGTTTGTTCCTGACCGCCGGCGTGGATATCCAAAAGAATCGTATTGAATGCGAAGTGGTTGCTTGGGGCAGGCAAAAACAAAGTTGGTCCGTTGACTATTACGTTTTGGACGGAGATACCGCTAAGCCGGAAGTTTGGACTAAATTGGCAGATGTCGTTCATAAAGACTATCCGCACGAAAGCGGAATTAGTATGCCGATCCGAGTGATGTGTGTTGACTCCGGTTATGCCACGCAGGACGTTTACAATTTTGTTCGGCAATTTAACCAAGCCGTTTGGGGTGGTAACGGCGCCAGAGCCAATGCGCCCAGAACCGTTGTTGCCATTAAAGGGCAAAGTCGCGATACCGCGATGATCCTATCCACTTCAAAGGCCGATACGAAAAAGAAAGGTCTGAAAGTATGGAATGTATCCGGTCCGGTTATCAAAACTGAGCTTTACCGATGGTTAAAAATGGAACGAATCGGCGAAAATGCAACTGATTTCGGTCGTTGTCATTTTCCTCAGTATGCGGAGGAGTATTTTAAACAGCTGACCGCTGAACGCCAAATCGTCAAGATAAGCAACGGTTATCCGAAATCCGTCTGGGAAAAAGACCCGACTCGACGAAACGAAGCTTTAGACTGCCGCGTTTATGCGCGTGCCGGTGCGGCAATTTATGGCCTTGACCGATTAAGTGAAAAGGCGTGGCAAGAACTGGAAGCGGCTATTCCAAAGGAACCGAACCAAAAAGTAAAAGTTAAAAAACAACCGAAATTTATTCAAATCCAACCCACAAAGGTAAATGATCCATGGCTATAAACATAGAAATTCTTAAAACCCGCCTGACAGAAGCCGAAGAAGCCTATCACAAACTGATGATCGGCGAAAAGGAGGTTTCGGTCAGCGTTGGCAACTTTGGCTCAACAACCTATAACCAAGCGAGCCGGACAGCCCTTGAAAGCTACATCAGCTCTCTTAAATCGCAAATTGCCGCGGCCGAAGGCACACCAACATGCCGCCGCCGGATTATGAAAGTGAGTTTTTAATGACAGACACATCACACAAAGCAGCTTCGCAAACTTTGCGAGAAATTGCCTCGTGGCTTCCGGGTCGCGGTTCTGCCGACAGCGATTTGTTGCCGGAATTGGACACCATTGTTGCCCGGTCGCGTGACTTAACGCGAAATCATGGAATTGCCGCCGGTGCAATGCAGACCTTGTCCGATAACATAGTCGGCACCGGGTTTCGTTTATCGGCTAAACCGGACTATAAGGCACTCGGCAAAACCAAGGAATGGGAAGAAGAATGGCAGGCACATGTTGAAAGTTTATGGCGATCCTGGTCCGAAACTTTTGAATGTGATGCGGCCAAATCCTTAACTTTCCATGGCCTGACGACACAAGTTTTCAAGTCTTGCCTGATCAACGGCGAGGCTTTGGCTATTCCGCTATGGCTGAAAGACCGGAAGTTTTCTACTGCAATTCAGTTGGTAGAACCGGACCGGCTCTCTAATCCAAACGGGAAAGCCGATAGCAAAACCCTCCGCGGTGGTATTGAAATAGATAAATATGGTGCACCGATAGCCTACTATATTCAAAAAGACCACCCGGGCGACTTTTGGACAGGAACTGCGTCTTGGGAGCGTATTCCGGCATTTACTTCATTTGGCCGGAGACGAGTTCTACACGTTCACGATATCAGTCGTATCGGCCAATCTCGTGGAAAGCCTGTCCTCAGTTCCATAATGCCGATGTTCAAAATGTTGGACCATTACGAGCGATCCGAGCTTCAGGCCGCGATCGTCAACGCAATGATAGCTGCATTTATTGAAACTCCGATGGATGGCGAAAGCCTGAACGAACTGTTCGGCGGCTCAAGTGATGATTACCTGTCTGCGAAAAAGGATTGGCAGGTTAAACTTGAAGGTGGCTCTATCATCCCTGTTTTTCCTGGTGATAAAGTCGCGCCATTCACACCATCACGACCGAACTCGGCTTATGGAACTTTCGTTGAAAACTTGCTCCGCCATATCGGAACCGGCCTTAACATTCCTTATGAATTGCTCTTGAAAGACTTTTCAAAGACCAATTATTCGTCAGCCCGGTCGGCATTGCTCGAGGCTTGGCGATACTTTAACGGTCGCCGACAATGGCTATCAACTTATTGGGCCACGCCGGTTTATGAGCTTTGGTTGGAAGAAGCCGTCAATAAAGGCTTGGTTGATGCGCCTGACTTTTACGAAAATCGCTATGCTTACACCCGATGCAAGTGGATCGGCCCGGGACGCGGCTGGGTTGATCCGGTCAAGGAAGCTCAGGCCTGCCAAATCCGCATGGATATCGGGCTTTCGACATTAGAGGCCGAATGTGCAAGTCAAGGCTTGGACTGGGAGGAAGTCTTGGAACAACGAGCAAGGGAAAAGGAACGTATGAAAAAACTTTTTGACGAGCGTTGATAGCGAGGAAAATTAGTTTTTCTGGTTCCTTTCGCCGGATTACCGGTAATATGCAGATAACAAAACGTATGATAGGCAAACTGCCAAACTCGCCGAATTAGGTTTAACAACAGGAGAAAATAATGAAACTATTAAACAAGACAGTATGGGCAATAACGCCCGCGATGCTTTCATCAATGATAGCAATAGCGCACCAAACGAACAAGAGTCCTGAGGCCATAGCTAAAGAAATGGGCCGCGACATGAAAAACACCTACGCCGTCTCCACCCGAGGCGGCGTTGCTGTTATACCGATAACAGGTCCGCTATTCAGACACGCTAATCTTCTGACGGCAGTCTGTGGTGCAACATCTTATGAACTCTTGGCACAAGACTTTAACAAAGCCCTGAACGACCCGAACATATCAGCCATTTTGTTTGATGTGGACAGTCCGGGTGGCGAAGTTAACGGTTGCTCCGAGCTGGCCGATATGATCTACAACGCTCGCGGTAAAAAGCGAATTATCGCTTATGCATCAGGCTCTTGTTGCTCGGGAGCCTATTGGATTGCCTCGGCCTGCGACAAGATTATGGTGGGGGATACTGCGATTGTCGGTTCCATTGGAGTTGTGTCCATCTTTGAAAAGGAGGACGAGAAGCAAACCATAGAGATTGTTTCTTCGCAAAGCCCGAACAAGCGGCCGAACCCGGAAACAGAAGAAGGGAAAGCCAAAATCCAGGCTCATATTGATGCGTTGGCAGAGATTTTTATTCATAAAGTTGCGCTTAACAGGGATATCTCCCCGAAGGAAGTTATCGAAAACTTCGGTGGCGGAGATGTTTTTGTTGGGCAAAAAGCCGTCAGTATCGGTCTGGCGGACGGCTTGTCCTCATTTGAGGAATTGGTGTCAGACCTTAACAATCAACCTATGGAGAATATAATGGAAGAACAAAAAATCAACGCTTCTGAAATTAAAGCACAAGAGCGTGAGCGCATGAGCCAAGTTTTTAGTGCCGGTGTGACAAGAGGTAAAGAACAAACAGCAGAATTATTGCTGTCAAAAACAGATTTAGCAGCTACTGATATTTTAGAAATTTTAGAGACAGTACCGACAGCCAAACAAAGCAATATATTTGAGCAGGCTATGGCACAAATTAAAAATCCGGCGATTACACCATCTGCCGAGGAAACGGAAGAAACACCTGAAGTCGTTGCAAATCGCATCGCTTCTTACACAATTGGAGGTTAAAATATGACAGTACAAGGATTTACGGACCAAGGGTTCACAATTGCCGATAATTTATTGGCGGGCGAATTTCCAAGAGTTAGCATTGTGGCCACAATTACAGGTGGTTCTTATGAAAAAGGAACAGTATTGAGTAAATCTGACGATAAATATACGATTTGCTCTGATGAGCCTGAGGCAATTTTAGCCGAAACCGTTGATGCTTCTTCAAAAGATAAACAAGCCGTTATTTATTTAACCGGCGAATTTAATTTGGCGGCTTTGAATGCCGGTGTTGATGTCTCAACCCTGATTGATAAGCTTAGGGCCAAAAGCATCTTTATTAAAACAAATCAAGCATATTGAAAGGAATAAGCTCCTTAAATCGTAATATTATCATATTTGTGTTCACGTTTTTATGAGGTGAACACAAGGAATAATATGCAGACAATATTGAGCATATTGGCAAATATTATGACAAAGGGAGCACCCATAAAAACTAAACCGAAGGCAAGATAAAAAATGTGTTCTGTTTGCAAATTTTCTTTGAAATATCAATAAGTATTTCTGCAAAAAATTTGCTTCTCATTACATCATTTTTTCTTCTTGCACAAATGTAATAATATTATAATTTAAGGAGCTATATATGGATATTTTCTCTACTAACGTGCTCGCAAAAGTCGTTGAGCGTTTACATACGCCTTCATCTTTTTTGCTCGACACCTTCTTCCCGAATGTGCAAACTTCGGATAAAGAAGAAATTTTCTTTGATGTGACGGACAGTAAACCGCGCATTTCTCCGTTTGTTTCACCTTTGCTTCCCGGAAAAGTCGTTGATAGCGGTGGTTATCAGACCAAATCATTCAAGCCGGCTTATGTGAAAGACAAACGTCGCTTTGATGCGAATATTCCGTATAAACGCATTGCCGGTGAAACAATAGGCGGCGCATTATCTCCGGCTCAACGTTATGAACGCGCCTTGGCTACAACTTTGACCGACCAGTTGGAAAACTTGACACGTCGTGAAGAAGTTATGGCGGCTGAAATCTTAAGAACCGGACAAGTTGTTGTTTCCGGCGATGGTTATCCGTCAACAACAGTTAATTTCGGGCGAGATGAGGCCTTGACAAAAGCTCTGATCGGCTCTGCTACATGGGAAACTGCGGCAGTTAATCCGATAAGCGACCTTGAAGATTGGGCAGATTTGATTCAAAGCAAATCCGGGGTTGTGGCAAAAACTGTCATTATGGATCCGGATGCTTGGAAAATCTTTCGTTCAAAAGATGATGTCAAAAAGTTCTTGGACTACCGCAGAGGCACAAACAACACTTTGAATGTGGATCCGTTTATACGCGGTGAAAACTCAAAAGCGCGCTTTGTCGGTTCTATCGGTGACTTTGATATTTATGTTTATAATGATCTTTATATCAATGATACCGGCGTTGAAACAAAACTTTTGCCGTCAAAGACAGTTATTTTGGGCGCCAAAGACGGACTTGAAGGTACCCGTTGCTATGGAGCCATTCATGATGAAAAAGCAAACTGGACCGCTCATCGCTACTTTACGAAGTCGTGGGTTGAAGAAGATCCATCGGTTCGTTGGCTGTTATTGCAGTCTGCGCCTTTGATCGTTCCTTATCGTCCGAATGCAACATTGTGTGCAACCATTGGTTAGGAGGTATAAATGCGTATTAAGGCCTTGATTACATTAGTTGTATCTGCCGGCAGAGAAATTGCTCCCGGTAAGGAGTATGACCTGAACGAAGCAGATGCAAAAAGTCTGATAGAACGCGGTTTTGCAGTGCCTGTTAAAGGTGGTCAAAAGCCGGCAACACAGCCACAGCAACCACAGAAACCTGATGAAACAGGAGGTAAAGATGACCCTTCCTCTCAAAAAGGCGGTGGACAGCCTGTTTAGTCGGTGCGGAACGATCGGGAATTATCAAGGACGTGAAGTCCTTTTTTTATTGACCGAACCGGATGAAATTGTTGGTGTGGGTTTTGTTAATGCTCACACCAACACGCATTTTATGAAGATTCGGATTTCTGATGCGCCTGATTTAGCTGTCGGGGATACGATAGAAACAGATGCGGTCACTTATCGGGTACATACGGAACCGGTCAAAGATATTCATAATCTGATATGGAGTGTCGATGTGCTATGCAATTAAAACTTGCACTACAAGGAAAACTGTCTGATGTCATGGAAAAGCACTATTCAGAAGGTGCCAAGGCTGTGACGTTAGGAATATCGGCGGCAACAAATGGACTTAAAACGTCTTTGCGTGAACAGGTCCGCTCGGCTGGTATGAGTTCTCGTATGGCCAACACTTGGCGCGGTGTCGTCTATCCGAAAGGAAAGCCGAGTATCAGCGCGGCCGGTCAGGTCTATTCTAATGCCGAAAAGATTATGCAGGGCTTTGAATACGCAAGCATTATCAGAGGCAAAAACGGTTTATGGCTTGCCATTCCGACCGATGCAATCCCGAAAAAAGCACGCGGTAAACGTATGACACCGGCACTTTATGAACAGATGAAAGGCGTGCGGCTACAGTTTGTGTATCGCCGCAATACCTGTTCATTACTTGTCCATATCCAAAAGAAAAAGACGGTCATCGCCTTTATCTTGGTGCCTCAGGTCAAAATGCCGAAATTAATTAACTTTGAAAGTGAAAGCGAGCGTTGGCAAAACAAAGTGCCGAGCTTGATTTTACAAAATTGGAGAGATAGTCCTCCTTAAAAGTTATCATAATTTCATAATTAGCATTTTTTAACCTTTATTTTTTGAATTTTTGTCTTGAAGTATATCTCATACATCTTCGCCAAAAATCCAAATCTAAAAATTAAAAAATATCAAATTCTAAAACTTCAATAACCTTTAAGGAGGACTGATGAGTAAAAGAGAAATCGTATTAAACGCTTTATTTGAAAGGCTTTCAACGCTTGATGTGTCCGTTAAGCGCAATGATCCTCTGCCGCAAAAAATCCCTGACAGCGGTTTGGTTATTCTGCTCGATGGTAATGTCGGCGAGCCGGAGATTTTATTATCGCCGCCTTGCTACATTTTCACACATCGGGCCGAACTGGAGGTCATCGTTCAAAAGGAAACACCGGCTGAGCGCGATCATACTCTTGATAAGATTTTAGTCCAGATTGGCGAACTTTTACAAGAGAATCCGAGCCTTGGTGGTAAAGTTGATTATATGTATGCAGGACCACCTGAATTTGTGGAAGAACCGGTCGAAGGCGGTATCCCCATAAAAGGTGCGATCGTTCCCATTGTCCTTGAATACACCTCAAATTCTAACTTAATTTAACAAAGGGAAAAGCCTCCATTTTAAGGGGGCTTCGCGGCTCCCAATCTGATTTGCGGTTAATCAGATAAAAGGAGCAAGGCGCAGCCAATAGCGTCACTATTTGCAAGGCTTGCGACAAATTAGATGATAACCGCAAACAGACCCGTAGGGCAAGTCTTAAAATCCGCCCTGCTTGTCAGATTTTATTGATGTAGATTGCTACACCTGCAAAAATCTGACGGCGCAAATCAAATTTTATTAACTTGTTGGGGGCTGTGAATCCCCCTTGAAATGGAGGCTAAAATGTCACGAGCATATGGCTGGAATGCCAAACTATTAATCGCTGAAGAAAGCACTTACGGTACTCTTTCTTCGGGAACTTATACCCAAGTACCGTTTGCCTCAAGCGCTATTGATAGCGAACAAGGTCTTATTTCTTCAAATGTTTTGGGGCTCGGACGCGATCCGACCACGCCTTTTCAAGACGTTATCAATGTGGAAGGCGATTTGTCAGTACCGGTTGATCTCAGAAACATCGGAATTTGGCTGAAAGCTGTTTTCGGAGCTCCGGAAACGACCAACGAGGATGGTGTTTATACGCATACATTTGACAGCGGTAAAACCTCGCTTCCGAGCTATTCACTTGAATTAGGATTAGCCGAAGTGCCTGAATATATCAGATTCCTTGGCGCACGGGCGAATTCTATCGCCTTTAACTTTGCCAGGTCCGGTGAAGCGCAAGCTACAGTTTCTTTAATGGCACAAAGCGAAACAGCCTTTGAAACATCTGTTTCCGAAATACCTGAAATCAAAAATTATACGCGCTTTTCACAATTTCAAGGTTTTATCAAATCCGGTGGCGAAACATTGGCCAATGTAACCGGTGCCTCGGTTACCTATTCAAATAACCTTGAAAAAATTGAGACAATTCGGAGCGATGGTAAGGTTGAAGCTATTGATTTGGGAGTGGCCTCTTTATCCGGTTCGATTGCAGTTCGTTATGGCGATAACTCTTTAATGGACAAGGCAAGAACCGGTGTGCCAGTGGACATGGAGCTTGGTTATCAGCTCTCCGAAACACAAAAATTGGTTATTACCTGCCATGAAGTCTATCTGCCAAAACCGAAACGTTCCATTTCAGGCCCGGGCGGCATTGAGTGCTCTTACGATTTTCAAGGGGCTAAGAATGCCGAACTCGGCAAAATGGTAACCGTTCAATTGATTAATGATGTGGAGGGGTATTGAATCCCCTCTCAAATATCTAAACAATTAATTTTTATCTTTTTCAATTTCTTTATTTACATATTTCAAAGGAGATTCAATTAATGTTAAAGTTAAAATTTAAGAATGAGCCTTATTGGCTTGATTTGGGAATGGGTGTCCGGGTTAAAGTTAAACCCTGCACCTCTTCTGTGTTTTATGAAGCAAAAGCCTATATGAATTCTAAGGTGGCCGATATGGCCAAGCGCATTAAAGATGTTCGCGAAAACGGTGCAAAAGATGAAAACTTGCCGGATTTAGAGGATATCACAAAGCGTGAAGCCTTTGCCGATCAGCAGTTAATTTTGGGTCTTGCGCTGGCGGGTATTATTGAATGGGACGGCATTTTAGAAGCCGACACAGACGAAAAAGCACCGCTGACACCGGTCAAAATTGAGGAGCTCTTCACGAACTTTTGGAGTATCGCCGAAATATTCAGGCAACAGTATTGCGGCATTCAAGAAATACTCGAGGCCGAAAAAAACGCATATACGCCCGAGCAAGATGGCACTTCGGCTCCGGGCGAAACTACTGCCAAGGATGCGGAGAACAAGGAATCAACTGTCCTATCTACAGATGCCGATACATCGAAACAACCTTAAAAACCACAGAAGGACATCAGGCTTGGGAGGTTTTATTAAAACTTTCCGAGCCAAATCTCAGCGAAGCGTTAGAAATAGCGAAACATTTAAATTTTGACATGGAATTAATGACGGAGCTTTTATCTTCTGGTATCCAAGGCCTAAAAGCAGGATTGAGCGATATGACAAAAGATGATTTTCCGAAAATATAAAATGAAGACTTGACTTTTGTGTTTTTATTAATTAGTATCATTTTATAAAACCGCCCAAATGGGCGGAGATATAAAATGGAGTGCAAGATGGAAATTAAAAGAGATTACTACTTAAACAAATTAATTAAGCACAAACATAACGGATTTATTAAAATTGTCAGTGGTGTTAGAAGATGTGGTAAATCATATTTATTGTTTGAACTTTTCAAACAGCATTTGTTGGATGCCGGAATAGCAGATGATCACATACTTACAATTGCCTTGGATGATAGAAAGTACCGAGAATATCGTAATCCAGATAAATGCTATAATTATGTTACTTCTGCCATTAAAGACAATGATATGTATTATTTACTTCTTGATGAAGTCCAAATGATGGAGGATTTTGAAAGTGTTTTAAATGGATTTTTACACATCAAAAACCTTGATACTTATGTGACCGGAAGTAATTCAAAATTTCTTTCCACTGATGTTGTAACAGAGTTTCGCGGACGTGGTGATGAAATTCGCATATATCCGCTCAGCTTTGCGGAATATTATGAGGTCACAGGAGGTGATTGGAACAAAGCTTGGGATGCATATTGTACATATGGAGGAATGCCTGCGTTATTTAAATTTGAGGAAGATGCTGATAAAAAAGATTATTTGAAAAGATTATTTAAGGAAACATACATTCGAGATGTTATTGATCGCAATAAAATTCAAAATGAAACAGAGTTTGAAGAATTACTAGATGTTGTTGCCTCTAATATCGGATGTTTAACTAATACTAAAAAACTGTCTGATACTTTTAAAAGTGTGCAAAAAAGTTCTATTTCGGAACCAACGATAAAACAATATTTATTGTATCTTTCGGAAGCTTTTTTGGTAAATAAGGTTTTGCGATATGATATAAAGGGTAAAAAATATCTCAACACGCCTTTTAAATACTACTTTATTGATGCCGGATTACGTAATTCTCGGTTAAATTTTAGGCAGATTGAACCTACTCATTTGATGGAAAACATTATTTATAACGAACTGATAATTAGAGGATACCAAGTAGATGTCGGAAATATAGAATTAAAAGAAAGAGAAAAAGATAATCAATATACCAAAAAACAAGCGGAAATTGATTTTGTTGTTAACCAAGGGAGCAAACGTTATTACATTCAATCAGCATATGAAATGTCAAATATAGAGAAAAGAGAACAAGAAGAAAAATCTTTAATAAATATTCCGGATTCTTTCAAAAAAATCATCATTGTTGGTGGGGATATTATTCCCAAACACGATGAAAAAGGAATTACGATAATAGGGTTAAAGGACTTTTTGTTAAATCCAAATAGTCTTGAGCTTTAACAAAAATGATTTAATTTGTTTAAATTTTACAGCACCTCAAGGTTTAGACCTTGGGGTGTTTTTTTATGGAATAAAGAATGAATACGGCAAAGAAACTTTCAATCAGGCTTGAAGCGGTGGGGGGCGATAAGGTCCGACAAGAGTTCAAGAATATCGGCTCAGACGGACAGAAGGCCTTTCAGCGGATAACTCATGTCATCACACCTGCAAATGATAACTTAAAAGTCTTGGATAATACAGCCAAGGCCTTTAATAATACCCTGAAACAGGCGGCATCATTGGTCGGAGCATACCTTGGATTACGCAGTCTGACTTCGGTATTTAAGGGTATTGTGCAGACAAACAAAGAGTTTGAAAGCTTAATCGGATCCTTAAAAACGGTGACCGGTTCGGCCAAGGGCGCACAAGAGGCTTTTTCTATGATTGAACAGTTTGCGTTGGATACGCCATATCAGTTGGAAGAGATTATTGAGGCCTTTATTCGGTTAAAGGCGTTGGGCCTTGATGCCACATCTGAGGCCTTAACCTCATACGGAAATACCGCTTCTGCCTTTTCTAAGAATATCATGGATTTTACAAATGCCGTTTCTTCAGCGGTGATGCTGAATTTTAAGTCGCTCCGGACCTTTGGTATTCAAACGCAGGTCGAGGGTGACAAAGTCCTGTTCACTTTCCAAGGTATTACAACAAGTGTTGGTAAAAGTGCGCAAGAAATTGAAGCCTACTTAAAATCTATCGGACTTGTGAACTTTGGCGGCGCGATGAGGGAACAAATGGACACCATGGGCGGTGCCATGTCCAACATTGAAGATGCTATCAGTAAATTAGTCCGATCAGTTGGTGAAAACGGTCTGAACAAAGCTCTGAAAGAGGCATTTTTGCAGTTCAATGAATTGCTGGACGGATCAGGTGAAGCGGCAAAAGCCATCGGCCAAACCTTGGCAGTTGCTGTCAACGTGGCAAGTAAAGCGTTCTTTACATTAGCCCAATACATTGAGCCGATCATCACGCTCTTAACTGTCCGTTTGGGTGCAAGCCTGATTACAAAAGGAATTGACCTCTTAAAAGCAAGCGTTTATGCGCTGAATGTCGCTCTTATGGGAACTGGAACAGCCGGAGCCTCTGCTACACTCGGCCTTAAAATGATGTGGCAAGTTTCCAAGGTGGCCGCTGTGCAGATGTACGCAACCGCGGTAGCGGCAAAGGTTCTTGCCGGTGCGGTCGGACTTTTGAAAGGTATTATGGCTCTGCTTGGTGGCCCGGCCGGGCTTGTTATGTTGGTTGTCTATGGCCTTTATAAATTGATAGATAGTCATAATGTGGCAAAACGGGCGGCAAATGATCACTCGGAAACCTTAGCAAAACTGAAGGAACAAATGGCCGAAACAGTCAAAGAAACAAATAACCTCGTTACCGCTCAAAGCAAGAATCAAGCTGTTGCCGAATGGTCGTATAAATTAAAGGTGGCAGAAAAGAACATTAAGGACCTGAAGGAAGAATTAAAAGATACCGGGGGAATTTCGTTCTTTCAACGCCATATGCCAAATATGTTTTTGAAAGAATACGAGATTTTTGCAAATGATCTGGCCGATATTCTTTCGCAGTCAAAATACAACTTGGAGGAATATGAGCGCGAGATTTGGAACTTGGCATCAGAATATCCGGATTTCAAACCACAAGCTGATAAAATACAAGAAAAACTTTTGCTTTTGAAAGCAGCTGAGATAGATGCACAAAAGGCGCGTGATGAGTTGAAATACATTCAAAACCCGGAACTCAGGCCGAAAGAAGAAAAGCCGGCAGTTCCGAAACTGCCTGTCGTGCCAAAAACTGACACATCAGCTTATGAAAAGACTATTGAGGACATCAAACAAAAGGTTTTTGAATTGCAGGATCCTTATGATCAGGCCATGCAAAAAGCGGCCAAATGGCGTGATGATGCCCTTCAAAACCTGGATAAAACCAAAGCCGGCTATGAGGATTTTAAAAATGATGTAAACCGGGTTTATGACGATATGGTTAAAAAAGCAGGCGAAGCCGCTCTTCAAAGTTCAACAGATTGGAAAGACGGTTTAACCCGAGGAATGAAAAGCGTTTATAACGATGCTTCGGACATGGCTTCCATGACCGAAAGTTTGATTAAGAATTCTTTCAAATCAATGGAAGATACGCTGACAAACTTTGTCATGACCGGTAAAGCGAACTTTGGAGATTTTGTTAACTCAGTTGTCGAGGGAATGGTCCGAATGGCTATGCAATATGCCGTGATACAACCGCTTATGGGCGGTATTATGGGCTACTTCGGCATTCCGACAGCGCATACAGGAGGTGTTATTGGTACGGATTCTTTATCAGTTAAGGCTGTTAGTCCAAGTGTTTTTGAAAATGCTCCCCGTTTTCATACCGGAGGTTTGGTCGGCGGCGAGATTCCGATTATCGCGAAAAAAGGCGAAACGGTATTCACGCCGGGACAAATGAAAGCACTGGGCGCAGAACTCAATTCAAAACCGCCGGTTTACGTCAATGTGAATGTGGTCAATAAGGCCTCAGGCACAAGGACAACGGCAAACCCGACACGCGACATGAACGGCAATATTAATCTGGATATCATTGTTGAGCAGATTGAAGGTGTAATCGGTAAAAACATCAGTAAAGGTGAGGGTTTATCGCCGATTTTGGAACAAAGGTATGCGTTAAATCCGGCTTATGGGAGTTACAGATGAGCGTTTATTTTCCACAACATTTGCCCTATCCGACCGTTGACAATTACTCTATCAAACCGGGTGAAGCCATTATTCGGACAGATATGGAAGCCGGTCCGGCACGTCAAAGACGGCGATATACGCAGACACCGTCTAGGATTTCTGTGCGCTGGCTGATGAATCCGGACCAATTTTGCATATTTGAAGCATGGTATAAATACCATGCAAAAGAAGGTGGCGAATGGTTCTTTATCACACTTCTCGGAGGCATGGGACTGAGTAGTCAGGAAGCTCGGTTCACACAACAATTTGAGGCAAAACTTCTGAATGGTTATCTTTGGGAAATTACCTCAGAACTTGAAATTCGTGACAGACCGACATTAACCGAAGATGCCATGGCAATCGTTATGGATTCGGACTACAACAAACTGATGAAAACGTGTGACCGGCTTCACATTTTGGTTCATCGAATGCTTCCAATCAACTTAAATTAAGAAAGGACACAAAATGCCAAATATGCAAGAAAGGCTGGAAACAGCAATTGAAAGGACAGAAACCGATTCCTCATTATTTCACGATATGGTGCATGGCCCTGACAGTGCAACAGTTATAACTGAAAATGGAAATGTTCCGACAGTCGCTAAGGCACTAAAAGATATACGCAATGAGCTTTACGGACAAGCATCAAGTCTTGTCAATATGGCACAAGCGGCGGCAAATGAGGCTGCTAATTCACTGACACAAGCGCAAGCAGAGGTTCAAAACGCCAAAGACGAAGTACAGAATGCCAAAACGGAAGTTCAGAATGCAAAAACCGAGGTTCAAAATGCAAAAAATGAGGTCAGTAAGGCAAAAGCTGAGGTTACCAAGGCTCAAACAGAAGTTGAAAATGCCAAACAAGCGGCTCAGAACGCTCATGCGGAAGTCGTTCATGCACAGGCAGAAGTTCAAAATGCTAAGGCTGAAGTTGATAAAGCCAAAATTTGGGCGGAAGGAAGTGATACAGAAGTTCAAACTCAAGGCGGAATACATTCCTGTCAGACTTGGGTTGAAATGGCCCAACAGGCAACGATCGGAAGTTTTCCAATAACGGTTACCGGCATTGCTACCGCCAATCAGACAGTTCTTCCATTAAACCTTGCAGAAGCAATTACAAATACAGACCAAATTCTGACTGTTATTATAGAAAACACAGCATTACTTCCGGAAACTTACGGAATATCAAGTAACGGACAATCTGTTGTTTTGGCAAATCCTTTGGCAAGCGGTGAGCGATGGAGTGTTAAGTGCCTTTTTGCCCTGCAATCTATGACCGGCATGATTGATTGCGTTGTTTATGAAGAAATGTAAGGAGATGCCATATGACCGATACCAGTAAAATTCCGGCATCAAGATTTTCAAATGAAAGTTTTGATTCCATACCGAAATCAGGCAGTTCCAATGTTATCTCTTCCGAAGCCGTCTTTAATGCACTGAAAGATAAATTGGGAAAGACTGATACCGCTGCCAAGGCAACTGCTGATGCTGAAGGCAATATTATCAACCAAACGTATGCAAAATTAAGTGATATTCTCACATTTGAATACGAAGATTAACATTAAGAAAGGAAATTAAACATGGCAAATAAAAGAATTAAACTCAAAAATGCGACCGGAGATTATTTGGAGCCTTACACCACTAACGTGCCTGACGCCTCAACCTCATCCAAAGGCTTGGTGCAGCTGGAAGAAACACCGACCGCTGAATCGAATAAAGTATTAACATCGGGAACGGTTAAAGCGGCATTGGACAATAAACTGGATAAGACCGGAACGGCAGCAAAAGCAACGGCTGACGCAAGTGGCAACACAATTACAACCACTTATGCCACCAAAACAGAATTGTCTGCAGTGGAAACTACAGCCAATACTGCTAAAAGCATTGCCGATGGTAAATCTCGGGCAGTAAGTTATGCCTCTTATGAAGCAATGATAACGGCTGTGAATGGAGCGAACAACAGCGATTTTAAAATTGGCGATAATATTTATATTACTGTTTTAGGTGTTCCGGATTTATGGATTTACTCGGTTGAAGAAACATCAAATTCTTATGAATATTCAACGGACGAAGCCATTGTATCGGCATTAAGCGGTACGGGAACAATTCAAGTCGGCTATTATAAAGTAGCGGCTTTGGAAACACAAAAAGTTGATTTAAACGACTATGTCCCGACAACGCGAAAAGTAAACGGCAAAGCTCTTTCCGGAGATATTACCTTAACGGCTGCGGATGTCGGAGCTTTAACGGAAGAGACTGCAAGTTCAACCTATGCCACAAAAACAGAATTGGCAAACAAGTTAGATAAAGCCGCTACGGCGGCCAAAGCGACGGCCGATGCAAACGGCAATAATATTGCTTCAACGTATGCCAAATTGGCAGATATTATTTCCTATGAAGAAATGGCTTAAAGGAGAAAACCATGGCAACCAGAAAAGTAAAACTCAAAAATAAAAGCGGCGATTATTTGTATCCTTATACCGATAATATTCCGACTGCTTCCACCTCAACAGCCGGAAAGGTAAAATTGGATTCAAGTCCAATTGCCGGATCAAACAATGCAATTACATCAGGGGCGGTTTATACCGCCCTTAATAACAAGTTGGATAAGACCGGAACAGCGGCTAAAGCAACAGCAGACGCAAACGGTAATAATATTGCTTCAACGTATGCAACAAAAACTGAATTACAAACACAAGTTTATTCAATATATCAAGCAAAAGCCGATATATCCGGAACGGATGTTATTTTAAAAGACGAAACAACCATTTATCAAAAAACCGTCTCGCAAAATACAACTTTTACTTTTAATCTGAACAGCTTAAGCAAAAAGAATCAAGTGATTACTTTTGAATTATTCTTATCATTATCTGCCGCTAATTTAACTTTAAAATTTCCCTCAACAGTATCGTGGTTAGGATCAACGGTTCCCTCAACGACTACGGCTCAAAAATATTTATTTGCATTTAGAAGTTTTAATGCCGGTCAAACATGGCTCGGAAACTTACAAGGAGTTTTTGCATGACACTCAGAACACCTTTTCAACCGTTTGGTACGCCTGAAAAAAGCAAGGGAAAAGCCTATTTATATATGTTTGGTTCTCTTTATGATTTGGACAAGAAAACAAAAATTGAGGGTGATAGAATTCCGGTTGCTAATACTTTTTACAAAAATAAAATCATCGGTGCTTGTTTTGACACAAGTGATACCAATGTATTACAATTAAGTGAATACGTCGTTTCAAACAATAAAATTCAAACAAAGGTACTCAACAGAACAAATCTGTTCAGTGGAGAGAATATGGGCGGATTAGTAACCTCTTTTGCCAATTTTATTGTCGCTCATGATGAATTATTTTTTGCATCCCGTGCTACTGGCGCTGCAATGTCTGCCGATGATGCCTCAATAAGAAAATATACCCTTGAAACAAATTCATGGAGTGATTTACTCTGTGAAAAATATCCCATTACTGAATTTTGCTATGTTAATGGAACGTTTTGGATTTCAGGTATTGCTTGCACAGGGAAAAAATGCACTTCCACACCCGCTGTTGATGCCTGGCAAAATATTTCTTTACCGGGCGGCGTCATAGTTGCTTCTTATGCTCCGCGCGTGGTGGAAACTCAAAATGAATTGTATGTTACTACCGTAGGTCAGGGAGGCAATACTTCAGAACATTTATTTCGTTTTAAAAACAATGCATGGGAAGATGTTTTCAGTATAAATAAAAAGATATCTTTTGTGTCGCGCGGAGAAGATTTTGCCGCTCTCTCTGCAGGTGACTTTTATGTGTGTTTAACACCCGGTGGAAATTTTGTTAAACAAAATAAGCCTGATGCCGGTGTGGTTTATGGTTGTATTCGCTATGGTGATGATTTTTTGGTTTTATCCAGTGAATCAGCCTTATTAGAAACTTCAAAACTTTATAAAACAAAAGATTTTACCACATATGAATTTGTTTTGAACGGACCGACCGGAAGCTATTATTTCAAAGAAAGCACCGAGCAAATATTAAAATTATTTTACATATAGGATATTCAAAATGACCGATACAACGCTTTCGGAAGCACTAAAGGAAGCCTATGCTTCGGCTCCGAGTGATGTGATTTTACTGCACACCTTAGAACTTCGACACCCGGCATTTGTTGATGAGCAAGGAAAACCAAGTGCCATTCGTGTCGTTCGGGACCATATCAGCCACATTTGCACACTTGAAAACTCGGCTCCGCTTAATCCCGGTGAAGCTGTAGAGTTTGTTGCTATGGCCTTTGATTTAGAATTACCACCAGTCAATAATACGCCGACACCTGAGATTTCAGTTACAATTGATAACGTTTCAACTGAAATGATTGCCTATCTTGATCGGGCTGTAGAAACACAAGATATGATTGAGCTGACATATCGGCCGTACCTGTCTAATGATCTGACAACGCCCCAGATGGATCCGCCCATAACCTTGGTTATTACTGATATTCATGTGGACTGTTATAAAATTACGGCTACGGCCCGTATGATGGACATTGGGAACAAGTCCTTTCCGTCTGAAAACTATACCGTTAAAAAATATCCGGGATTAACAAGATGACACATTTTGCTTGTAAATATATCGGCTTGCCATGGGTTGCCGGTGCGCAAGGTCCTGATGCTTTTGACTGTTGGGGTATGGTGCGTTGGATTTTGAAGGATGAATATGGTATAGATGTGCCGGCGGTAAACGTTAATCCGGATAATCTTAGAAGTGTTTTAATCGCATTCAAAAAGGATCCTGCGTTCCGGGCATTTAATGAGGTTGAAAAGCCGCAAGACGGCGATGTTGTTCTGCTTCGCCAGTCAAAACATCCTGTTCATGCCGGCTTATGGTTAGATGCTGATGGCGGTGGCGTTTTACATTGCTGCCGTGATGCCGGAATTGTTTTTCAAGATTTGCCTTCTTTACGCCTATGTGGATGGCAAATAGACAGCTATTATCGAGTAAAAGGAAAATAAATGATTTACTTTACACATATTACAAACCCTTTTCAGCCGAATAAGGGACGGATAAACAATGTCCTTGATGACGGTAAAACCGTTTGGGACATGGTCCTGGAACAGAAAGTGGACCTTTCGCGCCCGACAATATGTATGATAGACGGTGCCGCAGTCCTCAGGAAGTTTTGGAACGATACCGTTCAACCAAAGTCTTTGGTTTGCCTTATTACTTTGCCGCAAGGTGGCGGTGGCGGCGGATCAAATCCGTTGCAAGCCGTTTTAACGGTCGCCGTTATTATTGCTTCCGTTTATACGGGTGGTGCTGTTGGAGCGGCTTATGGTGCTGTCTGGGGTGGCGTTGCGGCGGCCGGTGTCTCTATGGCCGGGAGCTTTTTGGTTAATACATTTGTTCCCACACCAAGGGCTTCACTTAACGGTTCAGGATCTTCAAGCTCTATTGCTGCGCAAAGTCCGACTTATTCCTTGCAGGCACAAGGTAATCAGGCCCGACTTGGCAGTCCGATACCGGTTATTTACGGGCGCCACTTGATTTATCCGGATTTTGCCAGTCAGCCCTACTATGCATATGCTAATGATGAGCAGTATGTTTATCAACTCCATTGTATCGGACAAGGTGAATACAACATTGAACAAATACGTATTGAAGATACGCCGATTGACTCATTTGAAGAGATTACATACCAAATAATCAATCCGGGCGAGCAAAACACGCTCTTTCGTGATGATGTTGTGACTTCGCCTGAAGTTGCCGGGCAAGAACTGCTAAAAGATGAGGTATGCGGACCTTTTGTCTTAAATCCGACCGAAAGCGTTATTGATAAGGTGGAAATTGATGTTGCCTGTCAGCGTGGGCTTTATTATGCAAACGATAGTGGTGGCCTTAACACAAAATCGGTTCAATGGCGTATTGATGCTCGGAAGATTGATGATGAAGATAATTCTTTGGGAGACTGGTTTACGCTTGGAACTGAAACAATTTCTGCAAATACAATCAACGGCATTTACCGGACGTATACTTATTCAGTGGCGCAAGGGCGATATGAAGTTCGGGCTTTGCGTTTAGATGATAAAGATACATCTTCTCGTGCCGGACATGAACTTCGGTGGGTTTCAGCCAAGGGCTTTATTGTTTCCAATCCGAGTTATGGAGATGTAACCTTACTCGCCATTAAGATGAAAGCTACAAACAACCTGTCGCAACGTTCAAGCCGAATGGTTAACTGCATTGTCACAAGGAAATTGCCGATTTGGTCGCCTTCCGGTGGTTGGACCAATAATGTGGCCACACGTTCTATCGCATGGGCAATAGCCGACATCTTAAAGGCCAACTATGGTGCAAGACTGACTGATAAATCCATCGATCTTGACGGTTTGTACCGGCTGGATCAGATTTGGAGTGCGCGAGGCGATACGTTTAATGCCGTTTTTGATTCAAAATTGACGGTTTATGACGCTCTTTCCCGAACCTGCAAAGTCGGACGTTCTGTTCCCTATATTCAAGGCGGTATTGTTCGTTTTGTTCGGGACGAGCCTAAATCAATACCGGTTGCATTGTTCGGGCCGAGAAACATCGTTAAAAACAGCTTGTCAATTCAATATATTATGCCGTCTGAAGATACAGCAGACAGCGTTTGTGTTCAGTATTTTTCGGATCGAACGTGGAAAAACTCGGAAGTAACCGGCAGTTTTGAAGGCTCTACCTCAGATAAGACGGCAACTGTTGAGCTTTTCGGATGTACCGATAAAAACCAAGCTCTCCGGGAGGCCATCTATATGGCATTGGCTAACCGATACCGCCGGCGTATTGTCACATTTTCAACCGAACTGGAAGGTCTGATCCCAAGCTATGGGGATTTGATTTCCATCACGCACGATATGCCGCATTGGGGTTCAGGCGGTGAAATACTGTCAAAAAATGACATGACTTTAACGCTATCCGAACCTGTTGAGTTTACCAAGGGCCAAAATCACTACTTGGCTTTAAGAACTCGCACAGGGAGCCTGTCCGGACCATACCGGGTAATAGCCGGATCACTGCCAAATGAGGTTATCTTGCAAGAAACGCCGGACATTGAAATTGAGACAGGTACGAACTCAGAACGAACACATTTTGCCTTTGGAACTCAAGATAAATGGGGAACTTTGGCACGCGTTACCGGGATTAAACCGCGTTCCGGCAAGGTTGAAATCACAGCGGCAATTGAGGACTCAAGAGTTCACACCAACTAAGAAAGGACAAACAATGGATTGGATTCAATTTTTACAGATCATCTGCGTACCGGCCTTTGGGTGGTTTTTTTATAAACTTGGAGAGCAACGTAAGGAAATAAAGCTTCTTGAGCGTGACCTCAATGAATTTAAGGTTGCGGTGGCTAAGGAATATGCCACTCAGGTTAACATCAATCGCCTGGAGTTGAAGATTGATGAATTACATCAGCTTTTATGGGAGATGCACAATGAGCACACCACGCGGCATAAGAAATAACAACCCCGGCAACATTCGTTGGGGTTCAGACTGGAAAGGCTTAAAAAAGGACGGAAAACAGCAAGATCCGTCCTTTTGTGTGTTTGAAACACCGGAATATGGTATCCGGGCGTTGGCTAAACTGCTCCGAAATTATCAGAGGCTCTATGGCCTGAATACGCCTCGTAAAATTATCAGCCGCTATGCGCCGCCAACCGAAAACGAAACAGTTTCATATATTGACAGCGTATCATGGCAACTAAACATCACGCCGGACACACCGGTAGATCTTTCGGAAGATGGTATTTTGATGGTCTTTATTAAGGCAGTCATCAGACATGAAAACGGCGTACAGCCATACTCTAATGAAACTCTCTTGAAAGGAATACGAATGTCATGAAAAAGAGGCTTTGGATCCCGGCCCTCGGGTGGATTCTGTGTTACGGGTTCCTCCATAACTGCTTGATTGCACCGGTAACGGGTCTTCCGGTAGTGGACTGGGAGTATTTATTAACGGCCATGGGCATTTTACTCGGTGTCAGTGGCGTACGAGATATTGGGTTAAAGAAGAAAGGAAAATAAACTAGGTAATTGCTTATTTTTGAGCGTTGTTAGCGAAAAAATTTAGCAATACCCGTTTATTTACCCGACTTTACGGTACAAATTTCAAACACAAACCTAATAGGAGGGAAACAACAAGATGTTGAACAGAATAACAAACCTTTGGAATAAAGGTAAATACTGGATAATCGCCGGAGCGGTGGCCGTTTTATACATGCTCGGCTATCGGCGCGGCAAGGAAAAAGAACAAATCAAAGTTATGAAAGGAGCGGTGGAGAATGTTAAAACAGCTAAAAGAAGTCGGGATAGCCTGGCTGATCCTGATCGCGTTAAGCGGTTGCACAACAAGTATAAACGGTGATTTTTGCCTGATATATGAGCCGATTTACGCCGATTATGAGCATGATACACCCGAAACGATACGTCAAATTGATAGAAACAATGTGGTTTACGATAATTTATGTACAAATTAAAAGATTTTGTTTGTATTCTCAGATATAATTTGATAGTATGTCTAATTAGCAAAATTGAAAGAGGTGTTATGTTAATACTGAATATCAATGGGCCAATAAATTCTGGTAAATCAACCGTTTCTAAAATTTTGGTGAATATGTTCCCCAACGCCACTTTTATTGAAGTGGATGAATTGATGAGTGATGAAGAACAGGAAAGACTGGGACTAACCTTACAACAAGGATGGCGTGAACGTCATAAACGTTTAAATGCCAAATTACAGGCATTGAAAAAATCGCGTGAATTTGAAACAGTCATTTTTGCTTATCCGATTGCTGATAATACCTATCAAGATTGGAAGGCTCTTGAAGATGAAGAAACATGTTTTATGAATATAACTCTTGCGCCAAGTTTGGAAGAATGTTTACGAAATCGTGGCACACGGAAACTTACCGATTGGGAGAAAAATCGCATTCGTGAGATGTATGAAGAAGGATATCAAAATCGTCCGTATTCTGATTTTATTGTCAACAACGACCATCAAACACCCCAAGAAACTGCCGAGATTATTAAAGGATTTATTGAATATGCTATATCCCCGAAACAACAATGGTTGCATTTGGTCGAAAGGCGTTGGCCTGCTTTGCTGAACGGAGAAAAAATTTCTACATTTCGTTTGAATGAGGGATTTATTCATAAAGGATTTTTGGTTTACAAAGATTACCCAAAAGAACAATGGACAGAGGTCGTTTATGTGACTCAGGTCTATTATCTGCCCTTAAAACAGGCTTTAGAAACAGATGGTTTTGATGCGCACACGCCGGATGTAGAAACAGGTCTTAAACAAATGCGGATTCATTATCCGGATATTACTTTGGATACGCCTATCTTGCTTGCTCGACATTTAAGTGTTCCTGAAACAAAGCAAAAATACTCGGAAGAAGTAAAGGAAATTTCGAACAATGCGTAAATCTGTCAGAGCGATTATAATTACAAAAGATAATAAACTGCTATTGATGAAGCGTACAAAACCGGATGGTTCGTATCTAACGAAGAACAAACCGAGACCGTTACATATGGAAGTGAAGCTGGCTATTTCCAAAAAATGGGAATTGATACTGTAATTTGTGGACCTGGTGATATTTTAACCGCTCATAAGGCAAATGAATATGTTACAATTCATGATTTGACAAAATTCGAAAACTTTTTTATAAATATGAAAAGGTTCAATCAACAAAAAGAAAAGGAATATTAAAATGATAAAATTAGTAATACCATCTGTCGAATATAAAGAAACATTTATTAATGCAGTAAAAGATGTCAAAAAAATGGAAGGTTTTGTATCTCCGTCCGTACGACAATTTGCTGATTATGATTTACATGAATTGGAAACAAATTTTGAAAATTATATTGTCAAACCTTTAATTGACACAATGAATGGCATCAATCTTCCGGAAGGTTTTGTTCCTTCTACAGATTTATGGATTATGAAAGATGATGTTTTTGTTGGTCGTATCGGTTTGCGTCATGAATTGACAGATTTTCTGGAAAAATATGTTGGACATATTGGATATATGATTATTCCTGCGTATCGCAAACAAGGAATTGCAACAGAAGCTCTTCGCTTGATGTTAATCGAAGCAGATAAAAAAAATATTAAAGAAGTACTTTTGATTTGTGAAGAGGATAACGAAATATCCAAGCATATGATAGAAAAAGCAATGAATAAATTCGGAGGTAGAATAGACACTCCACAAGAACGAAAAGGTGTTAAAATGCTTCGCTATTGGCTAAATACAGATATTATAAAATAAGAGTTTTAATGCTGATACTGAACATTAACGGACCGATGAATTCCGGAAAGACAACAGTTTCCAAGATTTTGATGAATTTGTTGCTGGATGCTACCTTTATTGAAGTGGATGAGTTGATGAGTAATAAAGAAGAGACAAAACTTGGGCTTTCTATGCAAGATGGTTGGGTAGAACGCCAAAAACGATTGAATGAAAAATTATTGGATTAAAAAAAATCACGCGAGTTTGAAACAGTCATTTTTGCTTAATTTACGAGCCGATTTACGCCGATTATGAGCATGACACCACAGAAGCTATCCGTCAAATTGACCGAAATAACCTTGTTTATGATGATTTATGCGTGAATTAATGAAAGCCCCTTAGTGTTAAACAGTAAGGGGGTATTCTTTATATGTTTAAATTCTATATGGCGGTGTATTGCTAACATATCGTTCAGCCATCATCATAACTTTCAAGTAATAACCGGATATATTAACACGATCATGATATGAACAAAAATCTTGTTGGGTTATTTCTCGAGTTTGTATTTTATAGGATTGTTTATCCCATACAATTCCCGTTATTTTAACGGACGATATTTCATTCGAAAACAATTTAATGCCTTGATTGATATCTAATTTAAACAATCCGGCGACTTCCCCATCTTCCGGTTGAAAATCTTTCAAATCATTTTCCGTTTTTGCCATATAAATATGACAAAATTCCCTGTTGATATATGTTCCCTGAATAATCACATTCCTGTTAATTCCCAAAGAAACAATATCATATAAATTAAGATTTTTCCCCAATTCCTCTTCTGCTTCCCGAAATCCATTTATTGGTTTTTCCCCTGCCGACAAATGACCACTTGCCGAGGCATCAAAAGTATTTGGACCAATTCGATTTTTCTTTCCCCATAATTGTAAAAATAAAATATTTTCTTTCGGATTAACCAACCAACACGCGAAAGTTTGATGCCATAAGCCTTTTTGATGCACAATATCTATTGTCGTGCTATTTGGTTCAATTGGTCTAAATTCTTCATCGAAAATATCAATTTGTTCCATTCCTCACTCCTTTTTTATGAACATAAAGACAATCTACCATTATACTGATTTTTTTCAAGATAAATCGTTCTTTAAAATCAAAAAAGCCATTCTTGCTTTTTGGCCATAACTCAATGTTCCGATTTTTGCATTTTGTTCATTTATTGAAAAACCGGCATTAACCAATTCTCTGATTGTCTTTGTTTTATCCAAAGAGAAATGCTCTTGAATAAAATCATGTAAATTCTTTTCCGGAGGCAACATTGAGAGTTCTTGATCTACATACCCGACCACCACTTAATAATTTCATTTTACGATTACAGATATTTGAAGGAGCCCCTCGCGCTTCCAATGCCATATCGACTTTATATTGAGAATAATCTAATCCTTGTGGAGGAACAGCATCTTCTAATACCTGTCGAAGCGTCATATTTTCGAAGTGAACCGGAACTGATTGAGCAATATATCCAATTTTCAACCCTTTCTTCTTTCTTATCGATCCTTTTGATAATTCTGTTTCGCCGGCAATAGCATTCAAAAGAGTGGATTTCCCGCATCCGTTATTTCCACCTAATCCAAGTTTGCCCCCCTCATTGATAGAAAAAGATAAATCTTCAAACAACATTCCGTTATGACCGGAAATGGCAGCATTTTCAACAGAAAGTAAGCTCATTTTTCTTCCTTTCATTAAACTTGTATTAAACAATACCATAATTATCTTTCGTTATCAAGATAATTTTTGATCGACAAAACAAGCCGGTCATTGTATAATCAAAGCTTGTCAGGAGTTGTTTATCATGTATGATAGAATTTATTGCATTCCTTCTCATCGAAAAATATTAGATTTACGAGTACCGGAGGATATCATAATAAAAACACTTTTTATAAAGGGGGAAAATTAAATGCAATATCAATTAGAAAAAGTTACTTTAGAAAAAATGATCCAACTCTATTCTTTTTATCAACAGATACCCGCTTCGGAATGTGGTTTTGAGAATCCGGCTTTTGGACTTTCGATCTCCGATTTTGAAGGATATCTGCAAAAAAGAATAGATTCTGCAAATGGAAAAAATTTAAAACCCGGCAGGGTCCCATCAACAGAATATATATTTTATGTAGATGGCCTCCCCGTAGGATTAGCCAGATTAAGACATTATTTAACAGAGGATTTACTCAAACATGCAGGACATTTAGCCTTCGCTATAGTGCCAAAATTCAGAGGTCGTGGTTTCGCCAATATATTGTTAAAAGAGGTTTTAGAGGAAGCAAGACAGAAGTCCATAAATAAAGTATTGTTAACCTGCAATCTTGATAATATCGGGAGTTACAAAACCATTGAAAAAAACGGTGGTATTTTGGAAAAAACAGAAAATAATGAACGCTTTTATTGGATAACGCTATCGTGATCGATTATTACGCTCATTTTTAATTTGATTCAGATGCGATAAATTGTGGTTATGTCCGCTTACAACATTGCAGATAAGATAGTTGACGAAGAAGTCTTTTGCTTGTTCTAATTGTGTCTTTGCTATATATTCATTTAAAATACGAACATAAGAGCACATACTCTTTAAAATTTTTTTCACATTATACTGGGGCAGATGTGAAATCATAAAATTTAGCTTTATTCCACCAATACAGTATTTAAACTCTGAATTAGGTTGAATATCTTGTATACGACAATAAATTCCAGGAGGAATAAAATGTTTGTCATCCCCGATAACTATATCACGCTGTCCCACGAGAGGTTTCATTTCAGTCGGTTCACACACAAAACAACCAAAGATTCCTTTTCCTTCTATTTTGGGATATATCGCATTTAAAACCCGCTCGATCGATTTTAATTCTTGTTCTTCATCATCCGTAAAAATAAGAGCAACATTATATTTTAATTGATTTGGATTAATTGACGAAAAACCAGATATTAAAGAAGCTAACGCCACCAAAGCCGCCGCAAATGAATTGGTCAATGCGGTTGTCACAGTTGTTACAAAAGCCTTGAAAAAAGGTGAATCAATTCAAATTACCGGTTTCGGTACATTTGAAGTAGCAAAACGCGCCGCTCATAAAGGCCGCAATCCTGCTACCGGTAAAGAAATCAAAATCCCGGCATCAAAAGCTCCTAAGCTCAAAGCCGATACAGTTTTGAAGAAAGTCGTAAAGTAATTGATGCAGTTTCTCAAGTTCCTGCAGGAATAACTCCTGCGGGAGCATTTTGTTGTACTCTTTCCCTAATAAATTTAGCGACAGTAATTCTATGTACTCCTAATATTCTAGCTATACCACTTTTAGAAATTTTTTGATCTAAAAGCTCTTTTACTTTATTTTCTTTACCACTAAGCTTAACAAAAGTGCTTTGACGTCCAAGCGGTCTGCCAAGAACTTTGCCAGCAGCACGAACACGCATCAGAGCCTCTTTGGTACGTTGAGAAATAAGATCTCTTTCAATTTCTGCTGATATACCAAAAGCGAACGCTAAGACTTTGCTTTGAATATCTGCTCCAAGTCGATAATTATCTTTTATCGTCCATACTTGAACATTTTTATTCATACACAAATGCAAAATACTCATAACCTGCAATAAATTTCGGCCAAGTCTAGACAATTCAGATGCAATCAGAATATCTCCGGATTTTAGTTTATGAAGTAGTCTTCCTAATTTTCGTTTTTTTAAATCTTGGGTAGAACTAATTGTCTCCATTACCCAAACATCTACTTGAAGATTTTCTCTTTGACAGAATTTTTGAATTTCAAATCTTTGGTTTTCTGTCGTTTGCTTGTCAGTAGAGACCCTAATATATGCATAAATCATATTTTATCCTTTCTAAAAATAAATTAAAAATACATATATTTTATATCTGGAAACTGATAAATTTTTCTAGACAAATATAGGCTATAATAAATGAGCGTTTTTGTTCGACAGAATGCCATAGAGATGGAATACACAAAAGATGCCTGGGCAATCCTTAACCCAATTGAACAGTCAATTAAAGCTAAAATTGAGAAATATGGTACTCCACTCAAGGACTGGGATATTAGTATATATAGAGGTATTTTGACAGGTTGTAATGAAGCATTTATCATATCCGGAGAAAAACGAAAAGAGTTAATAGCAGAGGATCCAAAATCTGACGAGATTATACGACCGATTTTACGCGGCAGGGATATTAAACGATATGGTTATGAATTTGCTGATTTGTGGTTAATAAATATAGAATGCGGTTTTACCAATAAACACCGCGGAAAAACACCCCCGGAGGAATTTATTAAATCAAAATATCCTGCAATATATAAGCATTTCATGCAAGTCTCAAATGCTAAAACAAAAGGTAAAGGTCTTATAAATAGGGATGATAAAGGTGATTATTGGTGGGAATTACGTAGTTGTGCTTATACGAACGATTTTTCTAGACAGAAAATTGTTTATGGTCAATTTCGAAAAGGATCATTTGCTTTTGATAATAATGGATGTTTTTTAAGTAGCAATGAATATTTTATATGGACTGATAAACTTGATTTAAAATTTTTGTTAGGTTTATTAAATTCAAAGATATGTTATTATTTTGGTTGTATATCAATGAATTCTTTAGGAGGAGCTACAACAATTGCTCAAAAAGACATTTTTATAAAGTTTCCAATCTTAAATACTTCATCAGATATACAATCAAAAATTATTCATCTTGTAGAGCAAATAAATCAGTTAAAAACTAACAATTGTTCAGCTGATACAAAAGATTTAGAAAATCAAATAGATCAATATTTATATACAATTTACAAGCTTAGCAAAGAGGAAATACAACTTATTGTTAAGACAACTTCTCAACAAAAGTAATTTCTTCTTCTGATAATTTGTAAACAGATGATAAAAATTTTTCAAATTCGCTAAAATTCTTTTTGTTTAGCATGTTTTTACAGGTCTCAAACTCTTTATCAGATACATGATATACTGGTAATTTTTCTAAAAATGCTTTCTTATATCGATAACCCGTTTCTCCTAATCCACCTCCTGCATAAAAAGTTTTAAATGCGTATACTAGCAGTTTTGAATGTAAGGCTATTAATAAGTATTCCAGTTTATCTCCTGTCATAATAAAACTTGTTGCTTCTGGATAAAACATGCCATCCTTATCGAGAAAAAATTGAGGTGCATAAACAATTTCACTATACATTATTTTCTGTCTAGAAAAATCGTTCCAATAAGCTATACTATCTTGTGTTTCAAACCATTTGTTATTCGTTTTTTTTCGACATTTTTGCTTCTTTCCATACTCATCAATATATTCTTCTCCGGTTTGTTCTAACTTTTTTCCGAAAGATTGAAGCCATTTTTTTACAGCCGGATAATCATCTATATTGTAATGTTTGCTCGGGAAAGTCGCAATTAACCACAAATCAGCGAATTCGTATCCATATCGTTTAATATCCCTGCCGCGTAAAATCGGTCGTATAATCTCGTCAGATTTTGGATCCTCTGCTACTAACTCTTTTCGCTTCTCCCCTGTGATTATAAAAGCTTCGTTACAACCAGTTTTGATACCATAATTAATTGAGATATCCCACTTCTTGAGTGGAGTACCATATTTCTCAATTTTAGCTTTAATTGACTGTTCAATTGGGTTAAGGATTGCCCAGGCATCTTTTGTGTATTCCATCTCTATGGCATTCTGTCGAACAAAAACGCTCATTTCTTGTTGACGGTCTAATAGAGTACATGAAAGCGTTTTTTTATCATACCCTTTTTTCTCGACAAGTAATATATTGGTGTCAACAGTTGCACTTGAAAAAACATTAGCACCTAAATCAATTAAAAGGGTCGGATTGCACTTTAAAAAAAATGAACGCAAAGCTTCCCCATATCCAGCTCTCATCCACTTATTTGAGGTAATATAACATAAAATCCCCTTTTCTTTGAGTAGTTGAATACCTCTTTCGTAGAATAAACAGTATAAATCTCCCATTGAATTAAAAGACATATACTGTTGATTTTTATAAACAGTTTTTATCGGCTCTGGTAATTTTTGAAGTTGAACATACGGAGGATTGCCGATAACAATATCAAATCCATCTTGGATATTAAACATCCAATGAGCATCAAAAAAGTCAGAAGATACGGTTGGTTTATAAGGATCCCACTCTATGAGTCGTCTAATTTCCTGTTCTGTTTGAGATGATGAAGCTTTATTTTTCTCTTTCTTAATAGTTTCGTAAAGTCTTTTGATATCACTATCAAGTTTATCACGTTTTTGCTTGTTGACATCAATTGTAAAGGTTTGTTGTGGTTCAAGAGCATCAAACAAAAACCGTTTTTCAGTTATTGTTTCATATTTACTTCCTATATAGTTCTTTTTTTCTTTTTCTTTTGCTTCTATTTCTTTTTGGCACATATTTATACGCTCTTGATTAGGAGTAGCTAATCTGTTAAATACAAATAAGGTCAGTTGTTTACATAATTCTTTGTCCTTTTTGCGAAGATCTTTCTTCTTTTTATAGGACGGAACCTTAATCATTTGATGAACACGTATTTCATATAAATCTTTCTTTAATTTATCAAGTGTCTCATCCGGGAATTTCATTTCATCCGATACACTTTTATTAAGTGATACTAAAGTATTTGCTGCCACAAATTTTGTTTCTAAGTTTGGTAGTGGATGGATGCCATAATTATCCGCTTTATCATTATTGCGGTCTTGTTCACAAATAAGCGAGATAAAGCACCGTAATTTTGAAATTTGAATAGCGATTGTTTGAATATCAACGCCATAAATACAATTTTCAATTAGATTTAGCTTTAAATTATATTTATTAATGTCTGGTTTTATTTTACACACAATTTCAACAATGCGATTTAATAATCCCATTGGGAATGCTCCAGAGCCACATGCCGGATCCAAAACTTTAATATTTTGTAAAACATCAACCACTTTTTCGCAGTATTCTGTATCGTTCTTAATATCATCAGGTAAATCAAGAGATGATATTAAACGGTATGCTTTGTTATTATTCCCGTCTATGTTTTTTGCTAAACAGGCGGTAAGGCTTTCATCTGTCATATATTGAACAATTTGGCGTGGAGTATAAAATGATCCGGAATCTTTTCTTGCGGTTTCTCTTGTTTCTGGATTATAGGTACCCAATAGGTTTTCAAAGACCTTGCCAAGCAGTTCAGGATCTAATGCAACTTCGATATCAGCCGGTGAGTTTTCTTCGATTGTCCAATTATACTTTTTAAAAATAGATATAATGCCAGTATTCTTATCAAAGAAGATATTATTAGGCACGAATGCTCGTTTATTTTTATCACGACTAAAACCATCATCCGGTATAGAATCGTCTTCCTCACGGGTAAGACATTCAAATAAACCACCATTCAGGAAAGGTACGCTTTCAAATAATTTGATTATTTCTTCGTGAGACTTAATAAAATATGATTGCCTATTGTTGTCCCGATATTTTGTTTTAATTCTATAATCATTATCATATCCTCTAAAAGATTCAGTACTATCAGATGAAAACTGACGATCCTCTATCTCACAGTTTAATGTAGCAAAAAATAAGTTTTGTAAAATTGCATTGTAATATGTGCTACTTGTAGTATCATTTGGATTGAAATTTTTTAATATACTTGTAAGTTCATTTTCATCAAAAAGGCTTTCCGGAACCAAATTTTTCTGTTTTATAAACCAAACAAACATTAAACGGGTTATAAGTCGAATAATATGTTCTTCTTTTTTTGTATCAGTTGGGGGATACGGTACAAAAACGTTTATCGCATTTTCATACCACTTGAATAATTCATCGTAGAAATCCTTAGTGAGTACCTCAATTGAAAATCTATTTTTGAGATCATCAAGACTTTGAATCTTACCTCTATCTATCAGATAATTTTGAGGGGTTCTAGTATGTTGATTTTCGCCAAGTAAAAAGGAAAAACGCTTTGGATTGGAATGTTCAAATTCTAACTTTCCATTATTATCTTTTGGAGCCATTGTAATAAAGGATAATCTATAGACAGATTTTGAATTTTCAGAAATAAAAGCCACTAACGCATATTCTATTGCATTTTGACGCATGTATTTGAATATTTCTCGTGATAATGTGATTCTAGCATCAGAAATTGAGGAGTGTGTCACTTCAAAAACTTCTATTTTTTTTAAGCTATTAGTGCACTTTCCTAATCTTACAATGCTTTTAATAATTCCATGAGAATAGGAAATACTTGTTTCGTTAATTTCAAAATCATCTGGAAGAAAATCAACAATAAAATTTACAAATTCATTTCTATCATATGCTTGATCTAATCTCATTTAAATTCCTCCGCTAGGATAACATTTTCAGGTTCTTCATCAATTTTATTAGAAGCATCTATAATTTTTTCCAAATAATGTATTGATATAATTTTTTGTACATCTTCATATTTTTTTGCACTACATATTTTAGAATAATCAGGTAATCCATCTAGCTCTATTACTTGTTGCAGTATATTTAAGTAATCTTCATTATTACAAGTATTTTCATTAAGCCATAACTTTACTCGTGCTAAAGCCTTTCCTCGTATATTGGATAAAGGGACTTCTGCCGATTTGAAAAGATTTTTTTCCAAATTATCGTATACTTTATAAAAATTTGAGGATACTTTATCTGCTTTTTCATCTTTAAAAGCCTTAAATATCGGCAAAGCCATTTCAGGAAGCAAAGATTGTGGTTTGCCATTAATATCAGAATATCTAAATATACATTCATTACCACGTTTTCCAAAAATAATAACTCCCATTCTGTCGGTTGAAATCCTTGCAATTTTTGTACGTTGACATATTTTTATTGCCTCCTCGTAATAAGAACTGTTTTTTGCTTGTTCCCATTCTTCACGATATTCTGTATCCCATGATTTTTGTTCTGTAGCATTTTCTAATTCTCTAATTTTTTTATTAAATTCAGAGAAAAATAGTTGCTCATCTTTAGTTAATATTTTCATATCACCGCCCATAATTGCGTGAATCATACGCATTTTAATGGTTGAAATACGTTTAACTCTAACATCCCGCTCTCCAATAACAGATGGGAAATAGTTATAGATGTATAATTCATCAAACACTTTTTTATTAATTCGGTTTATACGACCAATACGTTGAATCACACGTGTTGGATTATATGGAATATCGTAGTTAAAGATAGTTCCTGCTCGATGTAAATTATAACCTTCAGAAATTGCATCTGTAGCGATTAAAATAGAAAAATCATTTTTTTGTTCTGCCTTTGGAACACCAGCATCAAAATTTTCACGAATTATTTTTTTGTTTTTTTCTGAGGCTATTCTTGATGAATAGAGGAATACAGGCATTCCTTTTTCTAAAAGTGATTTATGTAAATATTCAGCTGTATCGGCAAATTCGGTAAAAACAACTATTTTTCTATTTGGATCTGAAGTTAGCATTCTTTCAACCTCGCCGGAAAAGTTATCTAATTTAGGATCTGCTATGATTTTATTGTTTTTTCCGAACCAAGATTTTTTTATTTTATTCAAAATATTTAAGTCGTTTTTAATATAATCAACAAACTCTGGACGTATATCATCGATACTAATCTCAAATAGTCCTTTACCGTTAAGTTTTTCAATTTGATAGTCTAATTCAAATTTCCCAAACATATCTGGAGCATCATCATTAGATGTATATATCATTTCCTCAATATCTGGTAGATTGCCTCGCTTATATACTGGAATAGTATTTCTTTCTCTAATCCAATTTAAAATATTTTCAGATGTAGAAATCATATTTTCTAAAGATATCTTGAATGCACTAATAGAACTTTCAAAACGGTGTACCAGCAATCTACGCATGAAATTGGCCAAATTTTTCTGTGAACGTTGGAAAAAATTAAATTCCATACCTTCTTTTTCAATTTTCTTACGTATCTGTTCAAGAGCTTCATCTTTTATATATTGCAAAGGTTGATATCGAGCAGCTCTGTAACTGGAGGAAGATATAATATCCAAATCATCACTACCTTTTTCGTAAATAGCATCCAATGTTTCTATATATAAATTTTCTACTTTTCCTAAATCATATTCTTTTACCACAGGATCGCTGACCTTTGGGAATGAAATCTCCTGTTTTTCTAAATCTTTTTTGTATCTTGATATAATTTCCAAGTCTTTTCTTGATCTTCTAATGACAACTGGAGATATTATGTTGAGAATTTTATCAGCTATGTCTTTAGCTTTTGAATTAAAAGCATCTAATTTAGTATCATTTTTCTTAGCTTCCAGTTCTACTTTATTATATTCAGCAATCAACGCTTCAAAGTGAGCTCCTAAGTTATCAATATTTTTAAGTGTTGATTTCCCAGGAATTTGAAATAATTTCAATAAAGCATATATATCCTGCGGTCTATTGTTATAAGGTGTAGCCGTTAATAATACAACTTTATTTCCTTGGCATAGTTGGTGTAATCTTAAATAATCCGTATTTTTTTGATTTCTGTACTTATGTGCTTCATCAATAATGACTAAATGTTGCTGATTTGAACCTTTACCGAAATCTTTAAGTGCATCTTCTATTTTCCCATTCGTATATATGTGTGTTCGGTAAAATATTCCAAAATCTTGGCAATAATCTTCCCATTGAGATTTTAAATGAGGAGGAGTAATAATAATTACATGTAAATTTAAATTTGCGGCAATTGAAGCTGCAATAATACTTTTTCCTAAACCAACAACATCAGCAATGATGACACCATTGTGGCGATCAATTTTATCTAATCCACTTTTAATAGCATCAGTTTGATATTCAAAATCCATATAATTGTTATTAATCATATGAGGAGTTTTAAAATTTGCATCTTTACATTTGATTTCAAAATACTCTTTCAGAATCCTTAGATAAACGATATAAGGCGATGGAATCTTTTCGAACCAAATATTTTGCATCACGTTTTTCTCAAAAAGATCAAGGGTATCTTTATCTGCAATCGGTGTGGCGTTTTCCCATAATTTTTCAAATAATTTTTTACCTTCATTGTAGTCCACATCATGAAAAACAACATTAATTTCATTCCTATTTTTTAAGCCTTGTATAGATAAATTGCTAGAACCTACAATCATATGCCCCGGCAAAGTGGGATCATTTCCCTCTTCTTCAAATAAATACATTTTGGCATGATTAGGCTCAGCTGTTTTTCTAATTTCCAAAGAGCCATCTTTTATTTTATCGTAGAAAACCTTAAATGCCTCTTGTTTCTCTTGCGTATCAAAAAAATTTGTTCTATTGTATAACTCAACAAATTGCTTATAGAAGTCTTGTTGATCTTTACATTTCGACATACGTTTTCGTTCAAATTGTTCATATTCTCTTACCTTGTTTAGAGGAGTCACTTCAATATCTAATCCGATTAGTATGCGCAATTTATTCTTTTCTATGTTTTTATAAAATTCCGGGAAACCAGAAAAATAAAAATACCCGACTAAAAAACATATTTCTTTACTGCGAGGCAATATGTTTTGAAATAAATCAGACAATGTTGTTTCTTGATTAGTTATTAATTTTCCGGCCATTTACTTTTCCTTTTTCCTTTACTTTTACATAAATCATATACTCCTTTGGTAATTTTATACAATATTATTCAAAAAAGCAAGTCTATTCCAAATTTTGCTGCCACATTTTGACATTAACATATAAAACCTAACCACTTTATTAATCCTCAATAAAATTATAAATTTATTTTTCCTACCTTTAATTTCTCCGTTTACGAAGTTCTTCAAAATCCACCGGTTTCATCACTTTAACATGACCACCCCAGGTATAAAGATGCCAGTCCATCTCGCGTGCACCGCCGGCTCTAAACTTTACTGTCAATGTGCCGTCCGAATTACGAATTGTTTCTTGCTTCGGATGGAAAGTGTATTGCTGCGCCGAATCGGCAACTTCAGCATCAAATAACCACTCTACATCAAAGGGCTCCTCCTGATATACGCCAAAAGCTTGTTCACTAAATTCTTTAAGCGAGAAATGAGGATCGCGCTTAAAATAGGTGTTTAAAACCTCAATTTCCTTTATTTTATTCAGGTTAAAATGGCACATTTTGCGCTTTGCCGGATCCCAAGCGATTAAATAATGCTTGTTTCCATACAAAAAGCCATAAGGGAATAGCTCCCGCCAATCTTTATTGTGCTCGGAATCGTATTTTATTTTAATGCGATTGCAGGCAATAATTGCATAACGGAGTCGCTTTAAATGTTCTATATTTATGATAATTTTCGGTCCGGGCCTGAAGGCATAACCCTCAGCTTCCAACAGAGCTTCGGCATCCGGTTCAATTCGGTTCACCGCATCATTACCGATTATGGCCTTAATTTTATGTAAAACCGTATCAATATAGCGGGAATCTATCATATTTTTTGTTGCTAAAAGCTTGGAAGCATTTTGAAGTGCATGGATTTCTTCCGTTGAAAATGTAATTATTTCCTTACCGGTTCCTTGGGGAAGCCTCCAACGCTTGGTATTATAGCGACCGCTTATTTCTTGAATTTGCGGATATTTTTCGGCAATAGCATCTTTCATTCTGACAGCTGTTCGCTGCGAAACATTAAATTTCCCCATAATGTCTTTAATTGACACACCGTCAGCGCTATCCTGCATCCACAGAATCAAGTCAGTGAGCGTTTGTGTTTTTTTATACATTTTTCGGCTCCATTCCTACGATAGTTGATACATTACCTTGATTCGTTTCAGATGTCAATCAAATTCACGTCAAAAAATGGCATTATATTTTTTAATTGCATTTTATTGCGTTCAAAGGTATATTTGAACCGAGAGAATAAAATGAACATCAGAGAATTAAAAGCAGCCGTACAAAAATACCTTGATATAACTCTTTTGCTTGAAAAAGAGTATATGGAAGAAAATATCCTTTATCAAGCGGTTACATTGCCAATGGAAGCGGATCTCATGAGCGATATGGAGCCGACATT
>CANQUX010000001.1 GCA_947627155.1 uncultured Alphaproteobacteria bacterium | reverse complement strand
GTACGTTTATTTTATGCTATTTGCATTGAAAGGAAGCGAAAAATGAGCAACAAAATGAAGAAAAAACAAGTTCAAAATCAAGCACAAGACGGGCGCAGTATGGTTGAAATGCTGGGCGTTCTGGCCGTTATCGGCGTTATATCGATTGGTGGCATTGCCGGCTATAGAATGGCAATGAATCGATATCAAGCAAATCAAATCGCGAATGAAATCAATCTGATGCGCACCGATGCAAAAATGAAAGTGGCAATGAAAGCGGCACAAGGGGCGGAAAATTTGATGTTGGGGGAACCGTACGATTCGGGACATTTAAATTTTGGCAGTAATTACGGCGTTGAGTTTAATTTTGCTGTTTTTAGCGAAGCGGGAGAGCCTGAGGAATCGGGAGAATCGGGGTATTTTATAAAAGTATCGGGCGTGCCGGCGGGGGTGTGTAAACCGCTGGTGACGCTTTTAGACAATATGGACGATGCAATAGCAGTAGTGGTGAATAATCAGGAATATAGCGCCGATTCAAGCGCAGATTTATGCACCGAAGAAAGCAATAACGCGTTAGAAGTAGATTTTTCAACCAAAGATATAGGCGGTGTGAGCGGCGGAAGCGGTAATCCGGAGGTAACAGATCCGGAGCAAGCTGATCAGCCGCAAGATGAGCCGGAATGCAATGAGGAAACGTGCGCGGGAGGAGTATGTCAAGCAGATGGAACATGCAAATGCAATGATGAAAATGAATATTGGACGGGTTACGGGTGCACTACCTGTCCGGCCGGGGCGCGGCAAGAAGGTGGAAAGTGTGAATGTCCGGAAGGGAGCCATTTAAAAGGCAGTGCGTGCATCACGTGTCCGGACGAAGCGCCATGGAGTGATGCGGCGGACGATTGCGTTTGTAAAGAGACGGGCAAATTATGGAGCAGTGACGGAAAATGCATTAATAATGTGTGCAATAGTGGAACAGGGTGCACTGATGAAGAGGGGGGTGATCCAAAATACTGTGATATGAGTAGTATTTCTTGCATTAATGGGGTTCCGAGCGCGAGCAGTGGCACATGCACGTCAGTAACAGAGGGCAGTTATAGCAAAGTAGAGGTAGAAAATAGTGCAGGAGGTAAAAAAACGATTTATGTGTCAAATGAGAAAATGGATTGGTGGGCAGCAGATGGGTTCTGCCGAGCATTAGGGAAGAAATTAGTGAGGTTAAAGGAAGATTTAGGGTGCCCAACATCAGGTTCTTGCCCAGAAGGCTCCTATGGTAAGTCATTGGCAAGTAAAGGACTAAGCGGAAATGGGTGGACAAGTACGCTTAATCCGAGTAATTCCTGCTACGCGTACATCGTTACCCGCATTACCGGTAGCGTCTCCAACTCCTATCGCAACGGCAGCTACTACGCCTTATGTGAGTGAGGCCAGCCCGCCGGCCGTCTTTCCCTTATGCCCCGCCTTTACGGCTTCCATTCAGCGGGGCACCTCTCCTCTTTTTCGGGCAGAGGTGAAAATGTGCAATGCCGCACTCATTTTCCCCTATCGGCCCATAGCGACAGACGACGTAACGCCGTCTGTCCCACCCGCCGATAGAGGGAAAATATTGTCAGCAACATTAAAAACTTGACAATTAAATTTATAAATGTATAATAAAAACATAGTTGTATAAATATTTAAGGAGGTATGAATGCGTCAATCACGTTTCGTCATAACAGGATTATCAATTGTTGCCGCTTTAACCGGTTGCGTTTCCGCGCCGCGGGAAAATTTGCCCGAGCCGAAAGCGCCCGCCGAAAAAATGCAACAACGCAGTAACGATTCCTTTGATGCGCCTGTTCCCGATGTTATTTCCATTAACCGCATTATTTCTTTTGCCCTCAATAAACCGCAAGTTGTTTCAAAACAAATGCCGTTGCAGGCCGTTATGCAAAATCGGAAAGTAAACGAACGGGCATAACAGAAAATTCAAAATATTTGTAACAAAATTGTTGACAAATTATAAAAAGCGGTGTATGATAACTCATCATTTGATGATAAAGGATGCAATAAAGAAAATAATGAAATTAAAAAATGTTGAATTAACAATAAATTGATTTATATTCTTGTTGTAATGCTTTAATTTATAATGAAAGAGAAGGGGTCAAAAATGAATGAGTTAAAAAGATATAATGACACGTTGCTTGCGTTCACCGCTTTTGCGCTTGCTGCCGGTTTAACGGGATGCGCAACGCATCATCAAGAAGCATTTCCCAAAGTGCCGTTGCAACGGTTGGAAAAAAACGTTCAAATTGATAAAAATGCCGTTCAACAGGCGGAAGAACCGACACTTTCCCCGTTTAGCGAGGTGCAATGGCTTTATCCGCAGCCCGCTGGGTGTTATCGGGCGCCGTGTGTGATGCGTTGTGATGATGCAAGGCGCGCTTTTCGGGCATATCGGCATTGTCGGGAGCGTTAGAACGGCATGAACGAAACAAAAACGAAAAAATTATCGCACGGAGAAGCCCTTATTGCTTTTGCAGCGGGTCTGGCGGTTGTTTTTGCCGTTTCGTTACAACTGATCAGAAACAGTGTGCATCAAAAGCAAAAAACAGATGAAGAAAGCGCCTTAAAATTAAAAAATTCGACAAATTCGGATTCGAAAAAGCCGCAAACGGTGGTGAAAAGAGGCGTTCCGGTCGGGAAAATACTAAAAAACAATCAGATAAACGAGCGAAATTAAAGGCTTGAAAGGAGATGGGGAAAATGAAAGAAAACAGGGCGTTTCATAGCGGTATGAAAAAAGTTAGAAAGCTTGAAACCGTTTTCAAAAAGAAACATCATGCCTTAAAAAACAATGTATCCGATTCTTATAAATTGCCAAATGAAGAGTTGTTGGCGCAATGGGGTATTTTAGATGAGAGTTTCACGGAAAAGCAGGGGGTTATCAAGTCGAGTGCCCGTAACGAGGACAACAAAAAGTTAAATAAGCCTTTAAATGCCCGGTTGCTGGTGAAATGGCATATTTTAACCGAGTCCGATCAAACCGAAAATCACTCGGTTAAAGTGCGTGATTAAAGCAGCACATCAATTTAAAAAACAGATGAAAAAATGCTTTATCAACTGATTTGATAACTTTTTAAAAGAATTTAAATAAAAATGTTGACAAATTGTGATAAAAAGAATATAATAAAGCGTTATTCAGAATAAAGAAAGGATAAACAAAATGTCAAATGATGAAAAAATGCCCATTGACGAGAAAATGTTAAATGATGAGAAACTCTCAAATGATGGGGAACTCTTAAATGATGAGAAGGTTCTAAACGACGAAAAAATGTTCAATGACGAGAATGTTTCAAGTGATGTAAAAATGCTTGAATTCAAAGAAGAAAAAAAGAATGAGCCGAAACTCAGAAAATTTATGACACATGTCGGATATGCCACTATCGGTTATATTTTGGCGTTTGATGCCGCCGCGGCTTTAACGTTATATCCGCTTTTAAGCGAGAAAAAAATTCAAAAAGATGCCGTTACGTTAAAAGAAAATATTGCTTCTTCTCAAAACGAAATTGCTTATTTGAAAGCAAAAAAAGCGCGGTATTTGACCATTTATAACAATTTTATCAATGCCGGTAAACGGTGGGAAGCCACAATTAAAGAAGATCAACAATATTATGATCAAATAACGGAATATATGCGCGTTATCAATCAGCCGCGGCTTTTTAATCCGTCACAAACGGTAAATTCGGCCGGTACGCAGCAGGCAAAACCGGAGGCGCAAACGGTTGTTAAAAATAAAGTAATGCAAGCAGCTCGTCAAGTCAGAGAACGTGAATAGGAGGAAGATATGAGTCAAAAAATTATTTCAAAAAGTGAAGGATTTGTTTGTGCCTTGGCTGCCGTTCTGGGCGCTGTTACGGCTCCGATTGTTTTGCCGAAATTCATTGAAGATAAAAATGCTCCTTTAAAGGCCCGGCTTCTGCAAGTTGAAAATGAACGAAAAATGCGGGAAAATGATGTCAATTCAATTGAAAAAGCCATTTATAAATACGGAAAAGAATTAGATTCGCTGGAAAAAACAATTAAAGCTAAAAATGATGCTTTAAAAAAGAATATGTCGACACATCAAAACGCACAAGCAGTTGTGAAAGGGTGTTTTTTAAAGCCTAATCAATTGATAATACAACAAAAAGAGAATGTGCGAGTGTGAATGTATTCAATTTTTGTAAAAAAATTAAAAAATATCTTGACAAAAAGTATTTGCTGTGATACATTCTTAAAGTAACCTTTTAAAATAATTATTATAAGGAGGAAAAAATGGCAAAAAGTAGTAATGATCTGTGTAGTTGGCTTTGTTTTGGCATAACGTTGGGGGCTTTTGCGGTTAGTTTATTTGAAAAACATGAGTATAATTCCTACGCAGATGACAATGCAAAACTTGAAAAAGATCGGGCAGTTTTATTGCAACAAAAAAATGATTTATTCAAAAGTTTAAAATCAACGCAACCCGTGTCGGTGAAAAATGCACAAACCGTTATCAAGTTTCAAAACACAAATGCGAATCGTTCCGTGATGAAACAAAAAGAAAATGTGCGTGTTTAATTTTTTTTAAAGGAGAATGTTATGAGAGAAGATTCTATTTTGTTATATGCCATCATTATAGCTGGCGGATTGATTTTATTTGAGGGATTAGATCATGGTGTCGAAAAAAGAAGGGCTGACTCGCTTCAATCGGCGTATGCCAGAGAAAAAGCGTTTTTGAACAATCAAGAAACCAATCAAACGTTTTCAGAAACGGCAGAAGATAAATTTTTAAAAGAAAAAACGCTTCAAGTTGAAAATAAAAGAAAAGTTCCGGAAGAAAAAGCAAATGAAATCAGAAAAGCCTCTGAGGAACATTTAGATTCATTGGAAAAAATAAATAATGAAGAAAATAATGCTTTAAAAAAGAATATGCCGACACATCAAAACGCGCAAACAGTTGTGAAAGGGTGTTTGGTAAAGCCTTGTCAATTGATAATAAAACAAAAAGAAAATGTTCGTGTTTAATTTTTTTTAAAGGAGTATGCAATGTCGACGACGAATGAACAACTTAGATTTATAAGTATAGCTATAATGGGTATGCTCTTGGGTTCGGTTGCGCATGTGGCGAAAGAATGTGCAAAGGAAGAAACCAAAAACGGATACCTGAAAGAAGAGATTAAAGCGTTGGGTGTTGATGTAAAAACGTTGCAAGAGCTGCAACCCAAACAAGCGATGCCTTTAAAAGCGCCTGAAAATGCTTCTTTAAATGCGAAAGCGGTTGTAAAAGGGCATTCGGTAAAGCCGCATCAATCGGTTATGAAGCAAAATGTACGGGCGTAACCCGTAAACGCCGTTCAAATATAAAAAAGCCGCTCTTTGAAATGAGCGGTTTTTTTAATGGCTGGGATACCTGGATTCGAACCAAGACTGACGGAATCAGAATCCGCTGTCCTACCATTAGACGATATCCCAATAACATTTATAACTATATCACGTCTTTTTAAAAATTGCAAGGGCTTTTTTATCCATAAGCCGAAATTTATATCAATCTGTCCGTTAAAACGGGGGCGGAAAGCTCTTCCGGTACGGTGCCGGCAGAAACATTTTCCACCGATGTTTTAAATTCATCAATCGTATCGAGTTTATCCAGTTTTCGATTGACGGCCCGCGTGCGTGTTTGAGCTTCATCAACCACTTTTAAGGCTGCCTCAATGTTTTTGCGAATTTTAGCCGTCCAGTCGGCATATTTACCGAATTCTGTTTTTGTTTCATTCAACAAACGCCATACTTCACCCGAACGCTTTTGAATGGCCAGTGTGCGAAAACCCATTTGCAAAGAGTTTAAAAAAGCACCGAGCGTACTCGGACCGGCAACACTGATGCGATATTTGCTTTGAATTTCGGCAGCCAATCCGCTTTTGCGCATAATTTCGGCATAAAGCCCTTCGGTCGGCAAAAACATAATGGCAAAATCGGTTGTGACGGGCGGATAAATATATTTATCGGCTATGCGCTTGGCTTCCGATCGAATACGCCGTTCCAACTCGTTTGTTGCCGTTTCAATACCGATTGTATCGTTGTTTTCGGACGCCGTTATTAAGCGCTCGTAATCTTCAATCGGAAATTTGGAATCAATGGGAATTAACACATTACCGTCCGGCAGTTTAACGGCATATTCCACCACTTCCTGCACATTTTCTTTAATATGCGCGTTTTTAACAAACTGATCGGGTGCAAGCATTTGCTCTAACAGCGCACCCAGCTGAACTTCTCCCCATGTACCGCGCGTTTTAACATTACTTAACACGCGTTTTAATCCGCCCACGTCAGAGGCCAGTGATTGCATTTCCCCCAATTCGCGATGTACTTTTTCTAACCGCTCCGATACCAATGAAAACGATTCCGTAATGCGTTTTTGAAGCGTGTCTTGCAGTTTTTCATCAACCGTTGAACGCATTTGATTGAGTTGCGTGGTATTTTCGCTGCGCATCACGTCTAATCGTTCTTCCAAGCTCTTGCGAACGGAATCGTTAAAACGCAACAGTGAATCGCCCAATTCTTGCCGCAGCTGCGCCGAATCGGAACGATTCATTCTTTCCAGTCGTTCCAATTCCAAGGAAACGTTTTTCTTGTCATTCCCCATTTGAATGATTTTAACGATTAAAACAATCAGGATGAGGCCGAAAATGCCCAAAATACCCGATAAAAGATAAAAAATTTCCCGTTCCATAAAATATCCTTTGCAATATCGATAAAGATTGTTTATAGTATAACAAAAAAGGAGAAAAAATGAAAATATTTTTTTATGTTTTTTGTGTTTTTTTCGTATGGACTTCTTCCGTTAATGCCGAAACCATGAACGCCGTTTATCGGGCAGAGGGGTTGAAAATACCGTTGTTAAGCGGTTACATCAATATGAATTTAACGGAAAATGATTACCGTCTTGAAACTTCTGCCGTTGCCAAAGGCTTGCTTGCGGCTTTCATTCATGCGCAAACCGTGTTCGAAACGAAGGGAAAAATTGAGGGCGATACCTTAACGGTTCTTGACTCTTCCATGAAAATGAAAGACGGTAAAACCATTGAAACAACCAAACCCAATTTTGAAAATAAAAAGGGATATTTGGATTATCAGTCGTTATTGCTGCATTTAATGCGCCTGAAAGAGAAGAAAACGCATTCCGTTTTGGTCAGTGACGGCAAGCGGGATATGGAAATTCGGCTTTTATACGGTGGCGAAAAAGAGTTGAGTTCCGTTTATAAAGGATTAAGCGGTACGGCGGAAAATTGGTCGGTCAGAATTAAAATATTGAGCGGAAAGAAAAAAGGTTGGTTTTTCAAACGAATAAATGAAGATACTCATTCACCGCTTCAACTCTATTTTGTATCGGAAGGCAATCATAAATCTTTAATATTGGGAACCTTCGATACCGGTGTTGTCGGAAAATTATATATTGTCAGAGAAAAGGTGACGCATGAGTAAAATTTCATCAATCATTGATAAATGTATCGATCTTTTAAAGGTGCCTGTTGCCATTATAATGTTGCTGATTCTTGTTCCGTCTTTTCAGCTCGATTTTATGCTTGTTAAGAAAATGATGAATATGCATTATGTGCTGAATTTCTTTTTGCCGATGGGGGTAGTGATTATTTTCTTTTTGATTATGCCCGGGCTTTCCGGCTCGTTTTTTGCCATTGCGGAGCATGAATTAACGCATATGTTGTTTGCCGTGTTAACACTGCATAAACCGAAAGGCTTGGATATCGATCAAGATGTGGGCGGTTCGTTTTCCTTTGTCGGAAAAGGCAATTGGCTGATTGCTTTGGCGCCTTATTTTTTCCCCACGTTTACGTTTATTTTAATGTTGGGCTTAATCGGTTATGTGGCAATTTACGGTAAACTGCCCGATTATCATTTGGTTTTATTCGGCATTTTTATCGGCTATCACTTTATTGTCACGCTTTTTGAAATTCATCCGAAACAAACCGATTTTGAAGTTGCAGGGCCGATTTTCAGCATTTGTTTTATCCCGGGGGCGAATTTGCTTATTTACGGTATGCTTTTTGCCTATTTGCAAAAAGGGTGGCTCGGCATGGCCGCTTATTACGTGCAGTTATGGCATCACGCCTTAACGTTAATCGGTATGGCTTAAAAAAATAAGCATCAATTTGCATATAGTTCTTGCATTTTTTTGCGAAAGGTTGTAATTTACATACCGAATTTATTAAAACAGTGTCAAATAAAGGAGTTTTTTATGCATCAGTATCGGACACACACATGCGGCGCTTTACGGGCGACAGATCAGGGCAAACAGGTTCGTTTATCGGGCTGGATTCATCGCAAACGCGATCACGGAAATTTGCTTTTCGTTGATTTACGAGATAATTACGGCATTACCCAATGTGTGTTGGATACGGCTGCGCCGTCGTTTAAGTTGCTTGAAAAGGCACGGCCCGAATCGGTGGTGCGCATTGACGGTACGGTTGTTTTAAGAACAAAAGAAACCGTCAATCCCAAAATGCCGACCGGTGAAATTGAAGTGCAGGTTTTAAATGCCGAAATTTTATCTCAAGCCGAAGTGTTGCCTGTTCAGGTGGTGGCCAACAGTGAAGATTTATCGGAAGAACAACGCTTAACGTATCGTTTCTTGGATTTGCGTCGGGATAAACCGCATGCCAATATTTTGCTCCGGAACAATTTTATCAAAGCCATTCGGCAAAAAATGTGGGCGGCCGGATTTAGCGAATTTCAAACGCCGATTTTAACTTCCTCCTCTCCCGAAGGCGCGCGCGACTTTTTAGTCCCCTCCCGATTGCATGCCGGTAAGTTCTATGCTTTGCCGCAAGCACCGCAACAGTTTAAACAGTTGTTAATGGTGTCGGGCTTTGACAGATATTTTCAAATCGCGCCGTGTTTCCGTGATGAAGATGCGCGGGCCGATCGGTCTCCGGGTGAATTTTATCAGCTTGATATTGAAATGTCGTTTGTAACGCAAGATGAAATTTTTGCAACGGTGGAACCGATTATTCATGATTTGTTTGTTGAGTTTGCGCCTCAAAGCACGGTATCACCCGCGCCGTTTCAACAAATTCCTTATAAAGAATCCATGGTGAAATACGGAACGGATAAGCCCGATTTAAGAAATCCGTTGATTATTGAAGAGGTATCGGATATTTTTGCCGGCTCCTCTTTCGCCCTGTTTGCCAATCAGGTGGCGAACGGCGGTTTTGTGCGCGCCATAAAAACACCGGGCACGGCTTCAAAGCCGCGCAGTTGGTTTGATAAAATGAACGGATTTGCCGTTGAATCCGGTATGGGCGGGTTAGGGTATTATACGTTGGCGGAAGAGGGCGCCAAAGGTCCGATTGCCAAAAATTTAGATGCGGATCGTTTGGCACGTTTAACGGCGCAAACGGGCGCTCAAAAGGGGGACAGCGTGTTTTTCATTTGCGGTAAAGGTGAGGCGACGGCCAAATTTGCCGGTCAGGTGCGTACGCTTCTGGGCGAGGAATTAGGCTTGATTGATAAAACGCGGTTTGATTTTTGTTGGATTACCGATTTTCCGTTCTATGAAAGAAACGAAGAAACTGGCGCCATTGAGTTTTCGCACAATCCGTTTTCAATGCCCCAAGGGGAAATGGAGGCTTTGTTAAACAAAAATCCGCTGGAAATCTATGCCTATCAGTTTGATATGGTTTGCAACGGCTATGAAATTTTATCGGGTGCCATTCGCAATCATCGGCCGGATATTATGTATAAAGCTTTTGAAATTGCCGGATACGGCCCGGAAGTGGTGGAACAAAAGTTTGCCGGTATGTTGAACGCCTTTAAGTTTGGCGCGCCGCCGCACGGCGGGTGTGCTTTCGGTATTGATCGGCTCGTTATGTTGCTCACCGATGAAACATACATTCGCGAAGTTATTGCTTTCCCGATGACGCAACAAGGGCTTGATTTATTGATGAAAGCACCGGCGGAGGTAACCGAAAAGCAGCTGCGCGAGCTTCATATTAAGTTAAGATAAATTTAAATAAATTTTTTCATCTGTTATAACGGGGTTTTGAAAAAAATCCCGTTATTCTCGTTCTTTATGTCTTAAAGAAAAAATTTTGTTGGGATTATTTTGCGGATGATGAAATAAAAACCAGTCGCCTTTTTGAATTAGTTTCGGCGTATAAAGTTTTTTTATTTTCTCATTTAAATATAAAAACCAATCCCCCGTTTTTTCCAAATGCGGCGCGGAAAATGTTTTTAAGGCCGTGTTGTTTCTTAAAAAATCGGATCCGATAAGGCGGATATGCGGAATTTTTAAAGAAGCACATCTTCTGTTATCATACAAAAAATTATTACCGATGGTTTCCGCTTTCGGCGCCGAAAATTTTTCCAAGTAATAATTGAATTTTAAAAAGAAATCAGGAATAGCTTTTGTTTCGGGTAAACAAAGTTCTGTAATTTCGTGGTTGGCATTGATTTTCATAAGTTGCACGTTATCGGCAAACAAATAACGATTATTTTCTTTATCGCGTGTTAAGGTGAGTTTTTTTCCTTGAATTTCAGCATTTAAAACTTCGGGAAAAGAATCATGCATACGGGAAGGGGTTGAAATGGTTTTATTTTTTAAATCAATAATAAAATTTTCGGCCATCAGTTGATAGTCGCGATTGAGTTCATAAATCACGCCGTCTTTCACATAATAGTCATTGCCATAATAAACGTTTGAAATTTCATCATTATAAGCAATAATTTGATTATTCAGAATTATGTAATTATCGGGTAGGTCAAAAGCATTTTCGGGATGCGTAAAATCGGTTTTAAAATAATGTTTTAATGCGCCGCTTAATCCCTCGATAATATTATCGGGGTTTGAATTAAACGTATTGTCCGGATTTTGAACGGCATGATTATACCTGTTTTTAATGGAAATAAGGCCGCCCGTTTTTAAAATTTGAATGGAAATCACGCTCGTGCCGTATTCATCTTGCCTGTCCGGATGCGGAAAATTTTCTCGTTTAATTTGATTAACGTTTTTCTTAACGGCATTGATAATATAATATTTTTGAAAACGTTTGGCATCATGAAACGTACACAGTTCTTCATCTTTTGCAAAATATTTGCGAATAGCGTTTTGTTTTTGAAGCGTGTCGGCAACATACGCATTATAACCCGCTTTTTCCAAAAGCTTTAAGGGATTTTTATAATTGTTTTGAATTTTATTTTCCGGTTTGGGCTTTAAAGAAAGCAAGTAATCGAAAATTTCCTCCGGATAAGCACCTGCATATTTTAAAATATGCACTAAATCGGGAATATCAAATAAAGTGCTGTCAAATGCGCGAATTTTTTGCGCAAAAGCTTCCCCGTTTTGCTTTTTGATTTGATCATATACCGATTTTTCAGCCATTTTTTTATTCTTTAACCCCTTTTTTTATGAGCGTTCATTTTGATTGCGTCGTACATAGGGAAACAAAAACGGATCCCAACGATTTAAACGTTCCATTTTAGCAGTCATCATTTCGCGTAGCTGCTCGCGTAGCTGTTTTATAGAAAGATTGACGAATTTTTTATTATCCTCTAAAAAGAGACGTCCAATCTTTTGCACATTCGGAAGATTGACAGAAGTGCAATTTTCATTCTCATATAAAAAGTCGTCTCCAATTCTCTGAACAGATGGAAGATCTATTTTTTCCAATGTCTTATGATTGTATAAAAAACAATTTCCGATTGTTTGCACATTCGGAAGATTAACAGAAGTGCAAATTTCATTATTATATAAAAAGCGGTCCCCAATCCGCTGAACAGATGGAAGATCTATTTTTTCCAATGCCTTATTATTGTTTAAAAAAGAAGCTTCGATAGTTTGCACATTCGGAAGATTGACGGAAGTGCAAATTTCATTATGATATAAAAAGCGGTTCCAAATCTGATGAGCCGATGGAAGATCTATTTTTTCCATTTTTTCATTATGCTCTAAAAAGCCATTACCGATAATTTCTAATTTCGGCACATTCAATTCTTTTAATAAATGATTACAGTTTAAGAAATCACATCCGATGATTTGCACATTCGGCAGATTGACAAAAGTGCAATTTTCATTCCAATATAAAAAGAAATTTCCAATTTCCTGAACGGACGGAAGATCTAAACCGCTTAATTTTGTATTGTCGTGTAAACAAGAATTCCCAATTACAAGAACCTTCGGTAAATAGAGTGAATGACATTCTTTGTTGTGATATAAAAACTTATCATTGATATACAACACGTTAGGTGCCGAAAACTTTTCTAATGTTTTGTTATACATTAAACACCAATCGGGAATTTCCTTTGTGGTTGGTAAATAAAGCTCCGTTATTTTGTGTTTTGAGTTGATTTTCATAAGTTGCACGTTATCGGCAAATAAATAATGATTATTTTCTTTATCGCGTGTTAAAGTGAGTTTTTTTCCTTGAAGTTCGGCATTTAAAACTTCGGGAAAAGAATCATTGAGATAAGATAAAGGCGAGAAAACTTTTTTATTTTTTAAGTCAATTATAAAATTATCCGCCATAATTTGATAATCTTGATTCAGTTCGTGAAGAACGTCGTCTTTCACATAATAATAGTCACCGAAATAAAAGCCCTGCCATTCTGCGGTATAATGAATAAGTTGATTATTTAGCATAATATAATTATCGGGCAGGTCAAGAGCATGTGAATGTGTAAAACGGATGTTAAAATAATGTTCTAATGCCTTTCTTAACCCGGGAATAATGTTATCGGGGTTTGAATTAAATGTGTTATCCGGATTATTAACCGTATGATTATACCTGTTTTTAATGGAAATAAAACCGCCCGTTTTTAAAATTTGAATGGAAATAACGCTGGTGCCGTATTCATCTTGTCTTTTCGGGTGCGGAAAGTTTTCTCTTTTGATTTGATCAACATTTTCCTTTATGGCATTGATAATATAGTATTTTTGAAAACGTTTGGCATCATGAAACGTACATAGTTCTTCACCTTTCGCGAAATATTTTCGAATGGCGTTTTGTTTTTGAAGCGTATTGGCAACATATGCCGTATAACCCGCTTTTTCCAATAACTCAAAGGGATCTTCCGCCAAAATCTCCTCAGTTGTGTTTTTATTTTCCGATTTTTGTTTTAAAAACAATAAATATTCCAAAATGGGCTTAGCATCGCGACCGGCAAATTTCAGCATATTTTTTAAATTCGGCAATTCAAAAATACCGTTATGAAAACGGCGTATTTCTTGTGCAAAAGCTTCCCCGTTTTGCTTTTTAATTTGATCATATACCGATTTTTCACTCATTTTCCGCCCCTTTCGAGCTCATTTTTAAAGCATTATATCTTATTTTTTCGTTTCAGTCAAGAAAAAAATTGACTTAAAAATATTTTTAAAATATAATGTTCAAAAAAGAGGAAAAAAATGAAAAATCAATTTGCATCTTTATGTAAAAAAATCTATTTGTTTGAGTTTTTTGACACATTCGTTTTGTTATATACGCTTTCGGGTATTATGTTTCAGGAACACGGCATTTCCGATGCCGAACTCACGCAATTATTTATATTTTGGTGTTTTTCGACTTTAATCGGGAACGTGATTTATACGTTGATTGCTCCTTTCGTTTCAAATAAAGTGATTGTTATTTGGGGAGAATTAATTAAAGCCGTCGGTTTTATTTTATGGTATGTTTTTCCGTGTTTTTGGGGCTATATGGCCGGATATTTTCTGTGGGGTGTGAAATGGAGCTTTCAAACGCGTGCCTGGGAAAATCTGGTTTATAATGAAACGGTTCTCTATCCGAACGGAGAAGAGCTTTACACAAAAATATGTTCTCGCAAAAAAGCTGCTTATTATTTGGGTTATTTCGGGGTCTGTTTCGGTTCGTTTTTGGTGGATTTGGGCTGGACGTTTATTGTTTTTTCTTCCGTTATACCGCTGATTATTTGTGCGTTGATTGCTTATTTCATTCCGTGTCGTTATCACAAATTACCGCGTCCCTTAAACGTGAAGAAATTAACTTTTTCAACCGTTCGCATTATCTTAAAATATCCGCGCTTGTTCGGTATGATTTTTCTTTTAACCTTTTGTATGGGCATGAGTTATTTAGATGAATGGTTCGGCGTTATCGGTGTAGAGTGGGGTATGCAAAAGAATTATGTGGGCATTATTTACGGCCTTGTTTTAATGACCTTAATTATATTCAGTGCATTGGCATATAAATGTGAAAAATTATCGCAACGGCAATTGTATTTAATGATTGTTGTTGCCGGTTTCTTCTTTTTCCTGGTGGGAGAGAATTACAATTTATTCGGCTTGGTGTTTTTAATTTTGTTCTATGCCGTTTATTCCGTTGTTGACGTGTTATTGTTTGCTCAAATTCAAAAATGCGTTACCACGCAAAACGAACGTTCGGTTTTTCTGGGCGTATTCAGTTTGTTTGAACAGGTGGGTTCCATTCTGTCGGCTTATATGATGTGGATCGGCGTTCAATTCGGCAGTTTTAAATACGGCTTTTTAATTTTGGGCAGTTTGGTTTGTCTTTTAGGATTTATCGCCGTTTTGTTAAATACTTATTTGCGTCAAAAAAAGATTCCTTCTTTGTAAAAAATAAAACAGTGAAAATATTTATTATTTTCACTGTGTTGTATTTTTATTTTAAACAATAACTTTAAGTGTTTTTTATCGACTTTTAAACTTAATTTTATTCGTGTTTTCCCTTTTTATGAGCGTTCATTTTGATTGCGCCGCATATATTTGTTGACTTGATTGTGAGTTGCAATTTTAGAACTCATTGCGTGTATATCCTCTTCAGAAAGATTGGCGAATTTTTCATGCTCATGGAAAGCGTGAAATCCAATTCTCTGCACGTTCGGAAGATTAACGGAAATACATTTTTTATTGTGCAGCAAAAAGCGATATCCAATCTCACGAACAGACGGAAGATCTATGCTTTTCAATTTTTCATTAGAGGATAAGAAGTCATGACAGATTATTTTTAATTTCGGCATATTCAGTTTCGTTAATAATTTATTCTCATATAAGAATCCGTCACCAATCACACACACATTCGGAAGATTAACAGAAGTGCAAAATTCATTACTATATAAAAAGTTATTTCCAATTTTCTGAACGGATGGAAGATCTATACTTTTTAATTTATCATTACACGTTAAAAAATTGTCTTTAATTTCAAGAACTTTCGGCAAATAGAGTGAATGACACCGTTCATTGTCACTTAAACATTCATAGCCGATATATTGCACGTTGGGCGCCGAAAATTTTTCTAATGCTTTGTTATTTGTCAAAAACCAATCCGGAATTTCCTTTGTGGTCGGTAAACAAAGCTCTGTAATTTTTTGTTTGGCATTGATTTTCATAATTTGCACGTTATTGGCAAACAGATAATGATTGTTTTCTTCATCCCGTTTCAGAGTGAGTTTTTTCCCTTTAATTTCAGTATTTAAAACAGATGGAAAAGAATTCTTACCGAAATTTGAAAATGCACCAATCACAACATCGTCATCAAAAGAAGAATCCTCATCATAAACTTTTTTCTTTTTTAAATCAATGATAAAACCCTCTGCCTTAATTTGATAGTTATTTTCAGTGTTTTGTTCATTTGTTGATTTTTTACTCATTTTTTCCTCCTTTGTTTATGAGCGTTCATTTTGATGGCGTCGCAAAAAACAATTTTTTAAAAAACGACTTTTTTCTTGTGCCAAATTATAAAGAGAATGAAGAATATATAAGAAAGATAAAGTCTTCTTTGAATTTTTATCGGATTTTGAAGGAATCCTCTTGACTTTATCCGGTATTAACATATTTTTCAAAGAATTACTATACAAAAAATCCTCGCCGATAATGCAGTTATTCGGAATATTCAAAGAAGTACAATTTTGATTGTAGTATAAAGACTCATCTCCGATTTTTTCTAATTTCGGTGCATTCAATTCTGTTAATAATTCATTTTCATGTAAGAATCTCTTGCCAATCTCTTGCACATTCGGCAGATTAAGGGAGGTGCAAGCTTCATTACATCTTAAAAAGTAATTTCCAATCACTTCTGCATTCGGCAGATTGACAGAAGTGCAATTTTCATTCTCATATAAAAAGTTATCTCCAATCCTACGAACAGACGGAAGATCTATTTTTTCCAAATATTGATGATGTTTTAGAAAGTCATCACCGATAGTTTCTAGTTTCGGCGCACTCAATTCTTTTAATAAATGATTATAGTTTAAGAAATGACATCCGATTATTTGCACATTCGGAAGATTGACAAAAGTGCAATTATTATTCTCATATAAAAAGTAATCTCCAATTTCCTGAACGGACGGAAGATCTAAACCGCTTAATTTTGTAGTGTCTTCTAAAAAATGATCCCCGATTTCAAGCACTTTCGGTAAATAGAGTGAATGACATTCTTTGTTGTTAGGTAAAAATTCATTGTTGATATACAGCATGTTAGGTGCCGAAAACTTTTCTAATCCTTTATTATTTATCAAAAAACAATCCGGAAGTTCCTTTGCGGTCGGTAAATAAAGCTCTGTTATTTCGTGTTGAGAATTGATTTTCATAATTTGAACATTATCGGCAAACAGATAATGATTATTTTCATCATCGCAAGTTAAAGCAAGTTTTTTCCCTTTAATTTCAGCATTTAAAACATCAGGAAAAGAATCATGGGAATAAGGTAAAGGCGAAGAAATCTCCTTATTTTTTAAGTCAATTATAAAGTTATCTGCCATAATTTGATAATCTTGATGCAGTTCGTGAAGAATGTCGTCTTTCACATAATAATGGTCACCGAAATAAACGTCCTGCCATTCTTCGGTATAATGAATAAGTTGATTATTCAGCACAATGTAATTATCGGGCAGGTCTAAAGCATCTTCGGGGTGCATCAAGATGTTAAAATAATGTTCCAATGCTTTGCTTAACCCCGGAATAATGTTATCGGGGTTCGAATCAAATGTATTGTCAGGATTATTAACCGTATGATTATACCTGTTTTTAATGGAAACAGCCCCCCTCCATTTTGAAATTTGAATGGAAATCACGCTCGTGCCGTATTCATCTTCTCTTTTCGGGTGCTTAAAGTTTTCTCTTTTAATTTGATCAACATTTTCCTTTATGGCATTGATAATATAATATTTTTGATAACGATAGGGATCATCAAATGTGCACAGTCTTTCATCATCCGCGAAATATTTGCGAATGGCGTTTTGTTTTTTAAACGTATCGGCAACGTAAGCATTATAACCTGCTTTTTCCAATAATTCAAAGGGATCTTCCGCCAAAATCTCCTCAGTTGTGTTTTTATTTTCCGATTTTTGTTTTAAAAACAATAAATAATCTAAAATGGGCTTAGCATCGCGACCGGCGTATTTCACAACGTTTTTTAAATTCGGCAATTCAAAAATACCGTTGTGAAAACGCCGTATTTCTTGCGCAAAAGCTTCACCGTTTTGCTTTTTAATTTGAGCATAAACCGATTTTTCACCCATTTTTTTATTTGTTGCCCCCTTTTTTATGAGCGTTCATTTTGATTGCGCGCCCATAGAGCTGAAATTTTATTACTCCTTGCGCGTATATCCTCAATAGAAAGATTGGCGAATTTTTTATTCGCTCTTAAAAAGAGAATTCCAATCTTTTGCACATTCGGAAGATTAAGGGATGTGCAAATTTTATTATAGAATAAAAACTCATTTCCAATTTTTTGCACATTTGGAAGATTAACGGATGTGCAAGTTTCATTCCTGAATAAAAAGCTATCTCCAATCTTACGAACAGACGGGAAATCTATTTTTTTCAATTTTTCATTCATCAATAAACACTCAAAGCCAATTGTTTTTAGTTTCGGTGCGTTTAATTCTGATAATGATTTATTCGTCTTTAAAAAAGAATCTCCGATAATTTCTAATTTCGGCACATTTAATTTTGTTAATGATCTGTTTTGCTCCAGAAACTCATTCCCAATCATACGCACATTCGGGATATTGACGGATGTGCAAAAATGATTCCGATGTAAAAAGCAATCTCCAATCTGACGAGCCGAAGGAAGATCTATTTTTTTCAATAGATCATTATGCGCTAAAAAGTCATTACCGATAATTTCTAGTTTCGGGGCATTCAATTTCGTTAGAACATTATTGAAAGTCAAAAATCCTTTACCGACTGTACGCACATTCGGCAGATTGACAGAGGTGCAGTAAATTATATTGTCGCACACAAAGCAATCTCCAATTTCGCGAACAGACGGAAGATCTATTTTTTCCAATTTCCCATTCTGTTTTAAGAAGGAATTGCCGATAATTTCTAATTTCGGGGCATTCAATTTCGTTAAGAATTTATTATGATATAAGCATGCTGTGCCGATACACTGTACATTTGGTATCGAAAACTTTTCTAATGCTTTGTTATCACTTAAAAAATAATCCGGAATTTCCTTTGCGGTCGGCAAACAAAGTTCTGTCATTTCTTGTTTGGCATTGATTTTCATAATTTGCACATTATCGGCAAACAGATAAAGATTGTCTTTAGCATCATGCTTCAGAGTAAGCTCTTTTCCTTGAATTTCAGCTTCTAAAACAGAGGGAAAAGAATCCTTAACGCTCTCGGGAAATAAATTCTTATCATCATCGTATGAAGGAGCAGAAAAATGTACAACGTCATCGTGAGAAGAATCCTCATCATATCGGGGAGAGAGCGAAACTTTTTTCTCTTTTAAATCAATGATAAAATCATCTGCCTTAATTGAAAAGTTATTTTCAATGTTTTGTTCATGTGTTGATTTTTCACTCATTTTTTCCTCCGTTTTTATGAGGCGTTCATTTTGATTTTGCTGCATATATTTGTTGAATTGATTGGGAGTTATAATTTTAGCACGCAGTGCGCGTATATCCTCAATAGAAAGTTTGGCGAATCTTTTATTCGCTCTTAAAAAGTTCCATCCGAAATCCTGCACATTCGGAATATTAAGAGAGGTGCAATCTGTATTATCCCTTAAAGAGTCATCACCAATCTCTCGAACCAATGGAAGATTAACGAATCTGCAAACTTTATTATTGCATAAAAAGTATCCCTCAATCTCAAGAACAGATGGAAGATTGACAGATTGGCAATCTTCATTATTCTCTAAAAAGGCATATCCGATTTTAGAAACAGACGGAAGATCTATTTTTTTCAATTTTTTATTCTGTCTCAGAATGAAACTATCGATAATTTCCAGTTTCGGTGCATTTAAGTCCGTTAAGGATATATTATTACATAAGAATGCCGCACCGATACATTGCACATTGGGTGCCGAAAACTTTTCTAATGTTTTGTTATACATTAAACAGTGATCGGGAATTTCCTTTGTAGTTGGTAAATAAAGCTCCGTTATTTCGTGGTTGGCATTGGTTTTCATAATTCGCACGTTATTGGCAAACAGATACAGATTGTCTTTAGCATCGTGCTTTAAAGTAAGCTCTTTTCCTTGAATTTCAGCATTTAAAACATCAGGAAAAGAATCATCATACTTAAAGTCGTCAAGATCCTCATATTCGAAAGGAAGATGTTCAACATCATCGAGAGAAATATCCTTCGTATATCGGTAAGGTAGTGAAACTTTTTTCTCTTTTAAATCAATGATAAAATGTTCTACCTTAATTGAAAAGTTATTTTCACCGGTTTGCTCATTTGTTGATTTTTCAGTCATTTTTGCCTCCGTTTTTTAAAAATTAAATCTATGTGAGGCATTCTATCTTATTTTTTTGTTTCTGTCAAGAAAAAAATTGACCAAAAATATATTGGCTGTTAAAAATTATACGGCAGTCGTGTTTTAAACGAACAAAGAATTAAATAAAATCAGTGCTTTTTAAAACAATTTTATTTTTCGGCGGCTTTATCTAAAGCTTTTTGCAAAATGCGCGCTGCCGCAACGGCATCAAGCGTTTGTTTTTGTTTTTGCTCGCGAACAAAATGCCCCGTCATATATTCCGCCGCAAACTTTGAAGTATATCGTTCATCAACCAAAACAACGGGCAGGGCGTATTTTTCAATCAATCTGGCACAAAACAGACGGGTTAATTCGGCAATTTTGCCTTCCTGTCCGTCGGTTTGTAACGGCAGCCCCACAACAAAAGCACAAATGTTTTTAGATACGATTAAATCATCTATTTCTTTCAGCTTGTGAATAATTTTAAACGGCGTTGCAATTTTTTTTTCCGAATCGGATAAAGCAATGCCGATGCGCACCGTTCCGTAGTCAATTCCCATAACGCGACCGTTCATTTTTGAAAGAATTTTCGCATCGAGAGATAAAAAAGCTTGTTTTTTGCTTAAATTTTGATTATGATTACCTATCATGCGTTTTGTTATAAAGGAAAAAGGTGTAAAATGCAAGTAAAAACTGTTATTATGGCTGCCGATCATGCGGGGTGTCCGCTAAAAGAGGCGCTGCGAGAGTATTTAATTCAGGCAGGAGTAGAGGTTTTTAATTACGGCACAAATGATCCGAACATACCGGTTGATTATCCCGATTTGGCCATGAAAGTGGCGCGCGGTATTCATCACGGCGAAGCACAATACGGTATTTTGGTGTGCGGTTCGGGCATTGGTATGAGCATTGCCGTTAATCGGTATGATTATATTCGCGGGGCTTTGGTTTCCTCGCCGGAACTGGCGCGGTTGGCGCGGGAACATAACAATGCAAACGTGCTTATTTTCGGCGGACGGTTTATTGATGAAAAAACGGCCGTTGAAGCCGTAAAAGTGTTTTTATCAACACCGTTTGCGGGCGGGCGTCACATTGTGCGCGTTAATAAGTTGGAAAGGATGCCGCATGATTTCGAATAATGCTTTTTTTACACAATCTCTTGAACAGGCAGATGAAGAAATTTTTTCTTTCATTCAAAACGAATTGACACGTCAGCAAAATCACATTGAATTGATTGCTTCCGAAAATATTGTTTCAAAAGCAGTGTTGCAGGCGGTCGGTTCCGTTTTAACAAACAAATATGCCGAAGGATATCCTGCGCATCGCTATTATGACGGGTGCGAATGGGTTGATCAGGTGGAAAATTTAGCCGTTGAACGAGCAAAAAAATTATTCGGCGTTGCTTATGCCAACGTACAGCCGCATTCGGGATCTCAAGCCAATGCCGCCGTTTATATGGCTTTATTGCAGCCGGGTGATGTGATTTTAGGCATGGGATTAGACTCCGGCGGACATTTAACACACGGCTCCAAAGTTTCTTCCTCGGGCAAATATTATCAAAGTTATGCATACGGTGTTAATCCGCAAACGGGATTGATTGATTTGGAAGAGGTGGAACGGTTGGCAATTCAATATCGGCCGAAACTGATTATTGCCGGCGGATCGGCTTATGCGCGTGAGATTGATTTTGCCGGTTTTCGCAAAATTGCCGACAAGATCGGTGCTTATTTTATGGTTGATATGGCGCATTTTGCCGGATTGGTTGCCGGAGGTGTTTGCCAAAGTCCCGTTCCTTTTGCCGATGTGGTTACCTCAACAACGCATAAAACGTTACGCGGACCGCGCGGCGGCTTGATTTTAACGAATAATGAAACCATAGCCAAAAAAATCAATTCTGCCGTTTTTCCGGGCTTGCAGGGCGGGCCGCTCATGCATATCATTGCCGGAAAAGCCGTTGCTTTTAAAGAAGCGCTCACGCCTTCGTTTGCGCTTTATGCCAAGCAAATTGTTAAAAATGCCAAAGTGTTGGAGGAAGCTTTTAAAAAAGCGGGGTATGATTTGGTTTCAAACGGCACGGATACGCATCTTCTCTTGCTGGATTTAAGAAAGCAGGGCATTACGGGAAAAGAAGCCTGCGATGCTTTATCGAAAGCGCATATTATTTGTAACAAAAATTGTGTGCCGAACGATCCCCAAAAGCCGACAATTACGTCCGGTTTAAGAATTGGTACGCCGGCCGGAACCACACGCGGCTTTCGGGAAAAAGAGTTTGAAAAAATTGCCGAATGGATTGTGCGTGTTTTAAATGCGCTCTCAACACATAATGCCGATATCGAAACTGTTCTGTCCGAAACGCGGAAAGAAGTGAAAGCCTTGTGTGAGGCATTTGGAATTTATAAAAATTAAAGAGTAGGGGAAAAAAATGAGATGTCCTTTTTGCGGGTGTGTTGAAAGTCAGGTTAAGGACTCGCGTCCGAGTGATGATTTTTCATCGATCAGACGGCGGCGGCAATGCCCGAAATGTAACGGTCGCTTTACCACATATGAATATATTCAAAGTAAAGATTTGATTGTGGTTAAGAAAAACGATGTGCGGGTGCCGTTTGAACGCGAAAAATTATATCGTTCGATTTTGTTGGCCATCGGTAAACGCGATATTGATACGGAAAAAATCAATCATATCGTTGATGAGATTGTCAATCAACTGGAAAAATTGAATGAAACGGAAGTTCAATCGTCGCATATCGGCGAATTGGTTTTGGAACATTTGCTGGTTGTTGATAAAATTGCTTATTTAAGATATGCTTCCGTTTATAAAAATTTCAGCTCTATGGAAGATTTTAACGAGTTTGCGGCAAGTTTGGTAAAGGATAAATAAATGGAAAAGGTACAAAAATATGTTAATGCCCGATTAATGGCGGTTCAAGCGGTTTATGCCCATGAACAAACGGGTGAAAACTGGGATAAAGTGATTTTTCGTTTCACGACCGGTGAAACGGGCGGTAAGGTAATAAAAGAAATCAATCATCAGGAAGAAGAGGTTGTGTTGGATAAAGCCGATACGGGGCTTTTTAAATCTTTAACGCAAGAAGTGGCAAACGGGCAGGAAAATATTGATAACATTTTGCGTTCGATTATCAGCGAAAAAACGGATTATGATCGGTTAGAGCTTGTTTTAAAATGCATTTTAAGAGTTGCGATTGCCGAATTTTATGTGAATCAAGATTTGCCGACCGCCATTATCATCAATGAATATGTTGATATGACACGTGCCTTTTTTAATGGTTCGGAACCGTCAATGGTCAATGTTGTTTTAGGAAAATTTGCCAAAACAATTCGCTAAATTATTCAAATAATTGTTCCGATTTTAATGCTGCCGCAACAAAGGCTTTAAAAATGGGATTCGGATTTCCGGGTCGCGATGTAAATTCCGGGTGAAATTGCACGGCGATAAAGAACGGATGCGTTGGAATTTCAATAATTTCAGGGAGTAACCCATCGGGCGATAAGCCGGATACAATCACGCCTTTTTCTTCCAATTTATCTTTATAAGCAATATCCATTTCATAACGATGGCGGTGCCGCTCTTCAATCAAGGTTTTTTCATAAATGCGATGAGCCAACGTGCCTTCTTTAATAACGCACGGATAGGCACCCAGTCGCATGGTGCCGCCCAGATCGCCGTTATCCGGACGAATGTGTTGCACACCGTCTTTTTCCCAAACCGTCATTTTGGAAATAATCGGCGTACATTTACCGCCGAATTCGGCAGAGGAGGCATCTTCAATGCCGAGTAAATGACGCGCCGCTTCAATAACGGCCGTTTGCATTCCCAAACAAATCCCGAAGAAAGGAATTTTATGTTCGCGCGCATATTGAATAGCACGAATTTTGCCTTGAATACCGCGCACGCCGAACCCGCCCGGTACCAAAATACCATCAAAGTATTTCAATTTATCGTGTAACTGTGCATCTGTCAGCGGTTCCAATTCATCCGACTCAATCCATGTGACTTTCACTTTTGCTTTGTTGGCAATACCGGCGTGCGTTAAAGCTTCGCTTAAAGATTTATAAGCTTCCAATAAACCGCAATATTTACCGACAACAACAATTTTTGTTTCTTTTTCATAATTTTCACTGATTTTAACAATGTTTTGCCATTTTGTCATATCCGGTTCGGGCGCTTGTTCATAAAGTCGAAAATGCTTTAACACCTGCACGTCCAACCCTTCTTGATGATAGGCCAGCGGCACTTTATAAATATTATCAACATCTAACGCCACAACAACATTATCGGCACTGATATTGCAAAACAGCCCGAGTTTTCTTCGTTCGGATTCGCCGAGCGGCACTTTGGAGCGACACAGTAAAATATCGGCCTGAATGCCGGCTTCCAAAAGCGTTTTAACGGCATGTTGCGTCGGTTTTGTCTTTAATTCACCCGCCGTTTCGATAAAGGGTAAAAGTGTTAAGAAAATAAACAACACATTATCGCGTCCGACATCGTTTGCAAATTGACGAATGCCCTCCAGCATCAGCGTTCCTTCAATATCACCGACTGTTCCGCCGACTTCATACAACACAAAATCTTCATTATGCAGGTCGGATTTAATAAAATCTTTTATTTCATTGGTCACATGCGGAATAGCTTGAACGGTGGCGCCCAAATAATCACCGCGCCGTTCTTTTTGAATAACGTTATAATAAATTCGGCCGCCGGAAATACTGTCCGTTTTATGACAATTGACATCGGCAAAACGTTCGTAATGGCCTAAATCCAAGTCGGTTTCGGCGCCGTCGTGCGTTACAAAAACTTCGCCGTGCTGATAAGGTGACATTGTGCCGGGATCAATGTTTAAATAAGGATCCATTTTACGCATTCTGACGGAATAGCCGCGGGATTTTAACAGAGAGCCGATGGCTGCGGAAGCAATTCCTTTTCCCAAAGATGAAACGACACCGCCGAGAATAAAAATATATTTTGTCATAAAATCTCCTTCATAAACAAATAATCGAATGATTTGTATTGTATGTAAATTCTTTGATAAAATCAACGAAAAAAGGCATTTGCCGTTATATTTTTTATAATACTTTGATTTTTAATACATTTAAAAAGTTCATTATATTCTTTCAGATTATCGACAAGAAGAAAGTTATTTTTCAGATATGAAAGAAATAAACTATATATGAACAAGATTATTTAAATGATATTTTAAAACATTAAAACGGGTATTAAAATAAAAATAAATAAAAATCAGTATATTATGAATTATTTCTTTAAATGTTACCGCCGTTAGTCGTATTGACAAAAAAACATGATTCTTTAAAATTATACCGATAAATGAAAGGAGTTTAAAATGTTAATTGAAACAGAATTGTTTGCAGCCGATACATTAAGAGAATTGGGGGTTAATTTGTATATGTTGCGCCATATAAAAGGCATCACTTTAAAAGAATTATCCGAAAAATTAAATACCGATCAAAATACATTGGAAAGGCTTGAATTGGGTAAATATGCCCCGAACAGTCAAGTCGATTTGGATTTGGTGTTTAAAATTGTTCGTTATTTTAATGCTAAAATTGAAATCAGTGTTAGTAATGAATAAAAATATTATAAAATCATATAATTATAATGCGCTTTTAAACTAACGAATAAAGATAAAATCAATGATATTGACGCATTAACCCGATTAATTGTCCTTGCACTTCCACGCGACTGGCATCTAACGTGCGAATTTCGTATTCATTGTTTTCGGGAATCAGCAACACGCGATTGCCGTTCACCTGAATGCGCTTTAACGTTACTTCATAACCGTCGACCAAGGCAACGGCAACCGTTCCGTTGGGAACATGTTGTGTTCGTTTAATAATAACGGTATCACCGTCAATAATGCCGATGTCTTTCATAGAATCGCCTTCAACCGTTAAAGCATAATGCTCACCGCTGCCCATCATTTGCGCAGGTACATTGATTGTGTCGGGATTTTGAACGGCTTCGATTGGCGTTCCGCAGGCAATTTTACCGTATAAAGGAATTTCAACGGCATTATCGTTGGCAATTTCTTTAAAAACGGCCGTTTTCTTTTTGACGGGTTTAATGTATTTTTCTTCGGGCAAGGCTAACACCTCCAAAGCACGGGCTTTATTGGGCAGACGCCTGACAAAACGGCGTTCTTCCAGAGCGCTGACCATGCGATGAATTCCTGATTTTGAGTGCAGCCCCAAATGCAGGCGCATTTCTTCATAAGAAGGGCAAACACCGTCTTTTAAAAGCATTTCATTGATATAAAGTAATAATTGAGATTGTTTTTTGGTGAGCATTTGTTCTCCTTTCGATGACAAAATATTCCTCTTTTGTTCTTTTATATACGCAAAAAAATCGCTTGTCAAGCCTTATTTCATAAAAAAAAGAAAAAAATGTGAACAATTGAATTTTTTTCATATATCAAGCGTTGACAGAAACGGGATTTTCTGATATAATAAAAACAGAAAGGGATAAAGTGAAACGGAGGCAACAATGCAGGAAATTGAAAACGCATATATGCAGTTAGCAAATCAATTGCAGCAGGCCATTGATACGGGGGATTTGATCTTGCTGAAAGACTTATCTTTTTTGTTGGATTTATCACGCGTGACTTTTATTGAAACCGATGAAGATAATTCGCGGAAGATTGTCAAGCCGATTATGGTTTATGCGGCGGAACACGGCACGTTGGATATTGTGGCCTTTCTCATTAAAGACGGGTGCGATATTAACGCGCGCGATTCTTACGGAAACACGCCTTTAATGGCGGCTGTTACGGAGGAACGTCTTGATATTGTGGCATTTTTAATGAAACATCCGCAAGTGCAAACGCAAGTTTCCAATCATTACGGCGAAACGGTTTCTTCCATTGCTTATTTAAATAACAATCGGGAAATTATGGATTATTTGAAGAAAAATCCGCCCGTTCGAGAAGCAACGACTTTTCAAAAGCCTGTTTTAAGTGATAAAAAAAACGGTAAATTCATTATGTAAAGCTCTTTGCTCTTGACGAAAAAGCATTTTGTCCCTACTTAACAAACGAGAGGGAAAAATGAAACAGACGATTATTGTTTTTTTGTTGTGTTTGATGGGTGCTTGTTCGCATCAAAGTGCGCAATTACAATTTAATCAGCAAGGGCTTCGAAAATTGACAGGTTCTCCCGAGGAGGATGTGATTGAAAAATTGGGAGAACCGGCCAAAAGCTACACACAAGACGGACAAAAGTTTTTGGTTTACACAACAACTTATCAAAGTTATACGGCACCGATTGCACAACCGTATAACAGTCCCGGTATGCCGAGCGATGCAGGCTTTTATACGCCCGAAACCTGTGTCACCGTTTTTAAAATTGTTTCACAAGTGGTTCAAGATGTGACCACAACGGGAAATTGTTTATAATTTATATAAAAAAACTTGCATAGCCTTCTTTTTTCTGTTATAATGCCTGCATAACTAAAGGAGGTAATAATGATTGATTCAAATGATAACAAAAAAGAAAAAGATTTTTTAAAAGCCTGTCTTGAAAATAATTATACCAAAGTACGGCAATTATTGGCAGCGGGGGTTGATGTCAATGCAACGAATGAAAAAGGGCAAACGGCACTTCACATGGTTAATGATGAAGAAATGATGGAAATTCTTCTGGAAGCCGATGCCGATATCAATAAAAGAGACAATGAAGGAAATACACCATTATTATCGCATTTAAACGAACAATTTTTAACTTCGTTAATTCCGGGGTACAATTTGCTTTCCGATAAGGCGGATCATAAGAATGTTTTAAAATTATTAATCAGAAGCGGAGCCGATGTGAATATGCAAAATTATAAGGGGGTGCAACCGCTTCATATGGCGCCCGATTTTGAACTAACGGAACTGTTGCTTGAAAACGGTGCTGACGTGAATGCCGTGAGTGGTTCCGGTATCAGAGTATCTCCTTTTGAAAAGCATGTTGTATTAGACGGTATTATTCAATCCCAAAACAAATTACCGTTAAATCCCGAATGGCGGAAAATAACAAATTTAATGCTGGGATACGGCGGGGATTATAATACAAAGGATAAAGAGGGAAACACCTTATTTCATCGGGCCGTTCAAATGGGAAATACCGATTTGGTTCACTGTTTGATTTCAATGGGAGTTGATGTAAACGTTAAAAACAATGAGGGACGTACAGCGCTACATTTGGTTAAAGATCCGAAAATTGCAGAAATGCTTTTAGATGCCGGCGCCGATATGGAGGCGCAAGATAATAGGGGCAGTACGCCGTTATTATATAAACTACAACATGAGAACTGGAGCAACAACTTTATTCGGCTTGAACCACTAGCCGATAAAAAAAAGCATATGGATATTTCCAAATTATTGATTCAAAGAGGTGCTGATGTTCGAGCAACAGATAAGCTTGGTGGCACGCCGCTTCATTTTGCATCGACTCCCGAAATTGCCGAAGAACTCATTAAAAGAGGGGCAGACGTAAATGCTAAAATGATACTGCCTGTGTGTCGTTTCTGCTATTTTAAGGATATGACTCCGTTGGATATGCAGTGTTTAAACGGCATTATGAACAATAATTTTTCTGCCTTTGGTGAGCCTGACTATTCTCAAAGCATTAAAGATACGGCTCATGTCATTCATGAAAACGGTGGCACCGCAACATTCTATTCTCCAAATAATCCGTTCTTTTCTTCAAATAAGGAAGAGCCGAAAAAGTTTTTGAAGGAACTTCTGGGCAATGAGGCGATTGATGAAAACAAAAAGAATTTTGAAGATACGCAAGCCTCTGTGCAAGCGGCAGTCAAGGAGGTTACAAATAACTTTATTGCGCAATCGGAAATTATAAAAGATAAAAACAACAGAACCGATGAAGCGCCTTATCAAGCCAAAGTAAGTACGTTGGCAAAATCAGGTGAATATTATCAGGAGAAAGAAGATTTATCTGCCGAGACTTTCTTGTCTTCAACCAGAGGAAAAACCTGTTAATTTTAAAGAAGTGTTTTTATTTTAAAAAGGGCGGATTAAAAAAATTCGCCCTTCTTTTTTAATAGCCCGGATTTAAAATTCTCCCAACCGGTATGTCTTATATCCGGCGCGACTTTCACAATGGCACTGCGGGGATTTTTTAACTTCGAAACAAACCGTTCGGTCATTCCCTGTGTGGTTCATTCATCTTTTCCGCCCGTAAAATGCACTTTTTCTCATCAAGACCGTTTTTTTGAATATACATCAAAAAAACGTACGTTTTTTGCAACACTTTTTTTTAAAATTTCAAAAAAATTTTTTATTCAAGTGTAATTTTTGATTTTTAAAGATTTTTTACCTGTTCGCTTAACTTTTTGCAAGTGCTTGAAAAGTGTCGAAAAAATCGTTGCATTAAAGGTACGTTTTTTGTATAATTCTCAAATAGGGGGTAACCTTTTTGAAAGGATAAAAAAATTGTTCTGTTATAATGCAGACATATAACCATAGGAGGAAAAATGTTTGATCCAACTAGAGACGAAAAATTTGTGCAGGCACTTCTGGCAAAACTGGAAAAATTACCGGAAAAAGAAAAAAAATTGTGGGTAGCTGCATATCTGGAAGATGATTATACCAAAGTAAAGGAATTATTGGCAGCGGGAGTTAATGCAAACACTAAGTTCGTAGATGACGTGACGCTGTTACATGTAGTTAAAAATCCGATAATTGCGAAGATGCTTTTAGATGCCGGCGCCGATATGGAAGCCCGAGATAGTAAGGGTAATACACCGTTGTTACATCAAATGGCAGTTGAGTTTGTTCGTTCCGGGGACGAATCGATAGAAGGCTTTCTCCCATCCGGAAGGATGGAAACAGCCGTTTCCGAATTATTGATTCAAAGAGGTGCCAATGTTAAAACAACAAATGACGGTGGTTTCACGCCGCTTCATGTTGCACCGACTCCGAAAATTGCCGAAGAACTCATTAAAAGAGGGGCAAATGTGAATGCCGAAGCGAGACCGCTATCGTTAATCAAAATACATCCTTTGGCATTATTCGCAATGACTCCTTTGGATATACAGTGCGGCAGAGGCCTGCTGAGTGCACAAGTTGATGAAAAAATTGGATTTGATTATGATCATTCTCCAATAGTTGATGGTGAAATGGAATATGACATGTCCAAGCTTGCTACTGATACGGGTCGCGTAATTAGTAAACATGGCGGTAAAGTAGCACTCTTTTCGTTCTTTTCTTCAGAGAATGAAGGACTGTTGAAAAAGTACCTGAAGAAGCTGATTATGACAGATGAGACGTCTGAAATAATGAACAAATATCTGAAGAAGTTCCAGACAGATGAGGCGACTGATGAAAATAAAAAGGATTCTAAAGCGCAAGCCTCTGAAAAAGTGGCGGTAGCAAAGGTTTTAAATAACTTTATTCGCAATGATATAATCGATGATTTGTCATCTTATCAAGGAAAACCTTTAAATACACTGGCAAAATCAGGTGAATATTATCAGGAGAAAGAAGATTTATCTGCCGAGGCTTTCTTGTCCTCAAACAAAGGAAAAACCTGTTAATTTTTAAAGAAGTGTTTTGATTAAAAAGGGCGGATTAAAAAATTCGCCCTTCGTTTTTAATAACCCAATTCTAAATCTTCCCAACCGGTATGTCCCATATCCGGCGCGACTTTCACAATGGCACTGCGCGGATTTTTTAACTTCGAAACAAACCGTTCGGTCATACCCTGTGTGGTTAATTCATCTTTCCCGCCCACAAAATGCACTTGCGGTATTTGACTGATACGATTCACCATTTTAATGGGGTTTGCCGCTTCTTTATCAAAATCGGGCAGGTTGTGTTTATTAACATATCCGTCTAAATCCAAAAGACCGGCAATGGTTACAATTTGCCGAACGTTGTTTAAGCCCGATCCGATGGCAAATGCAATCGGCGCGGCGCCGCCGTAAGCCACAAACTCAATGCCTTTGGCGTTATATTTTTGAATATAATAAGCGACAACTTCTTCAATTTCTTTAATAATTTCGGGGTTGTATTGGGCTGTGCCGTATATTTTTTTATTACTGCACAATTTATTGGGCGCATATTGACAAGGTCTTGAAATAACAACAATATTTTTAAAACTATCTTTGGCGGCCAATTGTAATGTCGTAGGTTTTTCGGGTGTGGGATTTCCGTTATCGGTAATATAAAAACGAATCACTTTTCCCGATTCCAGCGGCGCTTTTTCCCAAACCGGCAGAGAAAAATGTTCGGTTTGCGCTTCCCGCATTTGAAATCCGTTCGGTGTTGTCGGCATAGCGGCACAACCGCCGATCATCAGCAAAGATAAAAGTAAAGTTATTTTTTTCATTGTTCATCCTTTTCAAATTGTTCGTCAAAAGACGCCGTTTCATTTGTCATTTCCATTAAAGACATATTTTCCGTCCATAATAAAAACGTTTTAATTATCTTATCAGAGAAAATCTTTTTAATCAAGTTTTTATATGCGGCCAGCTGCATTTTATAAATACGGTGAACTTCTTCGGGCGCGGAAGGAACCGTTCTGTTGGTTTTAAAATCAACAATCCACACTTCTTTTTCATGGATAATCAATCTGTCAATTTGCCCCGAAAATACTTTTCCGCCCACAATGCCCACAATCGGCACTTCCGCCATGGAATTTGAACCGAAAAGCGGTTTAAAATTATTTTCAAAAATCTCGAAAAACCGCGCGGGTAATTCAATATCTGCCGGTTTCAGTTTGAGCGCTGTTTCTTTTCGCTTTTCGGGCGGTATTTGCGGCAAATATTGTAAGAGCTTATGTAAAAACGTTCCGCGTTTCAAGGCTTTTTCCTGTCCCGTGCCGACAATCGAATCGCTGATCGGCTCGTTATCAATTAAGCGTGACGGCATTAAAGGCTTTGAAAGCGGCGTTTCAACGGGAGCAGGGGTTTTTACCCACGCGGGCAGTAATTTTTCAGGCGTTTGATTTTGTTCCTTATTTTCCCGCATAAAGTGCGGCTGATAATCAGCCGGTTGACAAATGCGAATGACACCGTTTTCATCGACTGTTTTTTCTTGAACGGCAGCCGAAATCAATTGATGCCATGTTTTTTCTTTTAACGGCGCCGTATTTTCTTTGTTTTCTGCCTCTTTTTTATCGGCTTTCTCTTTTTGCATTTTATGCCAGCCGTAAATATAAACTCTGTCACGGGCGCGTGTGATGGCCACATAAAGCAACCGATGTTCTTCTTCCTCTTGTTTTTGTGCCTCTCTCTCATAGAGATTTTCAATTGAATCGGAGGAGCAAAACTCTTTTTCGGGAAGCCATATCGGTAATTCATTTTGCCATAAAAGAGGAGATTTCTTTGATCTCGGATCTTGATTATCCACAATGAAAATAATATTGTTTTGAAGGCCTTTTGAGGCATGAACCGTCATAATTTTAACCGTATTTTGATCATTTTGTTCCATATCGCGCTTAATAACGGATTTACGGGCTTGAAACCAATAAACAAAATTTTGTAAAGAAGGAATGTTCGTTTGCTCAAAAGTGAGTGTCATATTTAAAAATTCATCAATTGCTTCCATGGCTTCAAAGCCCAAACGCGCCAAAAACTGCTTGCGTCCTTCATAAGCGCCGAGAATTGTTGCAAAAAATTCATAAGGCGGCATTTTATCCGCTAAATTTAATATATCTAACAATTTTTTAGTCAGTTGATCGTTTTTCAGTTGAATTTGTTTCCATAAAGTTTGCCCGTTCCGATAAATGCAAAGATCGGCCAGTTCTTCTTCCGATAAGCCGATTAAAGGACTTTTTAATACGCACGCCAAATTTAAATCATCTTCGGGCAACAGCGCAAATTTAGCCGTTGCCATCAGGTCTTGCACGGCAATATGCCCTGATAAATCAAGTCTGTCAATGCCGGCAACGGGAATATTTCTGTCTTTCAAAGCACGAACCAATGCATTATCTATTGTTCCCCGGTTACGCAGGAGTATGGTAATATCTTTGGGCTCGATCGGACGATTTTGTGAATCTAAAATCTCTTTATTATCAAGAAATCCCTTAATTTTATCGGCGATATTTTCCGAAACTTGCATAATGGCATTTGAAAGCGTGTTTCGTTCCAATATCGGCCAAGATTCGTTTGAAGCGGTTGAGTAAACTTTAACGGGTTGATGAATTTCAATTAACCCGGGCTCATTGATTCGGGTGAGGTTATGCGTTGCATCTTCGCCCACGTCAATCACACCGCGCGCAGCTGCCGGACGATTCAATAAATCGTTAACTAAATTAAGAACGGCGCTTGTTGAGCGAAAAGAGGCGTTCATGGGAATAATTTTAAAAGTATGACGGGAATTTGTTATTTTATCCCGAAAATATCGTTTCATTTCATCAAATTTTAAAGGATCGGCGCCTTGAAAACTGTAAATGGATTGTTTTTTATCCCCGACAACAAACAACGTGCGTTCCATATCGGTTTCACGTCCCAATCCGGCAAAAAATTCTTCGGAAATTAAACGAATGATATTCCACTGTTCGGCATTTGTATCTTGGGCTTCATCAACCAAAATATGATCGATGCCGCCGTCTAATTTATACATTACCCATTGAGAAGAAGATTGCAAAAGTTCTTTTGTTTTTGCAATTAAATCATCATAATCCAAAACACCTTCTTCTTTTTTGAGTGACTCATAAGTTTGAATAAAGTGTTTTGCAAAATTTAAAAAACGAACGGTTAATTTAATTGCTTGAAATAAATTATATTTTTGATAAGCTTCATCATAAAGGGCGGCTTTTTCTTTCAGTTCTTTTTTGATGTGTCCGTTGGCTCTGCCGGTTGTTTTTGATAAATATAAACTTTTTAAATTTAAAAAGGCTTCCGTCGTTATTTCACCGATGGGAGCATCATTGCTTTGAAAATAATCGGAAATGATTTTTTTTTCAGAGGAATATTGTGATAAGCCGTATTGTTCCTTTAACTTTTTTTCAATCGTTTCAAAATTCGGATAAGTGTTCATCAGGTATTTCAACGAAATAATATTTGATTGAATCACTTTAAAAATGTTCATATTCGGCTGATTTAAATGAAAATAACCGTTAATGGAATTTAAATCCTCTTCAACAAGTTTATTTGTAATCAGTAAATCAAAGGCCTTTTTAATTAAAATTTCCGATTGCGCCTCATCAATCACTTCAAATTGCGGTGAAATACGGGCTTCAATCGGAAATCTTTTTAATACGGATTGGCAAAACGCATGAATGGTCATAATTTTCATACCGCCGGGTGTTTCCAAAACATCGGTAAACAAATGACGCGCTTTGATAATCGTATTGTCATCAGGCGGAAAGCCGCGTAATTGCGTAAGCATTTCAATCAGTTTATCCAAAGAGGCCGATGTCCATATTTTCAATATATTTGTAATGCGGTTAGACATTTCCGCAGCAGCCGCTTTCGTAAAAGTTAAGCACAAAATTTTGAAAGGATCGATTTCACACAGCAGTAAATTTAATACGCGATTGGTTAAAACGGTTGTTTTGCCCGAACCGGCAGAAGCCGCAAGCCAAACCGAATGATGAATATCAATGGCTTCCCGTTGTGCTTGCTTAATTGTTTCATCAATATTCATTCGGCATCCTCGCTTTCTTCGGTCAGCCATTCTTTAACGCGCGCCAAATGTTCGTAATCATCATATGTGACGGCTTGATTCATCAAGCGCGGTTCATAAGGCCGCGTATTGTTTTGATAAGCATTTAACACTTTTTGAATGCCTTCCCGCGCTTCTTCAATTAAAGTTACCTGATTTTCTTTTTTACTCTGTCTTTTTATTTCACCACCGTTGTTTTTTCCGGTAATGTGCCAGTAGGAAAAATGAATTTCCTGCGGATCGGGGCAATCGGCATATCCGTTTTGTTGCAAAATAAGTCCTTCCAACGGTAATTGGGAATTGATGCCGCTTTGAATGGTGGAATTTGATGGCACTGTTCCCGTTTTATAATCTATAATTTCATAGGAACCGTCCTTCATTTTATCAATTCGATCGGCTTTGGCCGTTAAGGTAAAAAGTGTTCCGTCACACAAAGGAAAAGAAAACGATCCCGATATTTCGGTCATTGTTTTTTCTATTTCCGGCTTCATTTGATTTTGTGTTTCAACAAAAAAGGCGGCACTTTTTTCAATTTTCGTTTTGTTATAAACTAAATCCGTTTCACTGCATCCGTCGGCAAGCAGATGTTCGGTAATTTTTTGAAGCGCTTTGGAAACGGTTAAATCTTTTTCATAAACAAGCTCTTGAAAAGCGGCGTGCAAAGCGGTGCCGTATCCGCTTTTCATATCAAACGATTCCAATTCGTTTAAGGGTCTTAATTGTAAAATATATCGGGCATAAACGGCATAAGGATTGATCAATAAATTTTTAATTTGTGTGGCCGGTAATTTTTTCGGGCGTATCTCTTTGGGCGGACAAGGGGCAGGGCGAATGATTTTTTCATATTGATCGGGCGTATCCATTTCTTGCGGAGAAACTTCCGTTGTTGAATTCAGCAAAATCGGCGCGGCATTCTCCTCTGCGTCATGATGCGCAGCCAAAACGGCTTCAATGCGTGATAAAAAGCGGGAAGGAATGGTTTGTGAGCCGTCGGCTTTTAAAGAACGGGTTAAATAAACTTCTGGCGCGCAAAAGCAAGAGGCAAAATCCATACTTTGTGTGGCAAAAATACTTTCCGTTGAAGGCAGATTCACGGCTTTGCGCATAGAGGCACCGAGCCATGGTCCCGCATTCGGTAATGCGGGAAAAGTGCCTTCGTTTAATCCGCCGATAATGCACACATCGGGGTGGAAAAATCGGGCTTCAATCGGCCCCAATATATCCAAGCGCGGATGCGTACCGTATTTAGGCCGAAACGGAACGAATTGCATTAAAAATTTGAGTATTTGCACATATAAAGCCGGGGAAACATCGGGAATTAAGGAGGCCTGTTCTTTTAACTCCGTAAAAAAGCGATAAGCTTCCTCGCCGTCATCGGATTGCCATAACCTTTCACGACCGCTTCTGTCGGCACTTTCGGCCAATTCTTCCGCCATATTTAAGTGAGCCGTTAATAAATCAAGAAACGGAACCGGATGCGAAGATTGAAATAATTCTAAAAATTCCGTCATCGGCGTGTTCAGTGCGATTTGAAATTTTTGATTGTTATCACGAATTGCTTTTTCCGTTTCCCGAACAAATGCACGCAAATCGGCCGGCATTCGTTGATCGGCACATAGGGGGTGCTTTAAAAGAGCCAAAGCCGTTTCCCCTTTTTGTTGAACGGCATATGCCGCGAGCAGGGTTAAAAAAATACCTGTCGGCGTGTTATCCAAAGGTCGGCCGGCCGAGTCATCCAATTCAACACCCCACCGTTTCATTTCGGCAATGACCCGACGTGCCAGATTTCTGTCCGTTGTTACAAGTGCAGCGGTTTTTTCAGGCGTTTCAAGCACTTTTCGCATAATCAGCGCAATGGCCAATGCTTCTTCCGTCATATTTTCGCATTCGATATATTTAATGTTTTTAACGGTTTCTTCCGTTAAATCATTTTGTAACCATTCATCGGTTAATTTTGCCGGTTTAAAAGCTTCGCGAATTAAGGCTTCCTGCGGCTGTTCGAAAGAAGAGAGTAAGTGAATGTCTGCCGGTGTTTTTCCCAAAGCTTTTAAAGTTTCAACCAAAACATATTGATAATGATTTTCCGTTAAGGCATTTTTTTCGTCATCATCCGAATAAATATTCAATCCGTTTAATAAAATCAATACATTATTTTTAGAACTTATTGCTTTAATTAAACTTTTAACGGCCGGTGAATTTTCTTCCGCACCGCCTAAAATATAAAATTCATCGGCAGGGGCGGACAGAATTTTTTCTTTTAATAAGTTGATTAAACGAATGCGTCTGTCAACGGCATCAATTTTGCCGCGTTCTTTTAAGATTTGCGGCCAAAAATCGGTTAATATTTCTAAAAAATCAAGACTTTCCTGCCAATGTATTGCTAAATTTTCCTCTTTAACCAAACTTTTTAAATCATTTAAATTAACCTGATACTCATAAAAATCATCTAATAATTCGGCAAGACTTTTTGCCACTTTTAAAGCTTTATCATAGGTATCAACGCTCGATTTTGCGTGACACAGTTGCGCCAGTAAAAACAATCGCTCCGTTTGAGAAATTGCCGGCGGTAAATTTTCCGCCAACGTATCATCCAATTCATATAAAGCTTGTAATCGGGGAAGTAAAATCGGCTGATTTTCACTTAAATGCACAAAAGCGTTTTTAACGGTGAAACAGGCTCTTTTTGTGGGCAGAATAATGGTTGTTTTAGCGGCTTGCAAGGGATTTTGACAATGGTTGCAAACCCATTGAACAACCTGATTGGCTAAACTATCCGATAGGTTTAATCCCTCTATCATTCTTTTTCCTGTTTTTCCAATATTTTATTCGCTTCAAGCAACGCTTCCGGCGTTCCGATATGATACCATTCGCCGTCAAACACAATATGGCGAAGACGTCCTTCTTTTTCAGCCGTATCATATAACACTCTTAAACTGAAAATGCCGTCCGGTGATTTTTTAAAAACACGCGGATGAATAATTTGAACCCCCATAAACATATAGGGAATATTTTTTTCACCGGGGCGTTGCCGTCGGGGAAGGCCGTTTTCAATAAAATAATTGCCGTCCGGCACATCACCGAAGGCTTGCTTTAACGGAATAAGTGCCAATAAAATATCGGTTGTTTCGGGATTCCATGCTTCTTCCAACTGCGTAAAAACAGATGTTGTTTTGTCAATCCATACCGGATCGGCATTTGAAACAAAAAACGGGTCATTGCCCAATATCGGCAAAGCGTTTTTAACGCCGCCGCCGGTTTCCAGCGCTTGCGGCTCATCGGAATAGTGAATTAAATCAAATGATTTTAAAGCGCTTTTAATCATATCGCCTTTATAAGAGGTGTTAATAACAATTTTTTGAATGCCGTGTGCTTGCATTTTATTGACAATGCGGGTTATAATCGGCTCTCCTGCAACCGAAATCAACGGTTTCGGCAGATGATCGGTCAATTCCCGCATGCGAACGCCGCGTCCGGCCGCTAAAATCATTCCTGTTTTAATGAATGCACTCATCATATTTTCCTTTTAATCATTTTCAAACGGTATTTTTTGACGAACATCACTCGGAATATAGGTATCAAGCCAAGTTTTATAGCGTTTTAATAACGGCTTATCAAGATGCTTTTCAAGCAGCTGCCAAACAAACGGAATAAACTTTAAATATCTGTTTTTATTATCACGAACGAAAAGACGCACAAAAATACCGATGACTTTCGTATGCCGCTGAACAGCCATTAAAGAATAGGAATCTTCAAACTCGGCTGTTTGATAAGCCGGAAATTCATTAAAAAAGTAAGCTTTCATTTTATCTTGCAAATCCGGACGAACAACACGGCGAGCATCTTCCAAAAGCGATGCCAAATCGTATGTTACCGGACCGAAGCGCGCATCTTGAAAATCAAGTAATCCGCACTTTTTATCTTTTGTAATCATTAAATTATCAACGTGATAATCCAAAAGAACGAGCGTGTTCGGAACAGCAGAAATTTTTTGATATAATTCTTCCCAAACGGCTTTATATTCTGCCATGGCTTTGTCATCCAACTCTTTTTTCAGAACATATTTCACATACCACAACGGCAACAAGGAGGCTTCCGTATACATTAAATCAAAGTTATATTCTTTCAATCCCGGATTTTGCATAAATTGTTTTTGAATTTGAATCAGTGAATCAATAGCCTGCCGGTATAAATTGTCTTCATCGGCACCGGCGGCAATCAAACGGGTGAATGTATCATCGCCGAAATCTTCCAACAAAAGAAAGCCGTTTGCCATATCGCGGGCAAAAATGTGCGGCACTTTAATGCCTTTCGATTCCAAAATTTCATCGACAAACGCAAACTGTGCGGGATTTTCTTGCGGAATAGGGGCATTCATTAAAACAAGCGTTTCATTTCCTTTGGTTAAACGTTCGTACCAACGAAAGGAGGCATCTCGGGCCAGAAGTTCTCGTTTTGCCGTATCCCAACCGTGTTGTTTTAAAAACAGCTGCAATAATTCTTCTCTTTCCATTTTCTCTCCTTCATTCGATGGTAATTTCACGCGTTAAGTCATTTATTATTTTAATATCAATCCGTTTATGGCGGGCAGGCAACAACTTTCCTAATTTTTCCGGCCATTCAATAAGACTGACACCGTCATAAAAGGCCTCTTCAATGCCGATTTCATAAGCCTCATCAGGATTTTTCAGACGATAAAAATCAAAATGATAAATGACAAAGTTTTTTGTTTCGTAGGTTTGTAAAAGTGTAAACGTCGGACTGGGTACTTCATCAATCTCACCGGTTAATGAACGAATTAAGCCGCGACAAAAAGCGGTTTTACCGGCTCCCAATGTGCCGTACAGTGCAACGATATCGCCTTTTCTTAACGTTGTTGCAAATGCTTTTGCAACCTGTTCCGTTTCCGTTTCGTTTTTGACCAAATATTTCATTTTCATTTTGCCTTTTTTATATGAAACAGCATACAATAAAAAAAGACAAAAAAGCAATCTTTTTTGTCTTTTTAAGCATATTTTTTTTATGTTTTTACTTTTTTTCCGTCTTTTGAACAACTTTTTCCCGATAGAGCGAAGCAAAATCAATCGGATTAATTTGTAACGGCGGTAATCCGGCTTCACGGGTAACATTGGCAACAATTGCGCGGGCATAGGGGAACAAAAGGTGCGGAATTTCAATTAACAAAATCGGTTCGCGGTGTTTGGCCGGAACGTCACTTAACGTTACCAACGCGCCGTAAGTTAACTCACAGATAAAAACGGCTTTATGCGTATCGGCGGTTTGAGCGGCTGCTTTTACGCTTAAATCGACGACAAACATATTTTCCTGTTCGGTTTTGCTGACCTGAATATCAACATTAACGCTGATGGTGGGAGCTTGTGTCAATTCACTCAAAATAAACGGTAAAGAAGGAGCTTCAAAAGAAAGATCCTTGATATATTGGGCATTTACCTGTATATTTGGTACATTTTGATTTGAATTTTCTGTCATTTTTGAAAAATCCTCTTGAAAAAAATTTGATTTTCGGTTTAAATACAAGATATGTATACAATCAATTTAAAAATTTGTAAAGTAAAAAAAGGAAAATAATAATGACAATCGAGAATATTTTACTATGTGTTCTTGCTTTTTTATTTCTTGTTTTATTATATAAAAATTTGGGAAGCGACTCGGAAAAGCGTTCCCAACTGCCGGAAAAGTTTTGTTTGTTTTCCGAAAAAACGGGGCAAATTATTGAAATGCGCCTCTTGCGCGATAATAGAGCTTTATCCTCAAAACAAGCCATCGGCGAAGAATTTATTGCGCGTGTTAAAATTATTTTTAAAACCGTGTGCGAATCGTTTGCCGAAGGGAATACCTCTGTATTGAAAAACTATATGGAACCGGCTATTTTGGAGGCTTTTGAAGCCGATATTCGGAAAAGAAAGAGTAAAAAAGAAACGATGGAATTTTCTTTAATTTGCTTCGATTCGGTTGAAATCGAATCGGTTTCGCCCGAAAATGATGAAATTACGGTTTCGTTTGTGACGGAACAAATCAATTTATTGAAAAATTCCAAAAATGAGGTGAAAGAAGGCGATCCGATGGTTGTTGCCAAAGTGCGTGACTTTTGGACGTTTCGGAAAAGCAAACATAACAAATGGTTGGTGTCGGCCACGCAAAGTGAGGGTATTTATGAATAAAAACAAGCTGTTATCTTTATCATTGCTCGGATTTTTATCCCTGTTTTTATGCGGTTGTCCGTCGTCGCATTACCTGTCGCAGGGCAGGGGTTTTAAATTGAGAGAAGTGCCCTTTTCGGCCTTGCCCGGCTGGACGCATGAAAACTTTGAAGAAGCTTATCCGGCTTTAATGCGATCCTGCCAAAAGCCCAATGAGCAATGGGCTCGTTTTTGCAGCGGATTACAGCGCTATGCGTCCGCCGGTTCTTATCAAATCAGAAAGTATATTGAAAGCCAGTTAACGCCTTATTTGGTTACTTCTTACGGCGAAACAACCGGCACGATTACCGGTTATTATGAAGCCCAGCTGAAGGGTACGCGAACGCATACGCATGCGGGGCAGGTGCCTGTTTACGGCTTGCCGCGCGGATATGTGAACGGCAAAACGTATCCGACTCGGGAAGATATTGAAGAAGACGGCATTGATGCGCCGATTATTGCTTGGGCCGATGATCCGGTTGAGTTATTTATATTGCAAATTCAAGGATCCGGCCGTATGATCACGCCGTCTGGCGAAATTAAGCTCGGTTATGCCGGAAACAATAATCGAACGTTTAAATCATTGGGAGCCATTTTTGCTGCGCACGGCATTACCGATTTACATTCCATGCAAAATATGCGCCGCTGGTTGCGGGAGCATCCGTCGGAGGGTCGTCGTCTTATGGCTGAGAATCCGCGCTATATTTTCTTTAAGGAGCTTGACGGCGATTCGCCTTACGGCGCGGCAGGCGTTGTTTTAACACCGGAACATTCGGTTGCGGTTGATAAAAATTACATTCCCATGAATACGCCCATGTATTTAAACACCATTGATCCCGACGGTATTTTCATTCAAAAGCTAGTTGTGGCGCAAGATATCGGTAAAGCCATACAAGGGCCGATTCGTGCCGATTATTTTTGGGGCCACGGCGAAAAAGCCTTTAATAAGGCCGGGCGTATGAAGAATAAAGGGTCTTATTACCTGTTATTGCCGAAAAGCTAGGAAACATTAAAATGCCTGTTACCGATGATTCTTTATGGGCTGAATATGCGCAATCAATTCAACCGTTGGCGCAAAAGAAAAACTTAAATCCCAAAACGGTGCCGCCCCGGCTTAAAGTTCGAAAAACGGCCACGGGCATATTGCTGAATACGCTTGATTTACACGGTAAAACGTTGGAGGAAGCTTATCGGCTGACGAAAACATTTTTTGATTTGCATTTCAAAAGCGGCACAAAACAAATCGGCATTATAACCGGTAAAGGATTGAACGGAACGGGTAAAATTAAAAATGAGATAGAATTGTGGTTTGAAACGCCGTTTTTTAAAGAAAAAATAAATGCTTATCATTGGGAAAATGACGGAGGCGTTTTAAGGATCAGATTGAAAAGGCAGCAGAAAAAATGAAAATCATGTTAGGAATTGAAAGCAGCTGTGATGAAACGGCGTGCGCATTGGTTAATGACAAGAAAGAAATTTTGTCATCGCTTGTTTGGTCTCAATATGATGAACATCGGGCATTCGGCGGCGTTGTTCCCGAAATAGCGGCGCGGGCGCATTTGGATAAATGCGATGTTTTAATTAAAGAAGCCTTGAAAAGGACGAATAAAACTTTTTCCGACTTATCCGCCGTGGCGGTTGCGGCCGGTCCCGGGCTGATCGGGGGCGTTTTGGTCGGTGTTATGACGGCAAAAGCCATTGCACTGGCGCATCATTTGCCGTTTATTGCCGTTAATCATTTAGAGGGGCATGCGCTCACGGTTCGCTTGTTTCAATCGGTCACGTTTCCTTATTTGTTATTGTTAACATCGGGCGGACATTGTCAAATTTTGGTTGTGAAAGGTGTCGGCAATTATGAAAGGTTAGGGGGGACGGTTGACGATTCGGCAGGTGAAGCGTTTGATAAAGTTGCTAAAATGCTGAATATCGGTTATCCGGGCGGGCCGAATTTGGAAAAGCGGGCCAATTCGGGAAACGGGCGCAATATTCATTTTCCGGTTCCCATGAAAGGCAAGGCGGGGTGTGATTTTTCATTTTCGGGGCTGAAAACGGCGGTTCGGGTTTGTATTGACAAACAAGAAAATCTTTCCGAAGAGATGAAAAACAACATTTGTGCTGCTTTTCAAAATGCGGTGGTTGATGAAATGAAAGATCGACTGACGCATGCCGTTGATATTTTTTGCACGCGCTATCCGGCCGGCAAATATTTGGTTGTGGCAGGCGGTGTGGCGGCAAACAAAGCCGTTCGGGCAATGATTGAGCAAACGGCCGAAAAAAACGGTTTGATTTTTGCGGCGCCTCCCGTTCAATATTGCACGGATAACGGCGTTATGATTGCATGGGCGGGCATGGAACGGCATTTGCTCAACATTTCCGACTCGTTGGATTTCAAAGCGCGTCCGCGTTGGGGATTAGATGAATTGAAAGGTGCTTGACAAAAATTCTTCAAGCGTTTATATATAAATACAGGGTTAACTTTTGAAAGGGAAAGAAAAATGCAACAAATTAACGATAATGATTTTAAATTGGAAGTGTTGGAAAGCGAACAGCCTGTTTTGGTTGATTTTTTTGCAACATGGTGCGGGCCTTGTCGGCAAATGTTACCGGTTATGGAAGAACTTTCCGCCGAGTTTGCGGGCAAAGTGAAAATTGTGAAAATGGATGTTGATGAAGCGCCGCAAACGCCTGAAATGTTTAACATTCAAAGCATTCCGACTATGATTTTGTTCAAAAAAGGCGCTTTGGCCGATAAAAAACTGGGGGCGCAATCAAAATCGGATATGGTAAGCTGGCTCAATCAGCATATTGCTTAAAAAAAACAACTTTTTTTTGTGATGCGGGCGAATCAGGCACGATTCGTCCGCTTTTTTATGATAAATGTAAAAAGCAACAATTTTTTATTTGACAATTATTTCAAAACACTTTATGCTTTTCATTAAGGCAAGTGATGTGTGCCCCGAGGCTTAACAACCTCTCTATTCGTATCCTTGAAAAAGGATAAATATTTGCACCTTTTTTGATTAACGTCAAAAAAGGAAACGGTTACAAGACCGGAAGGTAGTAAAATAAACCTTTTGGTCAATATACTGCGCTATTTCGAATAGATAGTTGTTAACTTCCGGTCGCCTCTCATCAAGGCGATTTTTTTTGAATATGCATCAAAAAAACGTACGTTTTTTGCAACACTTTTTTTGCATTTTTTCAAAAAAAATTTAATGTGAGGTAATTTTAATGCAATATCAAACGGTTATAAAAAGACTGTTTTACCAATTTTTGAGGGTAATTTTACCCCCGAATCAGCGTTGCATTAAAGGTACGTTTAATTTATGCTATTTGCATTGAAAGGAAGCGAAAAAATGAAGAAAAAACAAGTTCAAAATCAAGCGCAACAAGGCCGTTCAATGGTTGAAATGTTGGGCGTGTTGGCCGTTATCGGGGTTATATCGATTGGCGGTATAGCGGGTTACAGAATGGCAATGAATCGATATCAGGCGAATCAAATCGCGAACGAAATCAACCTGATGCGTACCGATGCAAAAATGAAAGTTGCACAAGGGGCGGAAAAGTTGATGTTGGGGGAACCGTATGATTCGGGACACTTAAATTTCGGCAGTAATTATGCCGTTGCATTTGACTTTGCAGATATTGAATCGGAGGATGAGGGCGTAACGGAAGCAGGATATTATATAAAAATATCAGGCATTTCAGCGGATGTATGCAAACCGCTGGTTACCTTGTTAAACGGCATGAATGAAACGGTTGCATTAAAGGTCAATGACAAGGAATATAATGCTGATTCAAGCACTGATTTCTGTACCGAAGAAAGCAATAATGCGTTAGAGGTAGATTTTTCGACAGACAAGATAATCAGCAATAGCGGAGAGGAACTGGAACCGCCGGAAGAGCAAGGCGATGAGCCGAAAGACCCGGAATGCAATGAGGATACCTGCCCGGGAGGAACGTGCAACGATGAAGGAGTGTGTGAATGTTCGGGAGAAAATGAGAATTGGACGGGAACGGATTGCATCACATGTCCGACGGGAACAACGTGGAATGACACGGAAAGAGATTGTACGTGTACAGGAGCAAATGAATACTGGGACGGTAATCGGTGTGTTGGTTGTGAAGGCGGTAACTGGAACAAAGAAACGAAGCTGTGTGAATGTAAAGATGGCAAATATTGGAATAGCGGCGACGGAAAATGTGAAAAAAATCCATGTGATAGTGGAACAGGTTGCCCTGATGATAATCAATATTGCCAAAGTGGTGTAGATAATAAGTGTGAGTTTAAATGTACTAATAATCAAATAACGGAAGCAGCGAGTTGTGCGGAAAAGACATACAAATGCGAAGACATACAAGACCCGACGGAAAAGAAAATAAACGGGAAAACTTATTATTTGGGTCCCCAGGTAAACTGGTGGAGTGCACAGAGGTACTGCGAAGCATTGAGAGATAAAAAGCATAAAGGAAGCGGAAAGTTGGTGAGTTTAAGTGATTTGGGGTGCACGACGAATATGCGAGAGACAAGCGGATGTTCAAGCAGTGCGATAAGGAAGGCATTATATAATAGTTGTAAAGAAGGCGATGATTGCTGTAAAGAGGGGGATCTTTGCTGCGAAGCGGATAGTGAATGCCCCGCTTTTGATGTTACATGGGTATGGACAAGTACGCCATATCTCAGCGAAGATAATTCCTGCTACGCGTACTGCGTCTACCTCAGTACCGGTAAAGTCAGCAACGCCGGTCGCAGCAACGGCGAGCTCTTCGCCTTATGTGAGTGAGGCCAGCGCCCGCACATGCCGTCTTTCCCCTTATGCCCCGCCTTTACGGCTTCCATTCAGCGGGGCACCTCTCTCTTTCCCCTCTATCAGCACATTGCGGAACGGCACAGTTGCGCCGCCCCACACCCGCCGATAGAGGGGAAAAGATTATCAATAATATGAATTTATCCCCTCAATAATAGCGAAAACAAACATATTTTTCCTGTTTCTCTTTCCTCAATTAAACGTACGATTTTTGCAACACTTTTTTTTGATTTTTTCAAAAAAAATTTATTTTTTCCTGAAACGATTGATTTTTCGAGTGTTTTTTAGAGGTGATTTTTTGTCTTTTGAAGGCAATTTTTGCCCCGAAAACCGCGTTGCATTAAAGGTACGTTTATTTTATGCTATTCGTAGAGTGAAAGGGAGTCAAAAATGACAAAAAAATCAAAAAAACAAATTGAAAATCAATCTCAAAGCGGGCGTTCAATGGTTGAAATGCTCGGGGTGCTGGCTATTATTGCTATTTTATCAATCGGCGGAATCGTGGGCTATAAATTAGCAATGAACTACTATCAGGCCGATCAAATTGCCAATGAAATTAACTTAATGCGCAACGATTTAAAGGTTAAATATGCTTTGGGGAATGAAGAATTGTTATTGGGGGATCCTTATGATGATACACCCGAAAATGAACATTACAGCGGGCATTTATCAACACAATATGATCGTTATCCTGTTGATTATGATTGCATCCGCAAAGATAAAGCAGAATTTTATAACTGCCGTGAAGCAGATGCTTATTATATTAAAGTCGGGAATGTTTCGAAAGGTGTTTGTAAACCGCTTACAACACTTGTCAGCGCCATGGACGGTTTAATGTATATGGAAATCAATAAACAGCCCTATAAAGAAGATGATTTATGTTCAAGTGATGAAGCCAATGAATTTTACATTCAGTTTGATGCAGAAGAAGTGAACGGAAACTATGATTCGAATCGCCCCGAAGGTTGGTGTGGTGATAATAAAGATTGTGAGGCTTCAAGACCTATTTGTGATATAGAAAACAACGAATGCGTGGAATGTATAGAGCATACGGATTGCAAAGATTTAAGCAAACCCCGTTGCAATGATGAGCTGGGTAATTGCGAATCGTGTCCGACTGCAACGCCTATATGGCTCAATAATGAATGTGTGGAATGCACCACGAATGATGATTGTCTTAAAAAAGGCACGGAAAATCCGGTTTGTAACACTACACAAGGCAAATGTGAACCGTGTCCCGAGGGCGAAAGTTGGAAAGAATCGGCACAAGGCTGCGCTGCTTATGAATGCCGCACCAACGAAGATTGTAATCCCGACGGCGGATTTGAGAAATACTGCTATTTAGGATGGGGACAGGGTGGAGAAAATGGGTGTGAGCTTGAATTTTCAGATGAACCCGGACCATTTTTTAGCGGACACTGTCAATCAGTTGAAGGTGATTCAACAGGTGAAATTATTATATCAAACGAGCAAACACAAACAAAGACAAAATATTCCGGCTCCCAAATACGGATGAATTGGTGGAGTGCTTGTCGTTTTTGTGCGGCAAAAACCCATGTCAGTGATTCACCTTGCGATTCATCAACCGTATCGGAACCGGATTTTATGGCAGATTATTCCGTTTTACAATGTGCCGATTCGATAAATATTGCCGCTCGGGAAGCGGGATATTGTCATGCAACATCAATCGGAAATACAAATAAAGTTGCTTCTAATATTTCCTCGGTTATCGTTCAATTAAAAACGCTGTTTTCCGGATTTTCGGATAATGATGTGTGGTTAAGAAACGATTATACGGGTTGCCGAGTGGCAAATGTTAGAATCAGTAATGGGCTCGTCCATGATACTGCTCGCGGTAACGGAGCTTCTCATGGTGTAGCTTTATGCAAAGGAGAAGAAGTAAGATAGCATTTTGCTTTTATAAACAATAAAAAACCCGTTGACAACTTCGTCAACGGGCTTTTTTGTGCGATGAGAAATAAATTATTTCTTTTCGTTGCGGACTGCCGCTTGCGCTGCTGCCAATCGTGCAATGGGAACACGATACGGTGAGCAGGAAACATAGGTTAATCCGACCCGATGACAGAAGTCAATGGTTTTCGGATCACCGCCGTGTTCGCCGCAAATACCCAGTTTGATATTCGGACGCACGGATTTTCCTTTCTGTACGGCAATTTCAACCAACGCACCCACACCTTCCTGATCCAATGAGGCAAACGGATCTTGTTCGTAAATGCCTTTTTGAACATATTCGGGTAAGAACGAACCGGCATCATCACGGCTCATACCCAAGGTTGTTTGCGTTAAGTCGTTTGTTCCGAAGCTGAAAAATTCGGCTGTTTCGGCAATCTTGTCAGCCGTGATTGCTGCCCGCGGCAATTCAATCATTGTTCCGACATGATATTCAAACTTCTTGCCCGATTCGGCCATGACTTCATCAGCCACTTTCACCACAACGGCTTTGGCTAAATCAAGCTCTTTTTTCGTGCCGACCAGCGGAATCATAATTTCCGGCACAATGGTTTTGCCTGTTTTTGACATAACTTCAACAGCCGCTTCAAAAACAGCCCGTGCCTGCATTTCGTTGATTTCCGGATATGTAATGCCTAACCGGCAACCGCGATGACCCAACATGGGGTTGGCTTCGTGCAATTTGGCCGTGCGCGCTGCAATTTCTTCAACGCTGACGCCTAATTCACGAGCAATTTCCGCTTGTTCTTCGCGTTTGTTCGGCAAGAACTCATGCAACGGCGGATCCAAGAAACGAATGGTGACCGGTAACCCTTCCATAATGGTGAACAAGTCAACAAAGTCTTGCCGTTGATAGGGCAACAATTTTGCCAATGCTTTCCGGCGATCTTCAACCGTGTGCGATAAAATCATTTCGCGCATGTGGTTAATTCGGGCCGGATCAAAGAACATGTGTTCCGTACGGCACAAACCGATGCCTTCCGCCCCGAATTGACGTGCCGTTTTGGCATCAAGCGGTGTTTCGGCATTGGTGCGAACACCCAAGGTGCGAATTTCATCGACCCAGCTCATAAATTCGCCGAAATTACCCGTCATTTCCGGTAAAACAAGCTTTAAAGCACCTGCCATGACCTGACCGGTTGTTCCGTCAATGGAAATCATATCGCCTTCTTTAATAACCGTATCGCCGACTTTTAAGAATTTGCCTTCATAGTCAATTCTTAAATCAGACACGCCGGATACACAGGGTTTACCCATGCCGCGCGCCACAACGGCTGCGTGAGATGTCATACCGCCGCGGGCCGTTAAAATACCTTGCGAAACGTGCATACCGGCAATATCTTCCGGAGAGGTTTCAATTCGAACCAAAACAACTTTTTTGCCTTCTTCGGCTTGTTTTTCGGCATCTTCCGCCGAAAACACAACCTGACCGACGGCAGCGCCCGGAGAAGCTGGCAAACCGGTTGTTAAAACAACGCGTTTTTCCGATTTATCAAACATCGGGTGCAATAATTGATCCAATTGCGGGGCTTCAACACGCATAATGGCTGTTTTCTTGTCAATTAACCCTTCTTTGACCATTTCAACGGCAATGCGTAACGCAGCCGTTCCCGTGCGTTTGCCGTTCCGTGTTTGCAACATCCACAATTTGCCGTCTTGAATGGTAAATTCCATATCTTGCATATCTTTGTAGTGTGCTTCCAGTTTTTCACGAATGGCATTCAATTCGTTATAAACGGCAGGAAATTCTTCTTCCATGCAGGGCAGGTCGATATGACGCCGTTCTTTAACGAGTTTTGTCATCGGTTGCGGTGTGCGAATACCGGCCACAACGTCTTCCCCTTGGGCGTTTTTCAAATATTCGCCGTAGAAGTAATTTTCACCGGTTGCCGGATCGCGCGAGAAGCAAACCCCGGTTGCCGATGTATCGCCGTAGTTACCGAACACCATGGTTTGAACGTTAACAGCCGTACCCCAGTCACCCGGAATATTGTTTAATTTCCGATAGTAAATGGCACGATCGACCATCCATGAACCGAACACGGCTCCGATACCGCCCCAGAGTTGTTCTTTCGGATCTTGCGGCAACGGATGTCCGTCTTTTTCGCAGATTTCTTTATATTCTTTAATAACGGCCTTTAATTGTTCCACCGTCATTTGGTTATCAAACTTATAGCCGTTTTCTTCACGAACTCTGTCTAACACGGCTTCAAATTTTGAGCTGTGAACACCCATCACCACGTCGCCATACATTTGAATGAACCGACGATAGCTGTCGTAAGCAAACTTTTCATTGCCTGATTTTTCAGCCAAGCCGACAACCGTTTCATCATTTAAACCCAAGTTCAAAACGGTATCCATCATACCCGGCATGGAAACCCGAGCACCCGAACGAACCGAGAATAAAAGCGGATTTTTCGGATCACCGAATTTTTTGCCCATTTTGGCTTCAATACCGGCCAAAGCGGCTAAAACCTGATCTTTCAAATCAGCCGGATACGTGTGATTGTTTTCATAATAATATGTGCAAACTTCCGTTGTAATGGTAAAACCCGGCGGAACAGGAACGCCGACCCGGCTCATTTCAGCCAGATTTGCGCCTTTACCGCCTAAAAGATTACGCATGTCGGCATTGCCTTCCGCTGCGCCGTCACCAAATGTGTAAACCCATTTTGTCATTTATTTTTCCTTTGTTATTTGTTAAAAAACCATAAAATACTTTTGTTTATGGAAATTGAATTTTTTACCCTGCTTGTTTACCACTTTTTCAAGATGAATGCAAGGCTTTTTTTATAAAATTTCAAAAAAAAGTCGTAAAAATGCTTTTTTTGGACGAATATTCTTTTTTTTCTTCCCTTTTATACCGAAATAATGTTATAAATAATTGAAACGGTAATTGAAAGAGGCTTAAAATGACGGAACAACTTGATATGCAAACGATTGACTTAATTCGAACAGGGCGTTTTTACGGCGATATTTTTGCAGTGTTGGGAATGCATGAAGAAACAAACACGGTAGGCAAAAAGGTAATCGTCGTTCGAACTTTTCAACCGCAGGCCGATAAAATCGAGCTAATCAATTGCAACACAAAAGAAACCTTTTTAATGAATAAAAGAACGGCAGACGGTTTTTTTGAAGCTGTGGCCGGTTCCTCATTTTTCGAATATGCTTTTAAAATAACGCTTTACGACGGCAATACCTATGAAACGCGTGATCCTTACGGTTTTTTGCCCGTTTTGGGTGATTTTGATTTATATCTCTTTAATGAAGGCACACATAAGAAAATTTATGAAAAGCTGGGAGCGCATTTAATAACGCATCAGGGGTGCAAAGGCGTTTGCTTTGCCGTTTGGGCGCCAAATGCCAAACGAGTGAGTGTTGTGGGTAATTTTAATGATTGGGACGGACGACGTCATGTCATGCGTCCGCGCGGACAATCCGGCGTGTGGGAGTTATTTATTCCGCATTTGCCCGAGTGGTGCATTTATAAATATGAAATTATCGGGGCAAACGGCGAGTTGTTGCCGTTAAAAATTGATCCGTACGGGCAAGCGTTTGAAATGCGTCCGAAAACGGGAACGCTGGTTTTTGATCAAAATTCCTATGATTGGAATGATTCTCAATGGGTTGCGCGCGAACGGCATCGGGCTAATGCTATGGATAGGCCGATTTCCGTTTATGAGGTGCATTTCGGGTCGTGGCGCAGAAATTCGTTGGAAAATAATCGCTGGCTGACATATCGGGAAATGGCGGAAGAATTGCCGGCCTATGTGCTTGAAAACAAGTTTACGCATGTTGAGTTTTTGCCTTTGGCGGAATATCCGTTTGACGGCTCGTGGGGATATCAGCCGATGGGGCTTTATGCGCCGACAAGTCGATACGGATCGCCGAATGATTTTAAATATTTAATTGATAAACTGCATCAGGCGGGAATCGGAGTTATTATGGATTGGGTACCGGCGCATTTTCCGAAAGATGCTTTCGGGCTTTCAAACTTTGACGGAACGGCACTTTATGAACATCAGGATCCGCGTTTGGGCGAGCATAAAGATTGGGGAACAAAAATCTATAATTACGGCAGAAATGAAGTTTCCTGCTTTTTATCGGCAAACGCTTTGTTTTGGATCAGAGAATATCATATCGATGCGTTGCGGGTTGATGCCGTTGCCAGTATGTTATATTTGGATTATTCCCGAAAAGAGGGTGAGTGGATTCCGAACAAATACGGCGGGCGCGAAAACATTGAAGCCATCAATTTCCTGCGTCGGTTAAATGAATATGTGTACGGTGAAAATGCGGGTGCGGTTACGTTTGCGGAAGAATCAACCTCATGGCCCATGGTTTCGAAGCCGACTTATATCGGCGGTTTGGGTTTCGGCTATAAGTGGAATATGGGGTGGATGCATGACACGTTGGACTATATGCAACATGATCCCGTTTTACGCAAATATCGCCAAAACGAGCTGACATTCAGTTTTCTTTATACTTTTTACGAAAACTTTATTTTACCGCTTTCGCATGATGAGGTTGTGCACGGTAAAGGCCCGATGATTGATAAAATGCCGGGTGATTTTTGGCAAAAAATGGCTAATTTGCGTTTGTATTATACATATCAATTTATGCATCCCGGCAAAAAACTTCTTTTTATGGGCGATGAGTTTGCCGTGCGGCAGGAATGGAATTATGCCGACAGTTTGGATTGGGATTTATTAAAAAATCCAATTCATTTGGGGTTGTTGCGCTTAATAAAACAGTTAAATACTTTATATCAAACAAAAAGCGAATTATATGAGCTGGATTGTGATTCTGCCGGGTTTGAATGGATTGACGGCAGCGACAGCGATAACTCCGTTTTAACGTTTATGCGGAAAAATAAAGCAGGAGAGGCCTTAATTATTGCCTGTAATTTCACACCAGTTGTGCGAAAGGATTATCGAATCGGGGTTAATCAGGCCGGAGAATATGAAGAAATATTGAATTCCGATGATACGCGCTTTGCCGGTTCCGGCGTTATCAACAAGGAACTTATTGAAACATCGGACGGTTGGAATTTTAAACCGTATTCCATAACCGTGACATTACCGCCGCTCGGTGTTTCTGTCTTTCAACTTAAAAAACAGGGGGAAAAATGAGTTATGAAGTTTTAAAAGGATATCCTTATCCGTTAGGCGCTCAATATGACGGAAAAGGCGTTAATTTCGCACTTTTTTCGGCACATGCGCAAAAAGTGGAATTATGTGTGTTTGATAAAAACGAAAAGCATGAGGAACGCATTGTTTTGCCCGAATATACCGATGAAGTTTTTCACGGTTATGTCGTCGGGCTGAAACCGGGGCAATTATACGGTTATCGCGTTTACGGCCCGTATGAGCCCGAAAAAGGCAATCGGTATAATCCGAATAAACTTTTAATTGATCCGTATGCAAAACAATTAACGCGTGCCGTGAAAGCTAATAACGCGCTTTTGGGATATAATCCGTTATCCGTTCGGGAAGATTTATCGTTTTCGCGCAAAAATTCGGCGCCATACGTTCCAAAATGCGTTGTGATCGATGAAAGCAGTTTCGATTGGGAAAATATTCAAAAACCCCTTATTCCGTGGGATGAAGAAATCATTTATGAAACGCATTTGAAAGGCTTTACCATGCTCAATCCCGAAATTGATGCTGCCGTTCGCGGTACGTTTGCCGGATTAAGCTCTCAAAAAGCCGTTCAATATCTTAAATCGCTCGGCATTCATGCCGTTGAACTGTTACCGATTGCCGCTTTTATGGAATCCGGATTTTTGCAGGAAAAAGGCCTTACAAATTATTGGGGATATGATCCCGTTGCTTTTATGGCTCCCCATGCGCCTTACTTGTCGGGCTTTGATTTAAATGAGCTGAAAAAAACAATCCGCGTGTTTCATGAAGCCGGTATCGAGGTTATATTAGATGTTGTTTATAATCATACGGGAGAGGGCAATCATAAAGGACACACGCTTTGTTATAAAGGTATTGATAATCAAATTTATTATCGGTTGAATAAAGATAATCCCCGCTATTACGATGATACAACCGGATGCGGGGCTTCCTTTAATTTGGGGCATCCGCGCGTGTTGCAATTGGTGATGGATACGTTAAGATATTGGGCAGATAGTGTTCAAATTGACGGCTTTCGTTTTGATTTGGCAACCACGTTGGCGCGAAATGATAATAATCAATATGCCATTAACAGCGACTTTTTATCAACCGTTCAACAAGATCCGACATTGCAGCGATTAAAATTGATTGCCGAACCGTGGGATTTAGGGTGGGGCGGTTATCAGGTCGGGGCTTTCCGCCCGGGCTGGGCCGAATGGAATGATAAGTTTCGCGATACCGCTCGTCGCTTTTGGAAAGGCGAAGAAGGATGCGCCAGCGATATGGCCTCTCGACTAACGGGATCTTCCGACGTGTTCAGTTATAAAGGTCGCAAACCTTGGGAATCGGTTAATTTTATTACCGCACACGACGGCTTTACATTAAATGATTTGGTTTCATATAATCAAAAACATAATGAAGCGAACGGCGAAGATAATCGTGACGGGAATGATAATAATCTTTCATGGAACAGCGGTGCGGAAGGGGAAACGGCTGATCCGAGCATTTTAAACAATCGGGAACGACGGGCGAGGGCGCTTATGTCAACGCTTTTATTATCCGTCGGCACCCCGATGATTCAATCCGGTGATGAAATTTTATCAACCCATCACGGGAATAATAATGTTTATGCGCAAGATAATGCGCTTTCATGGATTGATTGGAGGCATATTTCTCCGCAAGGGCAGCGTATGCTTGAATTTACGAAAAAGCTGCTTGCGTTTCGAAAAAATGAACCGGTTTTAAAGTACGGATATTTTTTAACGCCCGAAGAGTGCCTCTGGCTGAAACCGGACGGCAGTCAAATGCAAGAAAGTGACTGGCAACATTTTGTTCGCGCGATAGCTTGTTTAATAAACAATGAAAACAGTAAGTTATTTGTTATATTTAATGCTTTTAATGAAGATATAACATACAAAATTCCTGCAAATACGCACTGGAAAGAAATAATTGACAGTAGTGAAAAAATTAAATTAAATCAAGATAATATTGTTGTTCCGGCATGGAGTGTGATTGTTTTGAAAGGGAAATGAACGGATTACAAATGTCTTTTAATGAAGAAAAATTAAATGAATTAGCTGAAAAATTAGGTATTTATTTATCGTTTACGGATTATGGTACCCAAAAAACGTATCGGGCTGACAGAAAATCAAAACAAGTGATTTGTGCGGGCTTGGGATATCCGGCACATTCGGATAAAGCCGTTGAAAAATCACTGATAAAGCTTGAAAATCAATTTTGGTTAAATGGCGTTGAGGCAACGCATACAGCATATAAGGAAGAAATAAAACCGCTTGTTTTTGAAATGGCTTTGCCTCAAAAATTTGAACATAACTGCATTCATTTTGAGTTTCATAAGGAAGATAATACCGTTGATAAAGGCTCCTTTTGGTTTCATGATATGCCGTTTCTGGCTGACAAAGAAATTGACGGTATTTGCTATCAAAAGCGGCGGGTTTACCTGTTTTTAAATGCCGATGAGGGTTATCATCAAATGCATTTTATTTTACCCGATGAAAAAGTAATGAAAATGCACCTGTTTGTGGTGCCTTCTGCCTGTTATCAACCGCCGGAAACACCTGAAAATAAATATGTTTACGGTTTCCCCGTTCAATTATATGCTTTAAAAAGCCGCAAAAATTTCGGAATCGGTGATTTTGGTGATTTACGGAATTTGGCTGATATCGGTCAAAAACTGCATGCGAGTTTAATCGGTATCAATCCGCTCAGCGCGCTTTTTGAAGATATGCCGCAAGATGCCAGTCCGTATAGTGCTTCCTCTCGATTGTTTCTCAATCCGCTTTACATTGATATTGAAAATGTTGCGAAGTTGCAATCACATTTGATCTTACAGAAAAAAATCAACACAAAGGCTTTTCAAAAAAAGTTACAGATGTTGCGCGATACAAAAGAAGTGAATTATCAGGAAGTTGCCGAAATAAAATATTCCCTTCTCAATCAATTATATCGGCATTTTATGGCAACAAAACCCGCCAAACGATATTCGGCATTTCAAAAGTTTTGTAAAGAGCAGGGTGAAGAACTTGAAAACTTTGCCGTTTTTCAAGCCATTCGTTCTGTTTTCGGGAAAGAAAACAAATCATTATATTGGCGGTCGTGGGAAAAAGGGTTTCAAAATCCTTTAAGCAGTGCCATAGCACACTTTAAAACCCAATATGCTGATTTGATAAATGCAATTAAATATCGACAGTTTCTGGCATTTGAGCAATATGAAGGGGTTGTGAAGCATATTAAACAACAGTTGCCGATCGGGTTATATACCGATATGCCGGTCGGTGTGTGTGAAAACAGCGCGGAAGTGTGGGCACATCAAAATTTGTTTATCGAAGGGGTATCGGCAGGTGCGCCGCCCGATGCATTTAACCGCAAGGGGCAGGATTGGGGCTTGGCGGCTTTTCATCCGTTGGCATTAAAGCAAACGGGCTTCTCGGCTTATCGAAAAGTTATTCGGCAAATGATGCACGGGGCAGGGGCTGTGCGCATTGATCACGCGTTCGGGTTGGAACGTCTCTATTTGCGTGTTAAAAATGCCGGCGGGGCTTATTTAACATATCCGTTTAAAACATTGATGGGTATTATTGCATTAGAAAGCGTGCGGGCAAAATGTTTGGTTATTGCCGAAGATTTGGGAACGGCGCCGTGCGGATTTTCCGATAAAATGGCAGCGGCTTCGGCCTATTCGTTTAAAATTCTTCATTTTCACCGGCAAGGAGATTCTTTTCAAGCACCGCCTTGTTTTCCCTATTACTCGTTGATTGCTTCCGGTACGCATGATATGCCGTCATACAGTGCTTTTTATAAGGGATTGGATTTAGCGTTGTCGAAACGTTTAAAAACCGTTACGACGGCACAATATAATTTGCATCGGAAAGAACGGTTATCGGATAAAAGAGCGTTTGTGACAACATTTCAAAGAGCCGGATATCCCATGCCCGATGAACCGATTAAAATAGCCGTAACGGCCGATGAAACACCGTCCTGGTTTATTGAAAACACTTATCGATATTTAAACGATTGTGAAAGTCGGTTGTTAATGGTGCGTTTGGAAGATGTTTTTTATCAGGATGAGCAAACAAATGTGCCGGGAACGTGTTTTGAATATCCGAATTGGCGATATAAACTGCCTGTTTTGACGGAAGATTTTTTAAAAAATGAAAGCTTAAAGAAAATTATTGAAATTATTAAAGAAAAACGAGGATATTCTGATGAATGAGTTGGTGAAAGAATATGAAATTGCCAGTTATGAGTGCGATGAAAACATTGATTTCAGATTGCGCAGTTTATTTAATATTTTTCAAGATGTTGCCGATAATCACGCCGATTTGATGGGTGTCGGATATCACTATTGCATTCAAAATAAATTAGGGTGGGTCGGCGGTGCCTATGATGTTGAGTTTTTTTTATTGCCGCGGTGGAATGATAAAGTGCAATTAAAAACATGGCCCTCACAAACGAATGCGGCAACGGCTTATCGTGAGTTTGAATTGATAAATTTAAAAACGGGACAGGTGATGATATCTGCTTCGAGTCAATGGGTTTTGCTTGATTTGGAGCGGATGCGTCCGGTACCGGTCGGTAAACATTTGGAAAAATGTATCTTAAATGAAAAACGCGCCGTTGAGACACGGTTTGAAAAGCTGCCCGGCATTGAACGAATTGATTTTCAGACGGAGGAGATTATTCGCACGGATGATATTGATTTAAATCATCATGTGAACAATGCCGTTTATCCGACATGGGTATTTGATGCCCTTCCGGTTGATTTTATTGAAAATAAAGTTCTTCATCGGTTGCGTATTCAATATCGTCAACCGGCGAAACGGGGCGATAAGGTTATTATTGCCACACAAATTGTTTCGGAAAATGAAACACGGCACACAATTTCCGATGGAGCAGGGAAAGAATATGCCAGATTGCACCTGTCATGGGGAAAATAATAATTTTATAATATATTGATTTTATTAAATTGTTTCTTTATTGCTTCACAATAAAATATTTCCTGAAAAATATTTAAAATTATTGTTGCATTAAACGGCCGTTTATGATATAATAGTATTTAAGTTGGGTTTCAATCAAACAATTTTTTAAGGAGGATAAAATGGCCGGTAATGTATTTGATGTTTCACTTGATTGGTATTTGCAAGCCAAAAAACAATTGGAAGAAGCAGATAAGAATAATGATGAGACTTTAAGAGCACAAGCTGAATACGATATGGGTCAAGCCCGAGAGCTTTTGCAAAAAAACTTGCAAGCGCATAAATCAGAAATCAACTCTATCGGGAAAGACGGGAAGCTGCCCCTTCAAAAAGCCATTTGGACACAAGATAAAGAGATTGTAGATGAATTTATTAGAGCCGGAGCCGATGTGCGCGCCAAAGATGCGAGCGGAAACACGGTTATGCACACGGGTGTTTATTCGGGAACAGTTGAAATTGTTTCTACTTTGTTGAAGACAGAGGCATATAAAGATATTAATGAAGAAAATGATAACGGCAAAACACCGCTTTCTTTGGTTACCGGTAATACAAAGGATGATGACAAAAAAAGAAGTATGCTGTTACAATATGGGGCAGAGGGTCATGCTTCCAACTTAGATGCCACCATTGAACATGCCATGTCAAATGCAACCGGACAGCATAGAGAAGCCGGTATGAATGCTTTAAAAAATATGGTAAAAGCCGGAACATTAAATGAAGGATATCTTTTTGATCATTTGGCAAAAGAAAATGATCCGGAAGTTTTTAAACAAAAATTGAATGCGTTAAAAGAAGCCGGCGTTGATTTGAGTGCCAAAGACGCCAAAAGCGGCGATACACTTTTGCATCGAATTGCGGGAAGCGGCAATAAAGAAATGATTTTAGCTGCCAAAGAGGCGGGGGTTGATGCCGGTATTAAAAATAATAACGGTGAAACGCCTGACCATGTGGCCGCACGCTCCGGTAATACGGCGGCTTCATCTGCTTTGGGAACATGGAAAATAAATGAGCCTGATAATAACGGACGCACACCGCTTATGATTGCCGCGGAAAAGGGCGATGTCGATCAATTTAATCAATTGTTGGCATTAGGCGGGGATCCTAGAAAAGTAGATAATGACGGTAAATCCTGTTTGTTACTGACAGATAATAAAGAAATTGCAAAAAAATGTATTCAAGAAGGCGTGACCAATCATCATTATGAGCACGCGTTTTTATCAGTGACTCAAGACTCCGATGGACAAAGCGTTGATTATCATATACAAAATCGCTTTCACATGACGTATCAAGATCTCTATAATGAAAGCGTGAATGATGCTGCTATGCGTGAAGACATAGCGGCATTAAAGAAAATGAAGCAAACTCAACCGAAAATGATGGATGAATTTGTTAAAACCGAAAGAAAAAATTATGTTGAAGGACAATCAGGGATAGCTCTTCAAGTGCTTTCCGAAAACGATATTTATAAGGGTGCCGATTCGTTTGGAATTGACGAGCAAAATAAGCATCTCGATCATAAGAGAGAAAATGAAGCGGAAGCCTTTGCACAGGAAAATATATTTGAAAATGAACTGAACCCCACGCCTAATCCGGATTCAGTTAATTTGGATGTGAATTTGCCGGATCAGCAGCCAGGGGAGGCGCTTGCTGCTACTCAAGAACAAGCTACCAAAGATCTGGAGAGTGCAACAACAGATATAGCAGCTTCTGCAGCAGAGGCTATGGCTCTGAATGCAGCAAAGGAGCAGCAGGAAGAAGCGAAAAGGCAGAGCGAAAGTATTATGCAAAAAGAAGAAGAGAATCGCAGAGCACTTGCTGCTGCCCAAGAGGTGGAAAAGAAAGAAATTATGGTCCATGGTTATTCAGCAGAAGCTTATGTGCATGCTCAAACACGGTTGGACGGATTGGTTAAAAAAGATCCTAAAATGGCTAAAACCGTTGATAATTTAAGAAAAAATTATAAGGAAATGGAAGAAAAAGGTCTTTTGCCAAGGGGTGAAAACGGACAATCCAATGCCGATATTTATGCTTATAAAATGTGTATAGCTAATTCTTTAGCTCATCCGGAAGAAAAAGTAAAAGATGCTAATACAGGTAAAAAAATAAGCTTCAAAGAACAAGTCGGCGGTAATCATAGAGATGTGGTGAGAAGAATTTCCGACGGAAAGCCTTTGACCGAAGAAGAAGAGATAAGTATTGCTCGAACCACATTGGGTGTTGAACAACAAATTTCGGATAAAGGTCAGCTTATTTCCAATAACGGTGTCAAAGGAATGAGTTATAATACCAAAGCACTTGCAGGGTCTACGGTCAAGCTTGAAGAAGTTGAATTATCGGCACCAATAACGCCTGAGAATAAATCAATGATGGCTCAAAACGATCCAAAGGATGAAAAACCAGAAGAGAAAGCGGCCGGTAAAGAGTCTTCCGTTTCGGCGCCAAATTTGCCTGGTAAGCTTACCCAAAACAGCGATGCTTCACTTACTAACAGCTATGATTCACTTACCGTTAACAGCGATGGCATGTTAGAGCTTAATAATGATTTAAAGCGAAGTAGTTTAACTCAACTTACTGTTTTCGATAAAGGAAATAGTTATAGTTAATATTTTTTACATAAGGCGGATAAGGCGGGCAAAAAATGAGTTGTCCGCCTTTTTTATTATAAGATGAGAGAGCAGGGAAACAGAAAAAATTTCTGAATTTTTACGTCATTTGAGTAAAAACAAAAATAACTGATTGATAATTCATTGTTATTGAAATGAAATCAACTTAATTTAGGCTTTTAATAAAAATAAACGAATAATCCCTTTTATCATTGAAACAAAATTGTCTTAAAATCGGTATAAAGAGTCGAATAAATTGTTTTTTTGAGAATATTTTATTGATTGAGATAAAATTCCATATATTTTTATTTTAGAAATAATTTTAATATTTTTCAATATGTTATTTTAGTTTTTAATTTAAAATTTTTCATGTGATTTGATAAATAATTATTTAAAAGCTTTAAATTTAATATATAACTATACATAATATAAATTATGCGACAAATATTAATACAAGAAAACGAATAAAATAATTTAAAATCAATATATTAAATAAATTGTGGATAACTTTGTTTATAACTTTTAAGCGCTGATAAAATTTCAGATGTTTACCGGTTGCGGTATTCATAAGCCACATATTAAAGCAGAACGAATTTAAAAATGAAAAGCACCTTCCCTGTTCGATGAAAAATGATAAAAATATCTTGCACATTTATATTTTGATAATCTTTCATCAATCAAAATTTGACCTATAATACTCTAAAAGCCTTGATTTTATTGCCATTTAGAGGATTTTTTGTTGCAGACCGCACCGTTTTACAGCCAAATTGTTTCAAAAATTTGATAAATTGCCCTACTCTTTTTCTTATAAGAAGCAAAAAAAATCCTGATAACAAGACGCTATCAGGATTTTTTTGATTAACGGACTTTTAAATCATTCGTTCAACGGTTTCTCTTGAAACATCTGATAATGAAATATCCGCTGCTACTTGACGCAAAACCTGCCGGGCTGCTTCTTTGGTGGCCTCATCAAATTTGCGATATTTGGCAAATGCCGTAAAGAGACGTGCTGCCAAATGCGGATTGATTTTATCAATTTCCATCACATGCCGCACAAAAAATTCATAGCCCTTTACAGTATGGAATGATTCCATATTTCCGCCGAAAGCACCGATTACAGCGCGTACTTTATTGGGATTGCGAATATCAAACTTTTTATGTTGAACCAATTTTTCCACAATCGGCAGTGTATTTTTGGCACCGTTTCGCGCTTGAATTGCAAACCATTTGTTTAGAACCAAATCATCATTTTCATAACGATGATAGAACGCATCGAGCGCCTGATCGGCACCGGATAAATCATTATTCACCAAAATATTTAAAGCGGATAATCTGTCGGTTAAATTGTTGGCTTCATCAAACTGTTTTTGAACCAAATCTTCAAATCCGACCAATGCCAAATAACCCAAAGCAACGTTTTTGATTGCCCTCTTCCCGAATGAAAGATTATCCGGCGAATAAGCTCCCGTTGTTTGATTTTGATGATATATTTTTAACAAGATATCTTTGTATTTTTCGGCAAAAGCCCGCCGCATCATTAAGCGCACGGCTTTAATTCGTTTCATATCGGCAACACGCACTTTTTCAAATATTTCTTCCTCACTCGGCAGAACAATCGCACGAGCGATAAAGGCTTTATCCAATTTTGGTTGCGTTAAATATGAACCTAATGCTTCAATGACCTGCATATCCGGTTTTGTGGCATTTTTTTCATATAAACGAACCAAGGAATCCAAAGCGTATTGATGGCCGGCATCATACCGATTAAATAAATCGCTGTCATATTTCATTAACCGTAAACGCATGGCTTTTGTCGGTTTATAATTGATATCAACCGGTGATGTAAAGAACCGATTGAGTGATAAAGCCGGCTCATAAGGCACTTTGAAACGATAGGTTTTAGAGGTTTTCTTTAATGCAATAACGCCTCTTTTAAAGTTTTTCCCTCTTCTGCCGACTAATCCGAATGCTAGCGGAATAACGAACGGCTTGCGTTTTCTCGGATGACTTTGTGTTAACGTAACGGTATAAATACCGTCTTTGTAAGCGGTTTTTACTTTTATTCGCGGCCGTCCCGCCGTTGAATACCATAATTTGAATTGCGTTAAATCTTTACCGGAAGCATCCTCCATGGCTTTGACAAAGTCATCAATGGTAACGGCCTGCCCGTCATGACGCTTAAAGTAAAGAGCCGCTCCTTTCATAAAAGTTTTTTTGCCCAATAAGGCTTTTTGCATTCGAATAACTTCGGCCCCTTTTTCATAAATGGTTGTGGTATAGAAGTTATCAATTTCATGATAGGAATCGGGACGCACCGGATGCGCAAGCGGACCGTCATCTTCCGGAAATTGAACGGCACGAAGCGTTGCAACATCATCAATACGACTAACGGCTTTTGAAAAGGTATCATAGCCGTATTCGGAATCACGAAACACCGTAAATCCTTCTTTTAAAGAAAGTTCAAACCAACTGCGCAGTGTCACACGATCGCCGCTGTAATTATGGAAATATTCATGCGCCACAACATGCTCAATATATTCATATGTTGCATCGGTAGCCGTATCGGGAGAAGCCAATAAGGCCGCATCATTAAAAATATTTAACGATTTGTTTTCCATGGCGCCCGCATTAAAGTGCGGAACGGCAACAATGCTGAATCGATTTAAATCGTATTCCAAATGAAAAACTTTTTCATCCCATGCCATGGCTCGTTTTAAGGCATTAAGGGCAAAAGTTAACCGTTCGGCTTTTCCGCGTTCGCAATAAAGCCGTAAATCAACTTTTTTGCCTGATTGTGTGACATAGACATCATGAATGCTGTCTAAATCACCGGCAACCAAGGCAAATAAATAACACGGTTTGTTATAAGGATCTTCATAAACAATTACATTGCCTTCATCTTTAACGACATTGCCGTTTGAAAGCAAGACGGGATATTTTTTCCTGTCGGCACGAATGGTGACGATAAATTTACTCGGCACATCGGAATGATCGGGATAATATGTAATGTTTCGAAACCCTTCCGGCTCACATTGGGTGCAAAAAATGCCGTTTGAAACATAAAGCCCCATCAAACGCGTATTATCCTGCGGGTTAATTTCAACTTCCGTTTCAATGACGAAGGATGCTTCTTTCGGATACAGCGTTAAACTCGTTTGAGTTAAATCATAATCCTTCGGAGTTAATTTTTTGCCGTTCATCATAATTTGTTTCAGGCTCATATATTGCCCGTTCAATAACAACGGCTTATCCGTTTCAACCGCATCAAAATGCAGTTTTGCTTTCACCAGTGTTTTTGTGGGATTTAAAGTAAAATCCAATTCCGTTAAGGGTAACCGATAGTGCGGTGCCACATAATCTTTACGATATTTTAATGTCATTTTTTCTCCTTTTCTTGATGACCGGTTGTTCCGGCATTTAAAATTTGTTGTTTTTTCTTTAATTCTTGAAACCAATAGTCGGCGCGTTCCTGATTTTTTGAAACGCCTTGAAAACCGCCGCTATATAAAGCAATTAAGCTTGTCATGGCAAAGATATGTCCTTTTGAAGCGGCCGTTTCATACAGTGTGAGAACTTTATCCATATTCGGTTCACCCAAATATCCGCGCTCAACCCACACACCCAAACTGTATAAGGCTTCGGGTAAATCGTTTTGTGCCGCTAAATTCATCCATTTTACCGCTTTTCCTCTATTTTCCGGTATTTTATCACCGATATCATACATCAGAGCCAATTCATATTGTGCTTGCGGAACATTTTGCAAGGCCGCCTGCTCTAAAAACATTTCCGCTTTCTTTCCGTCAACCGGAAAAGAATCGCCGCCTTTTTTATACAAGCGTCCTAAATAATAAGCTGCCAATTTTGCCGTGTCTTTATTATCCCGTTCATTTGCCAGCATATAATAGTGTTCCGCTTTTTTATACAAACCGGCACTTTCCGCTTTTTGCGCCGTTTCAAACAATTCGGCGGGAGATAACGTAAACTCACGCCCGGCAACATAAATAATGCCGCACAATGAGAATAAAATTAAAACAAAAAGCGTTCGTTCCGCGATTGATTTTCTTTTTTTAGATGCCATTTTAAAAATCCTCTTGCTTTTTTCTCGGTTTAATGTATAACAAAACTTAAATGTATTGTAAAAGGAAAAATGATTTTGTGCAAGAGATTTTATTATAAAAATTACTTTTTTAATTCAAAAACAGGGGAATTAACATTTTGCTACGAAATGAATCTGCCGGAAAAAAGGCTCTCATTTACGGAAAGAATTGTTTTTCCGCAAGCGCCGTTTCAATTAAATGAGCTTCAAAATCAAGCGTTAAATCATATTTTTTTCTTGGCACACATTGCTTTCGGAATCAGTTATTATAAAGCATTTTGTCCGTGTGAAATCATCATTGAATCGGGAACACTTTCAAAAGCAGAAGCATTGTTTTTCAATCGTTTCTATGAAAGCGGATTGGGTGAATTTGCCGTTCGCAATCATTTGAATTTACAAGGTTTAATCAGCTTCCCGTTTGAGGAAAAAGAAGAAAAGCCCGTTTTTGTAACACTTCAAAAAAGATATCTTGTGCCGGTCGGTGGCGGAAAAGATTCGTGCTTAACAATTGAAATAATGAAAAAAATAAAAGAAACTGCAACCACAATCGCCGTCGGAAATGCCCGCCCTATTCTCGATTGTATGCACATATCAGGTTTGCCTTCATATAATATAACCAGGCAAATTGACCGGCAGTTAATTGAGCTTAATCAATCGGGTGTTACCAACGGACATGTGCCGATTACGGGCATGTTGGCTTTTCTGCTTTGGGGGGCTGCTGTTTTATATGACTATCGATATGTTGCTTTATCATGCGAACGATCGGCAAACAGCGGTAATTTAATGCAAGGGAAATTGATGATTAACCATCAATACAGCAAATCTTTTGAGTTTGAAGAAAATTTTTATCGGTTAACACAATCCGTAACGCCTGATTTTCGTTATTTTTCATTGCTGCGTCCGTTAAGCGAATTGGCCATTGCTAAATTGTTCGCTCACTATTGCCAACCCTACTTTTTGGTATTTACCAGCTGCAACAAAGCTTTTCGCTTAAATGAAAAGAAAAGATTAACCGCTTGGTGCGGGGCATGTGATAAATGTCGCTTTGTTTTTTTGATATTAGCTCCCTTTATCCCGAAAGAAACTTTAATTTCTTCTATCGGCAGCAATCTTTTAAATGAGGAAACACAGCTTGGCGGCTATGAAGAATTACTGGGGTTACAAGGGCATAAACCGTTCGAATGTGTGGGGGAAATTGATGAATCAAGAACGGCTCTTCAAATATTATCCCAAAAAGATGAGTGGAAAAATGATTTGATTGTTAAAGAGTTATCTGAAAAAATTAAATCATTACAAGAAGATTTGTTGAGAAAATATCTCACACCCCTCCCCTTTCACTTAATACCAGATGAAACAGCTTCACTTGTGTTGAATATTTTTCATGAGGGTCTGAAAATATGAAGTGGGAAGCATTGCAACATAAAACAATCGGCATTTGGGGACAAGGACGTGAAGGTTTGTCTGCTCAAAAAGCCCTGCAACGGTTTGTGCCGAATGCAAAAATTGTTTTGTTTGATGATTCAAGTTTAAATTGCCTTTTCGATTGTGAGGTTGTTATTACTTCCCCGGGCGTCAGCATTTATCGGCCGGAAATTGAAAAAGCAAAACAACAAGGCATTCTTTTTACGACCGGTACCAATTTATTTTTAGCCAATAAAAAGCCGATGACAACAGTTATCGGCGTAACGGGAACCAAAGGGAAAAGTACAACTTCTTCAATTATTTATCATCTTCTTTCACAATATGATGCGTGTACCGCTTTGGGCGGAAATATCGGTAAACCGTTACTGGATTTACTTTCCGATGACTTACATTTTGTGGTGGCGGAATTATCAAGCTATCAATGTGCCTCACTTCAATACGGTTGCAATGCTGCGGTTTTACTTAATTTATATCCCGAACATTTGCAATGGCACCAAACGCATGAAAATTATTACAATGATAAATGCCGATTGATAAAACTTTCCGATCAGGCGGCGGTTAACGGATCGAATGAAGAAATAATGAAACATTTGAAAAATTTATCAAATATTCGCTATTTTAACACAAACACCACATGGCATATCAAAGATAATTATTTTTATAATGCGTCAAAAAAAGTGATTCCTGTTCATTCCTTACCGCTTTCGGGATTACATAATGCCGTCAATGCCTGTGCGGCATTAAGTTTGTTGTCTCTTCTGAATTTATCAATCGAACCGGAAAAAATAAGGCAAGGATTTCAAAATGTTCGGCCACTGCCCCATCGATTGCAGAATCTTGGAACATATCGTCATATTCAATTTATCGATGACAGTATTTCAACAACACCCGAATCAACGATTGCCGCCTTAAAAACGTTTGAAAATTTTCCTTATATCACTCTTATTGCTGGCGGATTCGATCGCGGGCAAAATTATGAAACATTGATTCGTTATATCCTGCCATTAAAAGAAAAGCTGTTTATTATTGCCCTGCCCGATACCGGAAAACGCCTTTATCAAGAAGCCCGAAAAGCCGGATTATCGGCTTCATATGAAGAAAATATGTTAAATGCCGTGCAAAAGGCTTTTGCCGTTACACCCGAAACCGGTATTGTGTTATTATCACCGGCCGCACCGAGCTATAATTTATATAAAAACTTTGAAGAACGCGGAAAAGATTTTCTGCTGGCCGTTCAAAAAAGCGTTGAATTATAAAATCACCTTATTTAAATAACAATTATTCGTAACGAATTTCCCAGCCGTCTCCGTACGGATTATTCGGACTGTCATAGCGATAAGGACTTCCGGCACCGTAGGGATTATTGATGCTGTCAGCCGAATAAGGGCTGCCGTAGCGACCGTAAGGATTAGCAATGGAATCCGGATCATACGGATTATCATTTAAATTACCTCGGAAATTCCCTTCGGCATCATAAAGTTTGAGTGAGGCATTTCCGTAAGAATAGGAATTATGTGCCGATGAAGATGAATATTCACTGCCGAATTCTCCGAAAGGATTGTTGATACTGTCAGCCGAATACGGACTGCCATAGCGACCGACAGGATTTGAGGTGGAATTGACGGCATAAGGATTTGCCGATAACTGTCCTAAATATTTAGCATTTGCCGGGCCGATAATACCGCAAACAATCAGATAACAAAGGAATGTTTTTTTCATTTTTTCCCCTTTTTCAGGCAAATGACTTTATTATTTAATGCGTTTTTTTTCATAGGGATTCGCTCGTTTTCGCATTGTAATTCGAATAGGAACGCCTTCTAAACCGTAGGCACTTCTTAAACCGTTTGACAAATAGCGTAAATAAGATTCCGGTAGGGAATCGGGATTGCTTGAAAAAATAACAAATGCCGGCGGACGCGTACTGACCTGCGTCATATATTTCATGGGAATTCGTTTCCCGTTCGAAGCAACCGGTGTCGGATGCGCTTGAGTCATACGTGCTAAAAAGTCATTTAATTTATGGGTTGGCACCCGTTTGTTCCATAATTCATAAAGCTTAAACACATCGCTCATCATTCTGTCCAATCCATACCCTGTTTTTGCAGAAACGGTATGAACGGGTAAACCTTTCACCTGTTGCAAGGAAACGGCTAATTTTTCTTTGAGGGCATTTAACACCTGTTTTTGCCGTTCAATCGTATCCCATTTATTAAGGGCAATCAATAAACAACGCCCTTCATTTAAAACTTTTGAAGCAATCAATAAATCTTGTTTTTCCATCGGTTGAGCAGCATCTAACACCAAAATAACAACTTCGGCAAAATCAATGGCATTTAAAGTATCGGCAACCGAAATTTTTTCTAATTCGTGTTCTATTTTTCCTTGTTTTCTTAAACCGGCCGTATCCGTTAATAAAATTTGCCGTCCGCGCCATTCCCAAGGAATGGTAACGGCATCGCGCGTGACTCCTGCCACAGGACCGGTCAATAACCGCTCTTTTCCGAGAAGCGTGTTAATCAAAGTTGATTTTCCCACATTCGGCCGACCGACAATGGCCAATTTTAAGGGTTTACTTTGACGAATCAGCCGTTCTTTTTCTTTATCATGCAATATATTTTCATCATCAATTATCGGTTGTTGTTCGATCGGCTTCCTTTCTTCTTTGGGCAATACTTTTTTGAGAGCCTCATGTAAATCAGCTAATCCTAACCCGTGTTCGGCAGAAACGGGAATGGGATCTCCTAATCCCAAGCGGTAAAATGATCCGGCCAAATGGGCAATTTTTCCTTCACATTTATTCGCAAGTAAAATAATTTTTTTACCTGATTTACGCAAAACTTGTGCCATTTTAACATCTAGCGGCATCACATCATCACGCCCGTCAACAACAGCCAAAACAACATCGGCCTGTGCAACGGCGGTTTGCGTTTGTTGCCACATGGCTTCTGCCAATTCTGTTGTTTCTTCAAGTCCTGCCGTATCAACCAAACGAAAAGAAAGATCCATTAAATGCGCTTCGGCTTCTTTTCTGTCTCGTGTTACACCCGCTTCATCATGAACAATGGCTAAACGACGGCCGCACAAGCGGTTAAATAATGTTGATTTTCCGACATTTGTCCGTCCGACGATTGCAACCGTTTTCATGTGACTCCTCTGTTATTGATAAGCAACCAATTCGGCATTATTGGAGAACAAAATCACTTTTCCGTCGCCTAAAACGGGCTTATTGGAAAAGCCGTCTCTTTGAAGAGTTTGTTTGATTTCACCGTTTTCGGCATCAAATAAAACAACATCACCCTTATTGGAAACAACAATCAAGCGATGGCCGGCTAATACGGGTCCGTTCCAAACAATATTTTTCATCTCTTTCGATTCGAGCGGCATTTCCCAGAGTAAACGCCCCGTTGATTTTTCCAAAGCTGCCAATGTATTACGGCTTGTAATTAAAAACAAGGCATTGCCGCTCACAACCGGCGTTGATGTTCCGCCGATATTTTGCACATATTTTGAAGTACCCGTGCGTAAATCGTATGCTCCCGTTTTTTGAGCATTTCCGACCAAATAAACCGTATTTCCTTCAATTACGGGCGCCGCTAAAACATGAGAAATGTCTTGAATTTTATTAAAGGTGCGCGCGGAAAGCAAGGCATCAGACCAAAGCATAACGCCGGTTTTGGCATCGAATGCAATAATCTCGCCGCTTGAAAACGGAACAACCAACACACCGTTTGAAACGGCCGGTTGCCCCATGCCCAACAAGTTTGTCATGGTCGATAAATTTTGATACCGCCAAATTTCTTCACCGTTTAAAGAATCCAACGCAAATAATTCATTATTACCGGATAACACATATAAAACGCCTTTTTCAATGGTCGGTGCCGAACGCAAAATAGAGTTTGTGTTTTTTTGCCATAAGATTTTACCTTCAAAATCAACAGCATAAATCATACCGTTACCGCCAACGGCATAAACGGCATTCGAATCGGCCGCCAAGCCGATGCTGGCCAATCCCAAATCTTCGGGTACCGGCAGTGCGGTTTGCCACATCAATTGACCGTCTTTTGCGCGAACGGCAGATAGCCGAAAAGCCGAATCCAACGCATAAACAATGCCGTAATGAACAACAGGTTCAGGCAAAAGCAAATTATCATCGCTAATTCCCTTACCGACGGATTGCTTCCAAACAACTTGCGGCGAATCGCTTAATTGTCCGTGCGGCATTAAGTTCTTAGCATTTCCGTTATTTTGCGACCAATTAAAATCGGAAATTGTTTTTCCGACTTCTACCTGCGTTGAGGCTTTTTGTATTTCCGCAGCAGCCGTATTTTTAACCGCCAATCGTTCACCGGGCGGAACGGGGCGTTTTGAATTGGTACAAGCGGCTAATAAAGCACAAATCACAAAAACCGATAACAGTTTTTTCATTTTTCCCCCTTTTTTATTTAATAACTGCCGACAAAGCATTTAATCTGTCTTTTGAAACAGGCGTTAAGAATTGATTGCTTAAAGCATTTTGAATGGCTTGCTTAGCTTCCTGATTCTTTTTTAATTTAACCAGCAATGCCGCCTGCAATTCAACGGCGGACGCATACAAAGCATTTGCAGGTTGATTTAAAACGGGTTGTAAAAACGTTAATAACGCTTCATTCGGATTTTGATCAATTTGATAGCCGACATAAGTCACGCGCGCCGCATCTTTTAACTCGGGCGATTCGCCTGATTCGATAACTTGTTTTAAATAAATGCCTGCATTTTTATCATCACCGCTTTCATGCGCAATGGCGGCCAATCTTAACAATGCCAATTCTTTATAACCCGTATGGGCATTTTGCGCCAAATCAGTATAAATTTTTGCAGCTTCTTCGGAATTACCGGTATAATTTAAAATAACCGCCTGTTCAAAGCGATTCGATTCGGATAAGCGTGTTTTTTCATACCACATGCGATAAACTTCGTTTCCGCAGGTGAAAGCAACAACACCGATAATGCCGCCGATAATTAAGAAACGATATTTTTTCCAAAAATTCAATAACTTTTCTTTTTGAATTTCTTCTTCCACCTCGCGCATTAAAACAGCTTGTTGAATGCGTTCGGCTTCATCAATGGGATTTTCTTTAATCATTTTAACCTCTCTTTAATTATTTAATATTTTGTATATAGCAAAATTTATTATAAAATGCAACGGTTATTTCTCTTTTTGCGGTAAGCATTTTAAAATCAGGCTTAAAAGACCGGCCGGCAAAATGCTTCCCGTCCAAGCGGCAAAGGCCAAAGGTGCCGGAAAAGCAATCACCGATTTATTTTGATATAATCCTTTAATAATAATCTCGGCAGCTTTATGAGCCGGCATGAGAAGCGGCATTTTAAAGGTATTTGTATCGGTTAAAGGCGTTTTAACGAATCCCGGACAAATAACATTGACTTTAATATTATCTTTCATTAAATAGCCGCGTAAAGCTTCCCCCCAAGCTTTGACAAAGCTTTTTGAAGCCGAATAAGCCGGACAATTTCTTAATCCTCTGTAACCGGCCATTGAGCTCATCAGGGCAATTTGCCCCTGCCCTTGTTTTTTCATCAATTCAATCACGGGCAAAACGGTATTGACCACCCCGAACACATTGGTGCGAATAATATCGGGCGTTGATTTTGTGTCTTGATTGATATGAAGCGAGCCCGATGAAACACCGGCATTGGCAATTAAAATATCAATTTTAAAGGATTTTGCGGCTTTTTGAATGGCTTCATTCGTTGCAACTTCATCTGTCACGTCAAAAATGAGCGTTTCAACGGCAGCGCCTTGGTTTCGACAGATTTTTGCCGTATTTTCCAACCGTTTTTGATTACGGCCGCATAAAATAAGATGAATAGCGCTTATTTTTGAAAATCTTTCGGCCAAAGCCGCCCCGATTCCGCTTGATGCGCCGGTAATTAAAACGCTTTTTCCCTCAAAATTTTTAAAATTCATAAAAAATCCCTTTCTTTTGAAAAAAAGTTCTTGACAAGTGATTATAACTGTGCATAATGGGTTTGTCCACTAAAAAATGCCTCTATGGCGAAACTGGTAGACGCGACAGACTCAAAATCTGTTGACCGCAAGGTCATGCTGGTTCAAGTCCGGCTAGAGGTACCAAAAATAAACCCTTCATTTTGAAGGGTTTTTTGTTTTTTAATTACAAGGCAATCAATTACCGTTCGTTTGAATTATTCCTCACCGATGTTTGTGTCGGTTCTTGGGCATTGGATAATGTTTTACACAATCCGCCGTTTAAAAGCTTTTGAATTTCAATAAATTTTTCTTTGGCTTGAGGATTTTCTTTAATGGCATCATTAACCATATCCAGAGCCGTTTTACCTTCTTTATTTTTCTGTTTTACATCAGCTCCGGCTGACAGAAGCACTTTAACGGTATCGGTATGTCCTTCCGATGCCGCAAACATCAATGCGGAATAACCGTTATTGGTAACTTTATTCACATCGGCGCCGGATTTAATAAGCGTTTCGGCAACTTCTTTTTGTCCCTCCGCTACGGTTCGCATAAGCGCCGTCAGTCCCTCATGATTCGTTTGATTAACATCAGCTCCGGCCCCGATTAACAAACGAGTCGTTACAATATCACCCCACATGGCGGAATACATAACGGGCGTAGTTCCCTGAATATCCGGTTGATTAACATTTGCACCGGCATTTAATAACATTTCAACAACTTTCGGTTGCTGACTTGCCGAAGCAATAATTAACGGTGACAAGCCCTTGTCATTGGCGCGATTAACATTGGCACCGCCGTTTATTAGTTCTTGTATAATTTGCGGATTTTTCTTTGTTCCGACAGCAAAAAGCAACAAGGAAACATCTTTATTCACCAAATTAACGGAAGCGCCTTGTTTAATTAACTTTTGAACGGCTTCTAAATTATTTCGTTGAACGGCAGTTACTATTTCATTCGACATTTTCATTTTCTCCATAACTTAATTTAAATTATACACTCTATTTTATAAAAACACAATAATTTTTTAATCATGGCGTTATTTTTAAATAAATCTTGATGATGAGAAAATAAAACAAACCTGTTTTTTCTGCTTGACATTGGTTTTGAGTGCCTTTATACTTGAAGACAAGGCAAGTGATGTGTGCCCCGAGGTATGGAAACCTCATTATACGTGTCCTTGAAAAAGGATAAATTTCCCTTATTTATAAGGGAAAATGGTCGAACGACCGGAAGGCGGTAAAATAGCCTTTTGGTCAATATACCGCACTATCTCGTATAAGTAGTTTCCAACTTCCGGTCGCCTCTCATCAAGGCGATTTTTTTTGAATATGCATCAAAAAAACGTACGATTTTTGCAACACTTTTTTTGCATTTTTTCAAAAAAAATTTATTTGGAGGTAAATTTAATGCAATATCAAACGGTTATAAAAAGGCTGTTTCACCAATTTTTGAGGGTAATTTTGCCCCTGAATCCGCGTTGCATTAAAGGTACGTTTAATTTATACAATTGAAAGATAGAACACGGGAGGAAAGTTCATGAAAAAACAACAGAAAAAGCAATTAAAACAAGTTCAAAATCAAGCGCAAGAAGGGCGTAGTATGGTTGAAATGCTGGGCGTTTTGGCCATAATCGGTGTTATATCGATTGGCGGGATTGCCGGATACAGAATGGCAATGAATCGATATCAGGCGAATCAAATTGCGAATGAAATCAATCTCATGCGCACCGATGCGAAAATGAAAGTTGCGCGTGGCGTGGAATTATTGTTGGGCGAGCCGTATGACGGTGAGGAGGGGCACTTAAAATTTAATGAAAGTTATGCCGTTGAGATAGCTTATCCGGTTATAATATCGGATGAAGAAGGGGGAGAAGAGGGCTATTCATTTACATTATCGGGTATACCGGCCGGGGTTTGCAAACCGTTAGCCACGTTATTAGACAGCATGGATGATACAGCCGCATTAGAGATTAACGGTGGTGACTATACTACAACAGAAAATCTCTGTTCTGAGACAGAAAATGAAGTAATGGTCGCCTTTTCAACCAAAGATATAGGCGGTGTGAGCGGCGGAAGCGATAATCCGGAGCCGCCGGAAGAACAAGGCGATGAGCCGCAAGATGATGACCCCGTGCCGGAAGAATGTCCGAAAGGCACAACGCGGAGTGACGATGGGAACGAATGCACCTGTGCGGAAGACGAGAAAACATGTAACGGCGGCTGTTGCGCGGGTTGTTCGGGCGGAAAAGTATGGACCGGCAAAAAGTGCGCTTGTCCGGCCGGGGCAGAGCTTAGTGAAGATGGCGAAAAATGTGTATGCAGTACTGCTACACCATATTGGGACGGCACTAAATGCACAACCTGTCCGGAAGGCAGTAAACCGGAGAATGGGAAATGCGTTTGTAGCAGTGACACAAGCAAAGAATGGAAAGCATCACTTGAAAACGGCGGATGTGATAAGGAGCGCGTCGGTGAATGCGAGAAAAATTCTGATTGCGGCCTGGGAGAGTATTGCTACATGTATTATGGGAAGGATTGTGGTGACGACCAAGAATTTGACCCTAATAAATTTGGAGGATATAACACTCGTAAGAGTGAATGCCGGAATGCGAGCAAAGATATAAAGGATGGAAAAGCAGGTGCAAAAAGCGGATTTATTTTTGGCGAGCCGAGTGTGAATAATGGTTATATGACATGGTGGAGCGCCGGGCGGTTCTGTGAGGCATTAGGAATGAAACAAGCAACGCGGGCAAGCATCGGGTGTGGCGAGGTGTCGTCCGGAGGCATATGTCAGATAAGAAAGGATTTGTACGATGATTTTGGTAATTGTTGGGTATGGATGTACGATATGTACGATTCTTCCTGCAACGCGTACCGCGTTAACCTCATGGGCGGTATCGTCGACAAATACGGTCGCAACCGCAACGGCAACTACGCCTTATGTGAGTGAGGCCAGCTTTTTCGATGGCGTGAGCCATCGCCCCCCCGATGCCCCGCCTTTACGGCTTCCATTCAGCGGGGCACCTCTCCCTTTTCTCTTATCGGCCCATAGCGGAGCGGCACAGTTGCGCCGCTCCACACCCGCCGATAGAGGGAAAATATCGGTGCCAACCTTAAAAAGTATAAGTTTCCCTGCCATTTTCTCATTCTCGGCACATTAGCGGGACGTCCGCGACGTCCCACATCCGCCGAGAATGAGAGATAGTGTCACAACTGCTACTTCCCAACTCCCCTTTTAACTTACCGAATCGCTTCATTTTCGGCACACCGCGCCGGCGCACGTTCCACGCGCCGGCACTTCCCGCCGAAAATAAGAAAAAGTACCACTTATAAACAAAGAAGGGAAAAATATCGTTTGTCTTTACCACTTCTGCCAAAATGACAGCCTGCCCTCCCTCTTCTCCTCTATCGGCCCATAGCGATGCGCTCCTTTCTTGAGCGCATCACACCCGCCGATAGAGGGGAAAAAGAGAGTATCTTATTACTTCACCCGCACCGATAAAGGAAAAAAAGCGTGTCGCATTCTTTCACGCCCACGCTTTAAACCAACGCTTAACTTATTTTTGTGCGACAAACGGTTAATGCCGGTAATAAGCGCGCGGTTTCGGCTGATACCGGGATTTGAACCGCCTGCCCTAAATGCCCCGCAGAAAGCTCTTGACATTCGGCCGCGTTTTCGGCGTTATAAAAACGTTCAACCGCTATTTTAATCGGCTCAAACTGATACGGCGATAAAAATTCAAGCGTCATTCCTTTTATGATTTTATGCTTAATTTCAAGCGTTAACAGTCCGTTTTCAACTGTTCGCACCACCCCCGCAAAACGATAAGCCCCGTTACTGGCCGAAACATCATAATTATGCGCTTCGGGGCCGGCATTGCCGTCTAAAAATCCGAGCGTATAGCCGCGCGATTGCAAAGATAATATTTCATCCATATATTTATCCGGCTGCCAATTGTTCGGGTTTTGAAACCAATCGTCAATGGCTTTTCGATACGTTCGCGCCGTTACCGCCGCATAATATTGCGATTTGTTGCGCCCTTCAATTTTAAACGAATCCAGCCCGATCGGCAATATATCGGGCAACCGCGGCAACCAGCATAAATCGCGCGAGTTCATAATATATGTGCCGTTTTCATCTTCATCAATGCGCATCAATGATAACGGCCGCGTTTCTTCTTCAATATAATAAGTTGAATCTTCTCTGTTTTCCGCCTGCTCTTCGGCTTTATATACTTTATAACGCCACCGACACGCATGTGCACAATTGCCTTTATTGGCACTGCGTCCTGTCATAAAATTTGAAAGCAAACACCGCCCCGAATAGCTGACGCATAACGCCCCGTGAACAAAGGCTTCCAAGCGAATATCCGGGCATTTCTCGCGAATTTCTTTCATTTCCGTCAACGGCACTTCCCGCCCCAACACGCATAAGGCCGCGCCCTGCTCTTGCCAAAAACGAACGGTTAAATAGGAACATATATTGGCTTGTGTTGAAATATGAAGCGGCAAATCGGGAAGTTCTTGCCGAATAAGCCCGAACACGCCCGGATCGGCCACAATTACGCCGTCGGGGTTTAAAGCTTTTAAATGCGCCGTAAAATCTTTGACGCGTGCAATATCATGATTATGCGTAAACAAATTAACGGTTAAATAAACTTTTTTCTTTAAAGAATGCGCAAAGGTAATTCCTTCTTGCAATTCTTCGTAACTGAAAGCAATTTTATTTCTTAAACACACGCCCGGCATACCGGCATAAACGGCATCGGCGCCATACAAAAACGCCGTTTTCAACCGTTCCAACGACCCCGCCGGCAATAATAATTCCGGCTTTTTAACTGTCTCCATTTTTTATCCTTTATTCTTCAACACATGAACCGGTATTTATCGGCGTTAAATGCGCATTGCGTCGCCAAAACGCTTCAATCGAGTCAATACCGTAGGATTTTATTGTATTATATTCTTTTAAAAAGTCAATCATTTCTTCCAAAGGACGCGCTTTTCCGAGCAAACAGCCCTGCCCGAGCGTGCAATTATGTTGTTGAAGCCAATGCAGCATTTGCGGCGAATTGATGCCGTCAATCACGGCTTGGGAGTCAAATAAACGCGCCTGATCAATCACGGATTGCACAATCAGCTTTTCGCGCGGATTTTCAAATAAATGCATCGTATAAGTTTTATCCAGCTTGATTTTATCAAAATGAAATTCCTGCAAATAAGGATATGCCGAATAGCCCGAGGCAAAATTATTTAAACAAAGCGTGATTCCGTTTTCCTTTAAAACCGTTATGTTTTCCCTTAAAAGAGGCGGATATTTCGGAAAAAGGCGTTCCGTTACGGCGCATTCGATTTGCGATAATTGAATATTCATTCTCTCCAGCAGCATTATCAAACTTTCACCCAAATATTCCAATTCCAGCTGTTCGGGCGTTAAATGAATTGAGATTTTAAAAGAATCTAAACCGTTGAGTTTCATTTGATTTAAATCGGTAAAAATTTGCTCAAACAAAATATTCATTAAATCCAACAACATATTGGTTCCTTCAAAAAGCGTGAGAAAAAAATCGGGTCCTAAAATGCCTTTTGTCGGATGACGCCACCGTAAACAACTTTCCAAACAAACAATTTCACCGGTATTGATGTTCCATTGCGGTTGATAAAAGTAAAAAAATTCACGTTCCTCCAAGGCGCGGCGAATATCAAAAAGCAACAGCGTTTTATCAATGTTTGAATATTGATTTGTCTTTTGTTGTACCGCCAACTGTTCCCAAAGAGGAATAATGCCTTTCTTTTTTAAATCATTCGTAAGCGTTTCGGAAGGTGTTTCTTTCTTCTTTTTTGTTTCATTTAAAACATAAATTATGTTTTTTAACATATTGTTTTTACGATTATTTTTATAATTATTTTTATTTGCTTTCTCTTCCGGCCTTCCTTCCGGCAATTGATTGATAATATCGTTCAACACCTCTTGTTTATTTTTCATTTTTTTCTTTGAACGAATCAGTTTTAAGGGTTTGTCATCTTGATTCGTTTGCGGGTTTTCTTCCGATTCCAACGTACCCAAAACCGTATTTAATGCTGATAAAGCATTGATTTCCTCATTATTTTCATATCTCGACAGCTCGTTGACGGTTTCTTTAATTTTATTCGATAAAATTTTATCGGACAGTAAGGATATTCTCTGATGAGGCATTTTTTTATTCTTTTTCATTCAATTATCTCCCTTTTTACATGTTTTATCAGCCATTTTAACAAAAAGTTAAGAATTGAATCGCTTGATTTCAAATATTTTCCGAAAAAAATAAATTTTAACGGATTGAATTTGCTTTGTTTTCATCTTTTTTTACAAAATTTTAAAAAAAATATACACTTTTTCTAAAAATTATTTTATAATGCACCTATCTGTTTTAAGAACTCATTTATTATTTTTTTATGAAAGGATTAAAAATGAATACAAGACAAAAACCCGTCGTTCTGTGCATATTGGACGGTTGGGGTTATCGCGATCAAAAAGAATTTAACGCCATTGAAACGGGAAAAACACCGTTTTGGCATACGTTAATTCAAGAATATCCCACAACAATGCTTAAAACTTCGGGTCTGGATGTGGGTTTACCCGACGGACAGATGGGCAACTCCGAAGTGGGACACACCAATTTGGGTGCCGGGCGAATTGTTATGCAGGATTTACCGCGCATCGATCAAGCCATTCAATCACACAAACTGGATAAAAATCCCGTTTTGCGCACGTTGATTGATAAATTAAAAGCCACAAAGGGAACGTGTCATTTAATGGGGTTAATCGGTACAGGCGGCGTTCATGCACAACAATCTCATGTGATTGCTCTGGCGCGTATTTTAAATGAAGCCGAAATTCCCGTTGCCCTGCATGCTTTTACGGACGGACGCGATACACCGCCCGATTCCGCTCTCGGATTTCTGCGTGATTTGGAAAAAGCCTGTCAACAAATGCCTTTTGTGAAAGTAGCAACCGTTTCGGGTCGATATTATGCCATGGACAGAGATAATCGTTGGGAAAGAATTAAATTAGCCTATGAGGCGATTGTCAATGCCGAAGGGCCGCGTTTTAAAACGGCAGAGGAAGCCATAGAAGCTTCTTATAATAACAAAGTGTTCGATGAATTTATTGTGCCGGCCGTTATCGGTGATTATCAGGGCATGAAAGATCAGGATGGCTTAATTATGGCAAACTATCGAACCGATCGGGCGCGTGAAATCACCCGCATTTTATTGCAACCCGATTTTACGTTTAGCGAGCGCTCAAAAGTTATTCATTTTGCCGATGCCGTTGCCATGACGGAATATTCAACGGAACATAATCAATGGATGCATGTTTTGTTCCCGCCCGAAGATTTACAACAAATTTTCGGTGAAGTGATTGCAAATGCCGGCTTAAAGCAATTGCGCATTGCCGAAACGGAAAAATATGCCCATGTGACTTTTTTCTTTAACGGCGGAAAAGAAACATTGTTTCAAGGCGAAGAACGAATTCTCATTCCCTCGCCGAAAGTTGCCACTTATGATTTAAAGCCGGAAATGTCGGCTTACGAAGTAACGGACAAATTAGTCGAGGCTATTCAAAATGACACGTTTGACGTGATTATCGTTAATTATGCCAACGGTGATATGGTCGGACATACAGGCGTTATGGAAGCAGCCGTAAAAGCCGTTGAAGCCGTTGATTCTTGTTTGGAACGTGTTGTTAAGGCCGTACAAGAAAAAGGCGGCGTGATGTTTATTACCGCTGATCACGGTAATGCCGAACGAATGATGGACGAAACAACACATACGCCTTATACCGCCCATACAAACACGCCGGTTAAAGCCGTTTTGGTAAATGCACCGAAAAATATCATCGGATTGAAAGAAGGTCGTTTATGTGATGTGGCACCCACTTTACTTGAATTGATGCATTTGCCGCAACCGTCTGAAATGACGGGAAAATCATTGCTTGTTTACAAAGATTAAGGGCTTTAAATTGTTTAAGTTATTTCTTTTTTCAATCGGATTGCCTTTTTTGCTAATCAGTACGGCTCAGGCCGAACCAACGCAAGATGATTTACAACGCATTGAAGCGGAATTGCGGCAAGAGCGCAAAACGCAAAAAGAAGCCGAAAAAAAATCCGCCGAAATTGCCGATGAAATTAAAACCGTTCAAAAGCAAATGGTACGTTCGGCCAAGGCAGTCCGCGAAAAAGAAGATTTATTGAATGATTTAAAAAGAAAACTGGCCGATTTACAAAAAAAAGAAGCCGATTTAAATCAAAAACTGGCTTTATCCGATAAACAAATGGTGGAGGTTTCAACGGGATTACAAACTTTAGCGTTACGTCCGCCGGAGGTTGTTTTGTTGGAACCCCAAAGTCCGTTAGAACATTTGCGCAGTAAAATGTTGTTTAATTTTGCTTTGCCGCAGGTAAAAAGTATGAATGAAGGATTCTTGCATGATTTATCGCAATTGGCTTTAACCAAAAAACAAATCGAAAATCAGGCAAAACGCGCCAAAACCACACAAGCGCAACTCAATGAACGCGCTTCGCAAATGAATAAATTGATTAAACAAAAAGAGCTGCTTCAAGCGCAATATGATGCCACCCATAAAAAATCACGGCAACGGATTGTTTCTCTTGCCAATCAAGCCAAAGATTTAAAGGAATTATTAGAAAGATTGGAAGCTGAAAAACAACGGCAGGAAGCCGAAAAAGCAAAACGGGAAGCAGAACAAAGAACTGAAAGACAAAGCATCGTTCAAGCGCAAAATGAACCGCCGCAATCGCTTTCCATTCCCAAAGGCTCCTTTAAAAAAGCAAAAGGATCATTGAGTTATCCGATTAACGGGCGAATTGTTGAAAGCTTTAATGATATTAACAGTGCGGGACTTCATTCAAAGGGTATGCGTTTGGCCGGAACGGGTGGCAGTATTGTGACAAACATTTTTTACGGAACCGTTTTGTTTTCCGGCCCGTTCAAAAGTTACGGGCAACTTTTGATTGTTGATAACGGTGATGATTATTTAACGCTTTTAACCGGCTTGGAAGAAATGAACGTATCGGAAGGGCAGGAAATATTGGCCGGTGAACCTGTCGGACGATTAAATAAAAACGGTGAGCTTTATTTGGAAATTCGCAAAAACGGTCAACCGATTGATCCGAAACCGTGGTTTCGTTAATAAGAAATCATCAGATGCGATTTTAAGGTTGACGAATGCGTAAACTTTTGTTACAAGTATAGTATGTTTAAAGAAAAGAAAATAATATCCGCTCAAGAAGCTGCCGATTTAATACCAATCGGGGCATCGGTTATGATTGGCGGTTTTTTAAAATGCGGTTCACCGACGTTGGTTATTTCTTATTTATTAAAAAACAAGACAAATCATTTAACCTTGATTGCAAATGACACGTCTTTTGCCGATTCCGATAAAGGACGTTTAATCGCGGCTGGCTTGATTGATAAAGCAATTGTCACACACATCGGAATGAATCCCGAAACGGGTAAACAAATGCATGAAGGAACACTTCAAGTCGAATTGGTACCGCAAGGAACACTTGCCGAGCGCATTCGGGCGGGTGGCGCCGGCTTAGGGGGTGTATTAACGCCGACCGGTTTGGGAACCGTTGTCGAAAAAGGCAAGGAAAAAATAAATGTCGACGGACAAACTTATTTGCTTGAAAAAGCCCTGAAAGCCGATATCGCTTTAATTTATGCTTCCAAAGCCGATAAATACGGCAATCTCTCTTATAAAGGAACAACGCGTAACTTTAATACGGTTATGGCAACAGCTGCCAAATGCGTGATTGTTGAAGTTGATGAACTTTCCGAAACGCCTCTGCCACCGAATGAAATTATCGTTCCGGGATTATTTGTTCATTACCTTGTTTTGAAAAAGGATCAAAAAAATGCCGAGTAAAGAAGAAATCCGTCATTTTATTGCCAAACGGGTGGCCAAAGAATTTCAAGACGGTGATATTGTCACGTTAGGCATAGGGTTACCGACATTGGTTGCCGATTATCTTCCGCCGGAAAAGCATGTAACGTTACAATCCGAAAACGGTGTGTTGGGCGTTGGGAAAACACCGAGTCCCGAAGCTTGTGATGAACAAATAACAAATGCCGGCGGTAAATTAATTTCGTTGATTGAAGGCGGCTGTTATTTTGACAGTTTTATTTCTTTTAATATGATCCGCGGCGGACACATCAATGCAACGGTGTTGGGCGCGTTACAGGTTGATCAGGAAGGCAATTTGGCAAATTGGGTTGTTCCGGGGAAACTTGTTCCCGGTATGGGCGGTGCCATGGATTTGGTTGTCGGAGCTCAAAAAGTAATTGTTGCTATGGAACATACAAACAACGGACAACCTAAAATTCTCAAAAAATGTACCCTGCCCTTAACAGCGGCACACGAAGTTGATATGATTATTACGGAAAAAGGTGTTTTTCAACTCGATGAAAACGGATTAACGCTTATTGAAATCAGTCCTTTATCTTCTCTGGAAGATATTCGTTCGACCACAGATGCTGATTTTGAAGTTAATTTAAAAAATCAATAACTTTTTTAACGCAATTCTTTTATCATTAAAATTGAACGCATCCGGTTGGAGTGAGAATACCATCCGCCGTATGTGTGAAAATCTAACTTTTCAAAAAAAGGTAAGATATCAGAATAGGCATATAATGCCATACGTTTATATTTTTCCTTTATGACATATTCCTCTACTTTATTCATCAGTTTTGAACCGATACCCATTCCGCAATAAGCTTCATCCACAGCCAGCTGACAAACGCGCATCCATTTATTTTGATGTTCCGGTATCAACATAACACATCCGATAACACGTCTTGAATTTAAAATAGCCACAAAAGTAAAATACTTTTCTTCTTCTGTATCAAATTTTTCAGATGTCAGTAAATGAAACGGTTCCCATATTCGTTTTCGACGCAGTTTAATACATTTGCGATAAAACGGATGAGCGGTTGTTATAAGACGATATGTAATATTAAACATTTCTCTTTTTCTTTCATTCATAATTGTTTCTTAATCATTAATGAACCGGATAAGGCATAAAGCATTTGTCGGTTATCATCAGTCGAAACACGATTTTTACGTTCAAAACCACATTCCCGACACCGATGCAAAATGTATTCATTCCCGTTTCGAATTTCGAAACCGACGGCATCCATAATTCCGTGACAGGAACACGCTCTGTCACCGGGTAAAACATCTACATGAAGAGAGGAAAGACAATGAGGACAATGATTTGTATAGCCGTTTCCTTTGACATGGAAACCACAGACAATACAGGTAAAATTTTCACGCGTTTTCGTAAATTTTTTAGTCATTTTTCTTCCCAAAACATATATATGGTTTAAATAACGCTTCATCTTCCGATCTTAACCGAACCATCAGTGTTATTGTTTTTTCGTGATCTTTACGACTTAAAATTTGTCCTTTTCGATAAAGTGTTGCCAATGTTTTGCCGTCTGAAACCGGAATCATCAGTTTAAACGTTTTTCTGTCTTTATTCAAGCCGTTTTCAATAGCTTTTAAAAGAGAAAAAACGCCTTCTCCTGTTTTGGCGGAAATCGGCCACTCATTGGATCGTTTCTTCTTTTGATTGATAATCATTTGTTGTTTGGCTTCATCAAAAAGATCAATTTTATTCAATGCTTCCAATAATTCTCCGTCAACGGTTTCTTTTAAACCCAAATCGCATAAAACGGCTTCAACATCTTTTTTTTGAGCCAATGTATCCGGATGATGATAATCTCGCACATGAACAATAACGTCTGCTTCCAAAACCTCCTCTAATGTTGCCCGAAAAGCCATAATCAGCTCTGTCGGTAAATCGGAAATAAAACCGACTGTATCGGATAAAATAACAATCTGTCCGCCGGGCAGCTTCATTTGACGCATTGTCGGATCCAATGTGGCAAACAACATATCTTTTGCAAAAACGTTGGCGCGCGTTAAATAATTAAAAAGTGTTGATTTTCCGGCATTTGTATAACCGACCAAAGCCACAATCGGAAAAGGAACCCTCCTTCGTGACTGCCGATGAAGTGCACGCGTCTTTTTAACTTCCTCCAATTCTTTTTTAATTTTAACAATATCTTCATCAATGAGTCGTTTATCCAATTCAATCTGTGTTTCGCCCGGCCCCCCCAAAAAGCCCGATCCGCCGCGTTGCCGTTCAAGGTGAGTCCATGATCGCACCAACCGTGAACGTGCATACATTAAATGTGCCAATTCAACTTGTAAAGACCCTTCCTTTGTTCTGGCTCGTTGCCCGAAAATTTCCAGAATCAAAGCTGTTTTATCAATAACTTTTGTTTGCCATATTTTTTCAAGATTTCGTTGCTGCAACGGTGATAGGCGACAAGATAAGATAACAACACTGATTTGATGCTCTTGAATAAATGATTGATAAGAATCAATCACGCCTTTTCCCAAAAATGTTGCAGCTTTAATTGTTCGAAGAGGAATCAAATCACTTTTCAATACGTTTAGAGAAATGGCTTTCACCAAAGCAGTGGCCTCTTCCAGCATTGCCTGAGGTTGCCGATAAAATTTTTCATTTTTTAAAAACGGAAATAAAACCAGTGCGTTACTCAATGAAATTTATCCGTTACTTATATAAAAACAGGGGATGAGGGCATCACTGTTGAAACAGCTTCTTTATAAATCATTTGTGTATGACCGTCACGCCGGAGAAAAATTGTTTTTGCGTCAAAAGCCGCAATAATTCCCTGCAATTTTATTCCGCCGATTAAAAAAACAGTAACAGGTATTTCTTCCTCAATGATTTTTTTCAAAAATGCTTCTTCCGTAAAAGACATTTGAACTCCTTTTGTTAAACACACTTGCTTTATAACATACTTAAATAAAAAATTCAAGTTATTATTTAAAATTTAAATCATTTTTGTTTGTTTGTCACAGAAATATAATTTTTTACTTTATTTTCTTCTTGATATATGGTCAAAAATAGCTTATTAATAGAATATGAAAATGAAATCGCTTTTTATTTTAGGAATTTGTATTTTAACTTATCCGGCATTTGCCGAACCGTTCGGCAGTTGTCCGCCCTACTCGGCTTTATATGGTGATAACATTCTCTATGATTTAAATCACCAACCAATTTTGGCATTATTGGATAATGACTTAAAAATGTCAAATCTTTTGGGCAATATTCCTTCTTTTGATTTATTCAAAACAACACAAAATAATGTTTTATACCCGAACGGCGACGTTATGGTTTCTTTTCAATCAAACGGAACACCGATAAGCGGCACACAAAACATTTTTTATGAAAACGGTAACTTAATGGCCTCAATTCCTTATGAAAACGGTCAAAAAAACGGTTCTTTAAAGCTCTATTATGCGAACGGTGTTTTAATGGCAAGCGTTCCTTATACAAATGACATGATTAACGGGTCATTGATAACCTATTACAAGAACAGCAATATGCAAATGCGTCAAACCTATGAAAACAACGTTCCTGTCGGTAGGGGTGAAATGTATTACGACAACGGAAATTTACAATTGACGCAAAACTATCAAAACGGCAAAATTCAAGGACTTCAAATGCAGTTTTATGAAGACGGCGTAACCGTTCAATCGGAAATCTTTTTTTCAAACGGGGTGATGAATCAAACCGCGCGATTGTTTTACTTTGATTCGGCGCCTCTGGCCGTTATCGAACTTAATAACGGACAAATTGTTTCCAATGTGTGTTACACGAATGTCGGAGAGCAAGCAACGCTTAATCGGGTTGAAATATATAAATTTTTAAACGGTATGCGTCCGATTAATTGTTTTTATCAAAGCGAAATATAATCTTTTATGATTGACAAGAGGCAGAAAATCCTTTATTCTGAATAGCGTTTTTAAAAAGGATCAAAAAATTGCGTTTTTTATATCTTCTATGCCTTGCCTTTTTGTTAATTATGCCTTTGTCATCGGCAAATGCGCAAAATTACACCATTTCTTCTTTTTCCAAAGCGAAAAAACTGTTATTAAATAACGTTTATACCGATTATTTTCAAACCGTTTATTGTCAAGCCACCTATTTACCCGAAACAAAGCAAATCGTTCATTATCCGCCGAATTTTAACCAAACGGTTATGGCAAAACGCGCGCAACGAATAGAATTCGAACATATTGTACCTGCCGAAAACTTCGGGCGTTTCTTTAAGGAATGGCGTGAAGGAGCACCGGCTTGTGTCAATAAAAACAATAAACCTTATCAAGGACGAAAATGTGCCGAAAAAACAAACATTGTTTTTGCCTTTATGGAAGCGGATATGTATAATTTATATCCGGCTATCGGTTCGGTTAACGCGGCGCGATCCAATTATAATTTTACGGAATTGCCCGAAAACATACCCAGCACTTTCGGCGGCTGCAAGTTTAAAATTGCCGATAAAAAGGCTGATCCGCCCGATGAAGCCAAAGGTGTTATCGCGCGTACCACGCTTTATTTTGAAGCAGCTTATGCCCCGCGTTTCCGATTAAGTGCCGTCCAAAGACAATTGATGAAAAAATGGGCAGAAAAATATCCCGTTACCCCTTGGGAATGCAAGCGCACAGCTCGAATTGAAAAATTACAGCATTCGGAAAATCAAATCACCAAAAATGCTTGTATTTTGGCTCATTTATGGGAGGAATAACAGCTCTATGTTAACCATTGGTGCGCATCTTTCTTGTGCAAAAGGATTCTATGAAATGGGACAGGAAATGTTGGCCATGAATGCCAATACCTGTCAATTCTTCACGCGGAACCCGCGCGGCGGACAAGCCAAAGAACTCAATTTAAATGATATTGAAGCTTTTTTAAATTTAATGAAAGAAAATGCCGTTGAAAAAATTTTAGCGCATGCCTCTTACACCATTAACCCCTGCTCCGATAAAGAAGAAACGCGAATTTTTGCCCTTGAAACCATGGCAGATGATTTAAACCGTTTAACGGCGTTAAACGGTCAATATTATAATTTTCATCCGGGCTGTCATGTCGGACAAGGAATTGAAACCGGCCTCATGCAAATCGTGTCTTTAATCAATCATCTTTTAAGCACACAAACAAATACAACCGTTTTATTGGAAACCATGTCGGGTAAAGGTTCGGAAATCGGTTCAACCTTTGATGAAATTGCCGCGATTATCAATCAAAGCAATGATACCGAAAAATTAGGCGTTTGTATGGATACATGTCATATTTATTCCGCCGGATACGATATTGTTCATCGATTAGACGATGTTTTGGAGGAATTCGATCAAAAAATCGGTTTAAAACGATTGAAAATGATTCATTTAAATGACAGCTTAACACCGTTTAACAGTCACAAAGACAGGCATGCCAAAATCGGTGCCGGTTCCATCGGAACGGAGGCAATCATTCGCTTGATCAATCACCCTCTTTTAAAAGATTTACCGTTCATTTTGGAAACACCCAATGTGTTTGAAGGCTATAAAGCCGAAATAGCTTTGTTGCGGGCCAATTACGGTTAACCGATGAGCAAAGAAGCATTTAAATAAAAAGCAAAAACGGCCCATACAAGTTGCGGAATCAATAAAAAAGCTGCCGTTTTCGAAACAGGATAAAAGGTTTTGACGGTTAAGGCCAAAAAAACAATCATGAAGCCGATAATAATTAAGCCGCCGATAATGCTGTGCAAAAAGAAAAAAACAAACGGCCATAATCCGGCGCAAATGAGTTGTAAGGCAAAATAACGCGGCGAAGCTTTATTCCAGACCAAAAACGCGGATATTCCCATTAACAGATATAAAATGCTCCATGCAACACCGAATAAATAATCGGGCGGCGTTAAAGAGGAAAGCGGTAAAGATCGATACCAGTTTAACCTGTCCGTCGTGATAAAAAGAGAACTGACAAAACAAACGGCATAAACAAATAACAAAATAAAAAACAGTCGTCCTGCTTTTACATAAATCGAGTCATTTTTTTGCGTTGTCATTTTTTTCTCCTTTCCAAATCAACCGTTCCACTTCCTGTTCCAAGGGATAACCGCTTAACGCATGCCCTTCCCCCTTTATAATATGAACTTGAACATCTTGAGACAAGAGGGCCTCTTTAATTTTAAACGAATTATCCGGTAAAATAACCGTATCGGCATCGCCATGCGCCAAAATCACCGGTCCCGTATAGTTAATTTTTCGGTGCAGTAACAAATAAGGTTTAGCCTCTTGAAACATGGCATAGGAAAAACAATATCCTTTTGTCTCGGCATTCGGCCCGATGATATGCCCGCTTTTTAACAACAGTTTAATGCTTTGCGGTAACATTTTTCGCCATACTCGTTCCAGAAAATCAACCCCTGCCGCACAGGTAAGAATTCCATGAACCTGTTGAGGTATTTTTTCGGCCAATAAGAAGGCTATCCACCCCCCCAACGAGCTGCCGACCAAATAAAGAGGATTGATGATTTTTTCTTTGTCCATAACATCAAGAACATCATTTAAACACCGCGCAACGCGAAAATCGGCAGGTGTTCCCTCCGATTCGCCGTGTGCCGTGTAATCAACGGATAAAAAGGCATAATTTTTTTCTTTTGCAAACTTTAATAATCGTTTTCCCTTTTCGCTTTGACGGGAAGAATTCAACCCGTGTAAATAAACGATACAGGCTCTTTGCGGTTTCGGCTCATATTCATAGACAATGATTCTGTTTTCACGATTTAAAATTTTTTGAACGCTCATTTATTTTATCCTTGCAATTTCACAACCGATACAGTAGTTTATTTTTATGAAAAAAACAAGAGATTTCAAAAATATTTTTAAAACTTTGTTTAGGAATGTTATTGTTTATCTGTTTCCGCCGCAATGTCCGTATTGTGAGAAAATCATTGATTCCGAACAAATTTTATGTGACGAATGTTTTCATAAAATTCATTTTATCCATGCACCGAAATGTTACTGGTGTTCCGTTCCGCTGCCGATTGAAACGGATACGGGTGAAAAAATGCTTTGCGCGAAATGTTTATCCAAGCGTCCGCTTTATGATATGGCGCGATCGGCGTTTGTTTACGATATTTTTTCCCGCCAATTGATTTTAAAATTTAAATATTATGATCGAACCGATTTAAGGCATGTTTTGGTTCATTATCTTTTAAAAGCGGGCGTTGATTTGTTTGATAAAACGGATCTGGTGATGCCCGTTCCGATGTATTGGCTCAGACGATTGAAAAGACAATATAATCAATCGGCTGTTTTAGCCGAATTACTGGCACACAAACTTCATAAAGAATATAACTGTTCCGTTTTATATCGCACGCATCATACCGAATCGCAAACACATAAAACGGCAAAAGAGAGAAAACAAAACTTAAAAGATGCCTTTCAGGTTCGCAATGCCGAATTGATTCAAGGAAAACGTATTTTATTGATTGATGATGTTTTAACAACCGGCGCAACAGCCGAATCTTGCGCAAAAGTGTTAAAGAAAAACGGCGCCAAAGCTGTTTATGTTCTCACAATGGCGCGTTCCGTTAAAAAATAAAAAAAACACTTTAATTTCTGTTAATTATTCGGCGAACTTCACGCGTTACAACATCTTCCACAATGCTTGGCAAATGCTCGTTTAACCACGCTTGCAATAAAGGTTTTAATTCTTTTTTAATGATTGTTTTTTCACTTGAATCTTTATAAATATCCAATTTTTCCAACGAAGCCTGCGCTTTAATTGCCGTTTGCGGCGTTACCAGCTCTCCTTGCGACAGTTGCATTTGCGGTGTTAATTCAAACACATCCTCCTGTATTTTCTTTTGAACGGGTGCTTGTGTATTTAAACTTTCCGCTTCTTTGGAAAGCACTTGTCGAATGGAAGTTAAAATATCGGCAATTGTTTGTTCTTCCTGCATTTTTCCCCCTTTAATTCATTCCGAACCATTTGTTTTTAACTTCTTCATAATAAACTTTCGGGTCATAAGACGGCACGTTTAACTTTAATCCTTCCGGATTTAAAGAACCGACGGCCGACATTAACGCATATGCCGAAACAATTTCATCGCGGTGAACACGCACCAAAGCGACTTGGTTATCTAAATGTTCCTGTTCGGCATCTAACACATCAAGAACGGTTCGCGAACCGACTTTGGCTTCCCGAATCACACCGTCCAAAGCAATTTTAGAGGCTTTAATTTGCGCTTTAATCGAGTTAATTTGCGCTTTGTTTGAGGTGTAATTTTCCCAGGCGGTAATGGTTTGCGCCCGAACATCTTGTTTGATTTTTGAAAGCAAAATGCGATATTGATTTTCGGTTTGTTTGGCTGCCCGAATATCGGCATATTCGGCACCGGACTGATAAAGCGGAACGGAAACGTTTGCCATGACTTCCCATGTATCATTGCGTTTAAACATACTCACATCGTGCTGTTTTCCGGCACCGGCTGACACATCAACCGAGGGCGCCAACACGCCCTTCTTGGCATTGACGGTATAACCGGCAGCCTGTAATGCATATTCGGCGGCTTTAATTTGCGGATTATTGGTTAAAGCCGCATCAATGGCTGCATCAAGCGTTTTCGGAAGCGGCAATTTCACTTGATCGCTCACATCATCCATTTTGGAAGCCGGTTCTAATCCCACAACGCTCAAATAATTGGCATTTGAAACCTGCAAAGCCCCTTCCGCCGCTATTTTTGCCGCTTTGGCGCCCGATAAACGTGCTTCGGATTGGGCAACATCTGTTCTTGTTAACTCACCGGCTTTAAAGCGCTTTTGATAAGAATCCAAATGACGCGCCAACACTTTTTCGTTGCTGATTTGTAAATCAAGAACGGCTTTATCGCGAATCACATCCATATAAACGGCAACGGCATCCAACAAAGTGGCTTGTTCGGTATTATATAAATTGGCACGCGCCGATTTAACCTGCGATTTTGCAGCTTTAACGGAATGATAAGTTGAAAGCCCCGAAAACACCGGTTGAACAAAGTTAACGGAAACGCCGTTCGGATCTTGATACATTTTTTGCTTTGTGCCGCCAAAAGCATTGTCATAAATACTTTGCGTGTGATTACGCCCGATATTTCCTTGCCCGATAACACTGGGTCTGTATCCCGATTTTGCTTTGGCAACGCTTTCATCAACCGCTTTTAACCCTGCCCGCTCGGCATTAACGGTTAAACTGTTTTCATAAGTATAAGAAAGAACATCGGAAAGATTTTCCGCCGTAGCAACGGAAGAAACCGTTGATAAAACAAGAGCTAATAAAGAAATTTTTTTAAACATTCAACACCTCATTTTGTTTAACGAATATTGCCATCATATACTATATTGAAAAAAATTACAACATTTTTTATTTTTTTCTTGACATATTTTTTATTTTTTTTTAAAAGTATAGTGTTCAAGGCCGGTTGGCAGAATGGCTTATGCAGAGGACTGCAAATCCTTTTATGTCGGTTCGATTCCGGCACCGGCCTCCAAAAGTGTTCCAGCGTAGCTCAGTGGTAGAGCAATCGGCTGTTAACCGATCGGTCGTAGGTTCGAGCCCTACCGCTGGAGCCATTTAAAAAAAGCCTGCTGTTTTCAAGCAGGCTTTTTTTAATCAACAAACATTGTGATTATTCTGCCTGTTATCTTTGATGAACAGATTGTTGAGATATCATGTGTTCCTGATAACGTTTTTGATGCAAAATTTTTCGATCGGGTTCTTTTTCTTCCGGACGTAATTTTGTTTGAAGGCTTTTATAAAGCACCAGAGATTTTGCATATTCCAGTTTTTGATAAATTTTTCTTCTCTGCAAAGCCCCGTTTTCGGAATGGAGGAATTTTTCATCGTAAGTGAATTTCGCTATTGCTTCTTGTTCCTCTTTCGTCAGATTATTTCCCTGTTTTGAAATGAGTGTTGAGAATAACGGCCATGATTTTATCAGTTGAATACATTCGGTGTGTTTCTCTCTTTTGGCACACATAAACGCTGTTTCCTCGTTTTTATTTTTAGCCGAAACGGCAATATCCGGCATTTGTAACAATTCAGATACAATTCTCGTATACCCCCTTCGAGCGGCAATAATCAATGCCGTATCTCCGTTATTATCTTGTGCATTCACATCAATATTCGGCGCTTTTAACAGTTCCGATACCATCCCTGTAACTCCATACTTCGCGCCGATTATAAGCGCTGTTTCCCCATGATAATTTTTGATATTCACATCAATTTTCGATTCATTTAATAAAGTCGACATAGTTTTTTTATCTTCTATCACTGCAAACATTAGCGCCGTCATTCCGGTATGATTTTGAGCATTTACGTTAATTCCCGGTGCTTTTAACAATTCTGACAAGGCGTCCGCATTGTGCGTGACGACCGTATGAATCAATGTCGTGTTGCCAAAGTTATCTTTAATATTAACATCAAGTCTCGGTGTCTTTAAGAGTTGAGAGAACATATCAAGATTCATCAAATAACAATCGGACAGGGCATACATTAACGCCGGCTTTCCGGATAAATCTTTAATATTTACATCAATATCCGGCGTCTTTAATAAAGCAGACACAATTTTAGAATCCTTATTTTGAAGAGCTTTCATTAACGCCGTTACCCCGCTCTTATTTTGCGCATTTACATAAGCTCCCAGACGAATCAACCGTTGAACTTTTTTTAACTGACCTTTTTGGCAGGCAACAATCAGTTGCGTATTTCCCTCGCGATCTTTTTTTTCATTCAAAGCATTAAAAAACATTTCGTTCACCTTACTTTTTGGCATTCTATACATACCGATTATACCTTAAATTCTATTTTTGTCAAGAATTATTTTTATATCAATAATTATTCTTCATTAAAACGGGCGTTTATTAAGTCAACAAGCGCTTTCATGGCTTCTTGCGCATCATTTCCTTGCGCGGTGAGTGTTACTTCTTCGCCCAAGGGAATACCCAGCATTAAAATACCCATAATCGACTTTCCCGAAACAGGGATTCCGCCCTCTTTTTGAATGGTAATATCACTTTGAAACGAAGAAGCCGTTTTCACGAACGCTGCCGTTGCCCGCGCATGCAATCCCTTTAAATTTTGAATACAAATTTTTTGTGTCAGCTTTTCTTCCATTTGTTGATTTAAGCAAGTAAGTTTGAGGCAACGTTAATATATTTACGACCGGCTTCCTGCGCCTTTTGAACGGCAACCTGCATCGGTTCCGAGCGCTCTTCCGCCAGTTTAATCAACATGGGAACATTCATACCGGAAATAACTTCAATATTTCTTTCTTCCATTAAAGAAATGGCCAAATTAGAGGGCGTACCGCCAAACATATCCGTAACAACAACCACACCGTCACCGGTATCGACGGAAATTGTTTTTTCCAGTATTTCATGCCGTTTTTCTTCCATATCATCCGACATATCAATGCAAACACACGTCATACCGTCGGTATTTCCCACAACATGCTTAACAACCGTTAACATGGCTTGCGGTAATTCATTATGTCCGACTAAAACAATTCCAATCATTTTTATTCCCTCCGTTTTTTAAAAGGTACATATCGAAACTTCTCCGATGACAATCTTTATAGCAATAAGCACCTTATTTGTCAAGAAAAAATCATTTTCCCAAAAAGAAAAAGACAAAACATCTCGTCCGGCAATTTTTTCATGACAAACCTCCGGTAAGCGCTCCGGTTTTTCGGGTGTTAAGTGAATAATTGCCCGAATCGGCGCTTCTTGAAATGTGGGCAAGCCTTTTACAATGCCGATTCCCCGAATTTCAAGCAATCCTTGCAGCGAGTCGGGCGCTTTTGCCGTCAGCTGATTATTTTTAATATAAATATCCGTTCTGTCATCACTGACAAGCACTGCTCCTTTTTCAATTAACGACAATGCTAATGCCGATTTACCGCTTCCGCTTCTGCCGACAATTAAAATGCCGACATTTTGAAAGCTGACACATCCGGCAGCCATATTTTGACAGTCACGCATATCAACACAATATGGCGTTCCCGGAGGGAGTCGAACCCACGGCCTCAGGATTAGGAATCCTACGCTCTATCCTGCTGAGCTACGGGAACCGATGCCCCTATTGTTGTTTTTCTTCGCAAGAAAGCAAGAATTCACAAAACATTCTCAACACAACGGCTTCAACCACAACAAAGATTAAGCCGATAATGGCCGCCGAGAATGATGTAAACAATGAAACGATGGAAAATAAAACCGTTAAAGCCAAAAATACCAAACAAACAATATAAATGACCTGAACGCGTTTTGCCAATTTCGGTGCCAAAAGCGGAACCAAAACCGGTTCTTTCAATTCCAACATTTTTTTTGCCGTTGCGCGTAATTCTTCTTTATTCATAATTTCCTCCTTTTTGTAATTAACATTATAAATATATCCCTTTTTCCGAAAATAGCAAGTTATTTTTTACGCATTGTCGGAAAAGCGATAATATCTCGAATGGATAAGTTGGCCGTTAATATCATAATTAACCGGTCTAATCCGATGCCTAAACCGCCGGTCGGGGGCATTCCGTGTTCCAAAGCCGTCACAAAATCTTCATCCATCATTTCGGCTTCATCATCACCGGCTTCCCGTTCTTTTACCTGCGCTTCAAACCGTTCCCGCTGATCAATCGGATTCGTTAATTCGCTGTAAGCATTTCCTAATTCCCAACCGTTAATATACGGCTCAAACCGCTCAACCAAGCGCGGATTGGAACGATGTTCTTTTGTTAACGGTGAAATAGATTTCGGATGATCAATCACATGAACGGGCTGAATAAGATGCGATTCGCATTTTTCTTCGAACACGGCAGCCATGCAATGTCCCCAATCGGCATGCGCATCAACTTCAACGCCGACTTTTTGACACAGTGCCCGCGCTTCTTCATCGGTTTGCGCGGCCATAAAGTCAACACCGGCATATTCTAAAACCAATTCGGCCATTGTTTTACGCGGATAGGGTCCTTTCAAATCAATTTGATGCCCGTCAATTTCAATCACGGTTGTGTGATTAACCGCCATTGCCGCCGCTTCGACAATTTTTTCAAATAATGTCATCATATCGGTATAATCATTATATTGCCGATAAATTTCCATCATGGTGAATTCCGGATTATGCCGCGTATCAATTCCCTCATTTCTGAAATTACGCCCGATTTCAAACACACCCGGCAAACCGCCGACAATTAAGCGTTTTAAATAAAGCTCCGGCGCCACACGCAAAAACAAATCCATATCCAACGCGTTATGATGCGTGATAAACGGTTTTGCCGTTGCCCCACCCTTAATGGTATGCAACAGCGGCGTTTCAACCTCCAACAAGCCTTCACTCAACAAATACGAACGAACCGCCGTAATGATTTTTGAGCGTTTAATTAACGTTTCGGTGGTATCGGGATTCATAATCATATCCAAATACCGTTGGCGATATTTTGTATCCGTATCGGTTAAACCGTGAAATTTTTCGGGTAACGGCAACAAGGCTTTGGCCAACATGGTTATTTTTTGAGAATTAACCGATAATTCGCCTCGTTTTGTTCTTTTAACCGTTCCTTCAACGCCGATAATATCGCCGATATCAATAAAATCGAGCATTTCCAGCAATTCCGGCGCGCCCTGCTCTTTGGATGTGTAAATTTGTACTTTGCCGTTTGCATCATAAATATCCATAAACATACCCGAATTGCGAATCGCCCGCACTCTGCCTGCAACCGAGACAACATCTTGCGTTTGCGTATCATTGGGAAGTTCGGCATATTTTTCCGCCAACAATTTCGAATCGGCACTCGGTCGATAAATTTGCGGATAAGCATTTATTCCTTTGGCTTCCAGTGCTTTTAATTTTGCCACTCTGACCTGTCGTTGTTCATGTCCCAAATTTTGATTTTCTGCCATTTTTAATCCTTAAAATAAAATTGAAATTCGTTTTTTACTTTACTTTGTTTTTTTGATAAAGTCAAACAATTTCATTGACAAAAGCGCATAAAAATGATATGAAGCAAAAAAACAATATTTATCAGCTGATTAAAGGGATTTCTTTATGGAACAATGTTCTTCTTTTCCCGCGTGCGGCGGTTGTTCGTATTTGAATATGAATTTCAATGATTATCTTGAAAAAAAGCGCTTATTTATTCAAAGTGCCTTTTTAAATCAAGGCATTCACGTGGAACCGGAACCTGTTTTATCCGTTCCGTTCGGCCGTCGTCGCCGGGCAACGTTTGCTTACAAAAACGGTCAAATCGGTTTTAACAAAGCGAAAAGCAATCAAATCAATCATTTAACCTCTTGTCCGGCGCTCTTGCCCGAATTATCCGATTTATTGCCGAAACTGCAAGAACTGGTCTTAAAATTAAAAGGCAGCGGCGATATATCGGTTTTAAAAACACCGTTTGGCATTGATATGTGCTTAAAAGAAAATAAGCCGAAATTAACTCTTGAAAAACAAGAGCTTTTAAGTGCTTTTGCCTTACAAAACAATCTGATTCGTTTATCTTACGGCACGGAACCCGTTATTCAACAGGTGCAACTGCCTTTTTCGGCCGATTCCTTTTTGCAACCCAGCGTTGAAGGCGAACAACTGCTTATTAACTTGGTTTTATCACATATTGGAACGCCCCGCAAAGCGGCCGATTTATTTTGCGGTGCCGGTACATTCACAAAACCGCTTCTGAATGCCGGCATTTCCGTTAAAGGCTATGACATTGCCGTTGAAAGTTTATCCGTCATTAAAAACAACGCCGAAAAGCGCGATTTGTTTCGTGTACCGTTAACAGCGAAAGAATTAAACGAATATGACTGCATTGTGATGGATCCGCCGCGTGCCGGTGCCGAAGCACAATGTCGGGAATTGGCCAAAAGTCAAGTGTCTGATATTTTAATGATTTCCTGCTCACCGAAAACAGCTGCCCGAGATGTTCGCATTTTACGATTCGGCGGATATGAAATAAAAAAAATCGTTCCCGTTGATCAATTTATTTATACAAATCATATTGAACTTTTCATTCTTTTAAGAAAAGAATCCTGATCATCGCTTTTTTATGTTGACAATACATTCAATTATATGTAACTTAAACATATATTGTTATTCATTATAAGAAAAAGGAATTGAAATGAAAAGAAAAACAAACTCACAAATTGAAGCAATGGATGCCATTGATAAATTTATCGGTAACCGATTTCGAGTTCGGCGTACTTTATTGGCAATCAGTCAGTTGGAAATGGCTGATTTAATGCATGTATCTTTTCAACAAATACAAAAATACGAACGGGGCAGCAATCGTATTGCCGGTAGTCGTATCTGGCAAATTTCCCGTATTTTAAACATTCCGGTAACCTATTTTTTTGATGGTATTGAAACTTATTTGGAAGCCAACGGATATGATAATGTTGTTGAATATGCCAAAGATTGCTTCTTTGACGGTTGTGACAGTTATCACATTATGCAGCAACCCTATGATAAACAGGTTACATTAAGAGAATTGGTTGATTCGTTTGTTCAGATTAAAAATCCCTCATTGGCTGACGGTGTTTTAAATTTGATTAAACAATTATCCGAAATTGATTCGAAACCACTACAAAAGAAAACAAGAAAGCAACCGACTAAACGAACAAAAAAAACAATCTGAAAAGTAATAAAAAAGCGGCTTTAAAGCCGCTTTTTTGGTGGGTGTGGCAGGGATTGAACCTGCGACCCCTACCGTGTGAAGGTAATGCTCTCCCGCTGAGCTACACACCCGATATGAAGGTGTTTATATCAGTTTCTTTTTCTTTTGTCAATAAAAAAATGAGAGATATGTCTTTTTTATTTGACATTCCTTTTAAAATTACCTACTTTTGAATGAGAAAACAGGTTCGGAAAATGAAACGTAAAAAGCAAAAAAAATCAAACTCTTTTAAAATTTTTAATTATGTTATCGCAATAATGCTTTCATTATATGCCGCTTGCTGCGCTTGGTCATATTTCAATCAAACCAAAAATTATCCCGTTGATTTGGTTGTACCTTGGGTGGATTCGGCCGATAAAGAATGGCTGATAAAAAAATCGGCTTGGCAACAACAATATACGGATTTGCCCTTAAATGCCATCGATGAGTCGCGATTTCGGCAAAATGATGAATTAAAATATATGTTGCGCTCCGTTGAGCAAAATTTACCGTGGATTCACAAAATTTTTCTGGTTACGGATCATCAGGTTCCTTCTTGGCTGAAATTAAATCACCCGAAACTGGAATTTGTTTCCCATGAAGATATTTTTCCGCATGATGCTCTGCCCGTATTCAGCTCGGCCGCCATTGAAGCGCGCTTGCCTTACATTCCCGCGCTTTCCGAACATTTCTTATTTGCAAATGACGATACGTTTGTTTCAACGCCATTGCCCAAAAGTTACTTTTTTGATCAAAACGGAAATCCCAAAGTATATGTTCGCTTTAAAAAGAAAACGTATGATTCGAATCTTTGGTTAGCTCAAATTAAAAAAGCACATGAGTTGGTGGCACAAAAATATCCGTTGAACTTTGCAGTTACGCCTTCTCATAACATTCAGCCCTATCGCAAAAGCTATTTTTTGGAAACAATTCAAGAATATCCGGAAGAATTTCATAAAACAACCTATTCAAAATTCAGGCAGGCCGATGATATGAACCGAATTATCGTTGACTTAACGGATCGCATGAAAAAAAGAAACACGTTTATTTCCGAAAACAATACTTCTGATTTACCGCCGACTTGTCATTGGCCGTTTTTGTTGGTTTCCAACAATTTTGATGATTTAGCCACCTTTGAACCTTGTCTTTTCTGTCTGAATGATTTTGAAGGGAAAAGTCAAAATGCCATTGAAACAACAATAAGTATTTTAAAATATTTATGGCCGGAAAAATCATCATTTGAAAAATAAATGAAAAAATTTTGTTTATTCGCTTGATTTTCGAATGATTATTTTGTATGATGAACCGATTTTATCAATATTAAAAACAAGAGGAAAAAAATGTCACAATATAAAGAAGAAAAAAAATTAGATGATAAGTTTAATGCCGAAGCCATGGAGGAACGCGGCATTCGTTTTTGGGAAGAAAACAAGGTTTATCAATATGATGCTTCCGCACCGCGTGAAAACACGTTTATTGTTGACACACCGCCGCCGACGGTTTCGGGGTCATTGCATATCGGACATATTTTTTCCTATACGCAAACCGATGTGATGGTGCGTTATAACCGTATGAAAGGAAAGTCAATTTTTTATCCCATCGGGTGGGACGATAACGGCTTGCCCACGGAGAGACGCGTACAAAATTATTTTAACATTGCCTGTAACCCTGCTCTGCCTTATGATCCCGATTTTAAGCCGGAACATAATCCGAAAGCCGAACATGCTCGCAAAGAAGTGTCGCGACGCAATTTTATTGAAGCTTGTGATGAGCTGGTTGCCAACGATGAAAAGGTTTTTGAAGATATTTTTCATCACATCGGGCATTCTTATGATTGGAGTTTAAAATATGCCACCATTGACGAAAAAGCCCAAAAAGAAGCGCAAAAATCGTTTTTGGATTTGGTGAAAAAAGGATTGGCAAAATCGGTGGAAGCACCGACCATGTGGGATGTTACTTTTCAATCAGCCGTTGCGCAGGCGGAAATTGAAGATCGCGAAACGGCCGGTTTTTTCCATGATATTTCTTTTAAAGTGCAAGATTCGGACACAACTTTTACGATTGCGACCACGCGTCCCGAGTTTTTACCCGCCTGCATTGCGGTGGTTGCCCACCCCGATGATGAACGTTATCAACCGTTTTTCGGGAAAAAAGCCATTGTGCCTTTGTTTGATATTCCGGTACCGATTGTTCCTTCCGAACATGCCGAACCGGATAAAGGAACGGGTATTATGATGGTGTGTACTTTCGGTGACGCGGCAGACGTTGCGTGGTGGAAACAATCCGGCTTGCCGATTAAGCAAATTGTCGGTTTGGACGGCCGATTGATGGATATTGATTACGGCACGGGTAATTTTGTTTCGTTAAACGCGGAAAAAGCCGCCGGATATTATAATCAGCTCAAAGGACTGAAAGTAAAAGATGCACGCGCGAAAATCGTTGAATTTTTGCGTGAAAGCGGTGATTTGTTGGGCGATCCGAAACCGCTGACGCATCCGGTTAAATTTTATGAAAAAGGAACGGTGCCGTTGGAATTTGTTTCCTCGCGTCAATGGTTTGTTTCCATTTTAAATCTCAAAAAAGAATTATTGGAAACGGGTCGCAAAATCAAATGGACACCGGCGCATATGCAATCGCGTTATGAAGCATGGGTTGAAGGGTTAAATCAAGACTGGTGCATTTCACGACAACGCTTTTTCGGTGTTCCCTTCCCCGTGTGGTATAAAATTAACGAAAAAGGCGTAATTGATTATGATCAGCCGATTTATCCGAGCGAATCGCAACTGCCCGTCGATCCCATGGTTGATGTGCCAAGCGGGTTTACGGAAGCCATGCGAAATCAACCGAACGGTTTTACGGGTGATAAAGATATTATGGATACATGGGCAACCAGTTCGCTCACACCGCAAATAGCCATGGCGCATGCGCCCGAAGGGCATCACTTATCATTGCCGTTTGATATTCGTCCGCAAGCGCACGATATTATTCGCACATGGGCCTTTTATACCATTATGAAAGCCTATGCGCATGAGGGAAAAGAACCGTGGAAAGAAGCCTTAATCAGCGGATTTATTTTAGATCCCGATCGCAAAAAAATGAGCAAATCGAAAGGAAACGTTGTCACGCCGATGGATTTGTTGGTCAAGCACTCGGCTGATGCCGTTCGCTATTGGGCTTCGCGGGCAAAACTCGGCATTGATACGGCATTTGAAGAGCAAATTATGGAACAAGGGCGCAAATTAAGTATGAAAATATTTAATGCCGCCAAGTTTGTGTTTATGATGACGGAAAAATCGGGTGTTGATTTAAACGCAGATTATCATAAAAATATTACAAACCCGCTGGATAAAGCTTATATCGCTTCATTGAAAGAAGTGATTGAAACGGCGGAAAAATCTTTTGAATCAAACGATTATGCCTTTGCTTTGGAAGTGACGGAAAAATGTTTCTGGGATTTTTGCGATAATTATTTGGAATTGGTTAAAGGTCGCGCTTACGGCGAGAATCCGACTTCTGCCGTTTCAACGCTGATGCTTGCCATTGACGTGTTAATGCGGCTGTTTGCGCCGTTTTTAAGCTTTACAACGGAAGAAGTGTGGCAATGTCGGCCGTGGGGAAAAGGAAATCAATCCGTTCATAAAGCCGCCTTTCCGAGCGTGAACGAACTGGCGCATTTAGCTGGAAATCCGGCCGTTTATGAACAAGCGGCTCAGGCCATTAACCTCATCCGCAAGCAAAAAGCAGAGGAAAAGAAATCGGTGAAAACGCCGATTGAAAAATTGGTGCTGATGTGTTCTCAAAAAGAAGCAACGCTTTTCAATGAGGCAAGAGAAGATATTTTAAATGCCGCCAACATTCAAAATAATGCTTTAACATTTGAAGACGGCGCGCAAATGAGCATTCAAACTTGTGTTTTCGGCGTTTATGAAAAGCAAGCCTGAGGGTTCAAGCACTGCTTTAAACCGCCTGATAAAAATCAGGCGGTTTTGTTTTATATTTTTCTTTATTTTTTTAATAAGTTAAATTAATAAATTAAAGTTTTAAATAAATGCATTTTTAAACTTGATTTTCCTTTAATTTTACTCAATATCCGCGACCGGAGGCCTGATGAGCCTGATTATTTTGCTCCTCTTCTACCTCTTGACCACATTTGCGTAACGTAGAATTTCCCGTCTGTTCGTTTTCATTTGTCGGATTTAAGCGCTGATTGATTTGTATATCAATTCGTGTTACGCGTACCCCTAAATTTTGACGCGCTTCCGATGCCAATTCAATGCCTTTCAAGATTTGTTCTCTTTTAGCGGGATCCTTTTCGGTTTTGGCAGCTTCTTCCAGTCCTTTAATCATCATATCGAGCTCTTTTAATTTTTCATGCTCTTTTTTCATACCCTCTTTTTCTTTCAGAAGATTTTCGGTGTTCATCCCCGTAATGGTTTGATCAAGCACATCAAAATGAGCCATGGTATTTTTATAATCTTCCGCCGCCTTCTTAAAAACCTCATTAAATTGTTCCGGCGTGCCGGTTTTAATGAAATCAACCATTTTTTTAACGCCTTCGGCAAATTTATGACTGTGCCGATGAAAAGAATCAAAAGCTTTATCGGAAAAGCCTTTATTCACATCATATCCGTTTTCCATGGCGTCTTTTAAAGCCGTAACATCCGTTAAAGATTTTTCAAATAATGCCTGGCAATATTGATCATTATAGACTTTATCAATGATATCATTTTGTAACGCGTTTCCGCGGCTGCTCATCTCACCGCTACCGCTTTTTCCCGTATTGATGCTGTTTTTAATATACCCTGCCAACACATTATATTCTTTAACAATTCGCGCTTTTTCCGCATTCGGCAAAGAGGCAGCCGATGCAAAAGCCATTCTCAATGCATCGTTAATTTGCTGAACGGAAACTGTTCTGGATGAAATAAGCGATTCAATGTTATTTAAATCGTTTCGAAATTGTTTTTCTGTTTCTTCCGTTTTTTCAACCATGCGGACACCTCCTTGCTGTTCGTATGTATTTTATCACATTTTTAAGGGGTTGTCAAATAAAAAAAACGGCTCTTTTTTTTAAAAAAAGCGACTGAAAAGCCGCTTTTTATTGAAAAAACAATCTCTCAATGTAATAAGGGCGACCACGCCGGATCGGAGGCATCGGCAGGCGTTTTAACCTGTCGTTCGTTATAACCCGTTATATCAATGGTATACAATTTTGCCGTACCGCCGTTACCGTTTCTGTCGGATTTGTTTTGCCGATAAAACATTAACACACGCCCGTTCGGAGCCCAGCTCGGCGATTCGACTAAAAAGCCGTTTGTAATCAATCTTTCACCCGAACCGTCCGGCTTAATGACACCGATATGAAACTCGCCGTGCCGAACTTTCGTAAAAGCAATATAATCACCGCGCGGCGACCAGACCGGCGTTGCATACGTTCCTTCGCCGAAACTGATGCGATGCACATTGGAACCGTCGGCATTCATAATATAAAGCTGCTGATTACCGCCTCTGTCGGAGTTAAACACAATTTGTGACCCGTCGGGCGAATAACTCGGCGATGTGTTAATGGACGGATGTTCCGTTAAACGCATTTTTGTTTTTGTTTTCAAATTATATGTATAAATATCGGCATTTCCGCGATTGGAGAGACTCATAATTAAATGTGTGCCGTCCGGCGAAAAGCGCGGTGCAAATGTCATACCCGGGAAATTACCCACCAACGATGAACGCCGATCGGCAATATTCATTAAATAAACCTTCGGCTTGCCCTCCTGATACGAAAAATAAGCCACTTCTTTCATATTCGGCGAAAAACGCGGCGTTAACACCAAATCTTTACCGTTGGTTAAAAATTGAAAATTCTCACCGTCCTGATCCATAACGGCCAACCGTTTTTCCCGATTCAGCTGATTGCCCCGCTCCGAAACAAACACGATTTTTGTGTCAAAATAACCTTTTTCACCCGTTAAACGTTCATAAATATAATCGGCCATCATGTGCGCCACTTTCCGCCACGATTCGGAAGAAGCCGTAAATGATTTTGCTTCCATTTGCGTTTGCGCAAACACGTCCCATATCCGAAACGAAACCGTTATTTTATCACCCGTTTCCCGAACGGTACCGTAAATCAACGCTTGCGCATTGATGGCTTGCCAATCGGCAAAATTCGGCCGTACATTCGTATCGGTTAACTTTTGAATATAAGCATCGGGATTAATATGCCGAAAAAGACCCGAACGCTCCAAATCGGCGATTACAACAGCCGTTATATCCTCTCCCAACGTGTTTTCCGAATAACTCGTTCCCGTTAAATCGGGCATGGCGTAAGGCAACGGCTCCGACTGTGATCCCGTAACGTTAATGCTTAACTCTGCTCGGGCCGTTTGTCCGAAAAAAACAAACATAACGACCGACAAGACAATTAAAAATAATTTTTCTGATTTTCTCATCTAAAAAACTTCTCCTTTAATCGGGTTCATGTATAAATGTATCTTCTTCCAAGTATTATAATTCTTCGTGTGCTTTTTTGCCAGTATCCGAAAAGGCGATTCTTCCCCTAATCCGTCACAAATATATATAGCTCTGCGGGCACTTTCCGCCATTGATTGAAAAGCCGGATTGTTCTTTTGATTTAATATTTTTACCTCTTTCACACCACCGTCTTTATTTAAAAGAACACTCAACTCTACAATCATATTTTCGGCATTTTCAACACCGGCATTCACATTCCAATGTTGACGAATAACATTTGCAATAAAATCTTTTTCCGAAACGCTTAAAATTTCAAGCCGACTGCCGCTTGTTCCGCCTTCAATACCATCATTAAGCACTGAATTTTCATCAACTTCTTCAACCTCTTTCGGTGCGGAATTGGCCGGTTTTTTAACTTTTTCAACCGATGCCAACAAACTTTGCAAGTCGTTTTTCGGCTGTTGTTTCGGCTTCGGCTTCGCTTGCGGTTTCGGTTGCGGCTTGGGCTGAGATTTCGGTTTGGGCTTTTCTTTGGGTTGCGGTTTCGGTTTTTGTTTCGGCGGCTCTTTTTTCTCAACAACTTTGGCAGCCTCTTTGGGCGGCACTTTTTCCGCCGGCTTGACTTCCTCTTTCTTTTGCGGCGCTTCCTGCTTAACGGCGGGTGTTTTGGTTTGAGGCTTTTCCTTCGGTTGAACTGCCGGTTTGGGTGTTTCCTTTTTCTTTTCCGCTTTCGGCGGTAAATTCGTTTTATCGCTGATTTGTACTTTTGTTAAATCAACCATCAATATGGCAGGCGGCGTTTTATCGGTATCATTCGTTGCCCATGAAAAATTAAACAGCATTAAAAACAACACCATGGCATGCAACGCAACCGACAGTCCTAACGAATAAGACTGCCTGGTGGTTGTTTCAAAAAGTTCATTTAAGCCGGTCATGTTGTTTTTATCTCATTTAAGGCATCATAATTTTTGCATCGGTTTTTAAACCGACCTGCGTGAATCCGGCACTTCTCAATAAAGCCATCACTTCAATGACCGTGCCGTAAGAGGCATCTTTATCACCGCTGATCACCATTCCGATGGCCGGATTTTCCGCCACAACGGCTTTAACTTTGGTAATTAAATCTTTTAAGGCCGTTTCATCGGTACCGATATAAATTTTTCCTTGCGAATCAACGCTGATATCTAACGTTTTATCTTCTCCCTCAATTTGCTTTCCGTCGCCTTTGGGCAAATTCAGCGGTATACCCGATGTTAAAAGCGGTGCCGTAATCATAAAAATGGCCAATAACGAAGTCATCACGTCAATCAACGGCGTTAAATTAACTTCGGAACGAATTTTTGTTTTTCGGATTGAACGCGCCATACCTTATCCTTCCACCTGATCAATCTGTCGCGAAAGAATGGCGCTTAATTCATCGGAAAAAGTTTCCATTCGATGTGAAATGCGATCAATGTCATTCGATAATTTGTTATAGGCAATCACGGCGGGAATGGCGGCTATCAATCCGACAGCCGTGGTAAACAAAGCCTCGGCCACACCCGGGGCAACGGCCGCAATATTCGTGCTTTGCGTTAAACCGATGGCATTAAAACTGTCCATAATGCCCCAAACCGTTCCGAATAAGCCCAAAAGCGGTGCCACAGAACCGGTTGAAGCCAAAAATATCATTTTGGTTTCCATTTTATCGACTTGTCGATCAATGGCAATTTGCATTACTTTATCAATGCGTTCCTGAATTTTAATGTTGGAACCGGCTTTTTTCTTTTCGGTCAGCGATCGCCGAAATTCTTTAATGGCCGTTACAAAAATAAGTGCCAAGGGATTACTCGGATTTTGCGCATTGGCATTGTAAATGGCTTCCAATGAGCCGCCGGACCAAAATTGTTCTTCAAAGGCCTTCATTCCCATACGAATACGCTTAAATAAAAAGGCTTTGTCAAAAATAATTGCCCAACAACATACCGATGCAAATAATAACCCCAATATCAGCAGTTTCATAAATATATCCGAATCCATAAACATGGTGTACATGGACAACGATGATCTCAATGCTTCTTGTTGCATAACTTATTCTCCTTCAATATATTTTAAAAAGATTTCTTTAACATCGGGTGCCATACGAACGGGACGTAAGGTCTGCGGATTGATAAACGCTAATTGAATATGCATAACAACCAAAACCGTTCCGTCTTCGCTCAAACAGGTTTGTTCTAATGTCATACTGGCATTTTTTATTTCTTTAACACGCGTTTGAATCGTTAAAACATCGTCTAATTTGGCCGGTTTTATATAATCTATTTCGGCATGTCTTAACACAAAGGAAATGCCTTTTTCAAGAAAATATTTAACGTCAACGCCTTCCTGAACAAGCATTTCCGCCCGTCCGCGTTCGGCGAAATCCAAATATCTGGAATGGTAAACAACACCGCCCGCATCCGTGTCTTGATAATAGACCCGCAAAGTAATTTGACTAATCATTTTTCTACTCCTGTAAAGTATCTAATAATGAACCTTGTGCCTGTCCCGCCGGACATTTCATGCCCAAATGCTTCCAACCGGCCTCAGAAATCACACGCCCCCGCGGGGTACGCATCACAAGTCCCAGTTGCATTAAATACGGCTCGATAATTTCTTCAATGGTATCGCGTTCCTCGGATAATGCCGCACATAATGTATCGGCACCGACAGGCCCGCCGCCGTATTTTAAAGCAATACATGTTAAATAACGTCTGTCCATTAAATCCAAACCGGACTGATCAACGTCCAGCCGCGTTAAAGCCATATCTGCCAACGTTTTATCGACCGGTTTATCCCCCGCAAAATCACGCACACGCCGCAATAATCGTCCTGCAATACGCGGCGTTCCCCGTGATCGACGGGCAATTTCGCGGGCGCCGTCTTCATGCATATCCATTTTTAACAGTTTCGCACCGCGATGCACGATTTTCATTAAATCTTCCGTTTCATAAAATTGCAAGCGTAACGGAATACCGAATCGATCCCTCAACGGGTTTGATAACAAGCCCGAACGTGTTGTGGCACCAACCAACGTAAAGGGTTGCAAATCAATGCGAACCGAACGAGCGGCCGGCCCTTCGCCGATAATAATATCGAGTTGAAAATCTTCCATGGCCGAATAAAGAACCTCTTCAACCGTTGGATTCAATCGATGAATTTCATCAATAAACAACACGTCGCGCGGTTCCAGATTCGTTAAAATGGCAGCCAAATCACCGGCTTTGGAAATCATCGGCCCCGAGGTCGGACGAAACCCGACACCCAATTCTTTGGCAATAATTTGCGCCAAGGTTGTTTTACCCAGACCCGGCGGGCCGAATAATAACGTATGATCAAGCGCTTCCGCCCGATTTCTGGCCGCATCGACAAAAACACGCAAATTATCGCAAATTGCCTTTTGCCCGACAAAATCGGCAAAGCATTGAGGTCTTAAACCGGTATAAAGCTCTTCATCACCGGCAAGTTTTTGAGGGGTGATTAAACGATTTTCCGCCATTTTATTTTTTCCGTTCCTTTTTTTTATCTCACTATACCCGAATTTAAAACTTTGTCAACAGAAACATAATGTTTTCAATATTTTTTATCAATTTCCGTTTACCTTTTGTTTACCTTTTAACAAAAAATTTCTTTTTTAAAAATAAAAATGCTGTAAAAAAGACAGAAAATAAAATAAAAAAATTTTTTTACAAAAAATATTGACATAATACCCGTAATATGATATTCTTGCCATCAAATAAAGTTGAAAAGGAATAAAATGAATACACGAGTCGATAAAAAATCAGATTCATCGGTAAAAAGCAACGAAAAAGCTTTATTATCAAAAGGAAGCTACCGGTTTCACAGGCAGGGAAATTTGTTAACCGTGAGCGGTTTATATCCCGATACGGCAACAACTCTCACGCCCTATCAAATTCGAATCGCTCGCTTGGCAACAAATGACTTCGTCGTTGAGTTTTTCGAAAAAAAACAAGGTAACTGTTTATCAACTTCTTATTTTCCGGCTCCCAACGGAGCAATCCCTATGAATAATGATAAAATAGAATTTCTAATCAATTGGTTATCGAAAACAGTTACACCAAAACATAAACCTATTATTAACAGTATTCGGCAAGCCTTCAAAGAAAGTCTTAAAGAAAAGTCAAGCCCGCAAGTATCATATTTTAAGATGCACAAAATAACACTCATGCATCACAAACGCTTTAATCAAAATAAACTCAATCAAAAAACATTACAGAAAGGATAATATTATGTTATTAAATACAGAATGCTTTTCTTTTTTGAATAATCGAATGGATGATTTTGATGAAAAGAAAGAGTTATTACCATATCTGAATATGCTTTTCCCCTCACACGAAGCAAATTTATTAATTAATATCAATTCATTACCGAAACAGGAAACATGGCAATTACCCCCCAAAGGCAGAAAAAACGAAAATACCGCTTTTTTGGGTGAAGTTCCGCAACTTCCTGATTTTAATTACTTTTATTCAATGAAATGTTTTCAACAACGCATTAAATTAAACAACCGACTTTGCAATAATAAAGAAGATGCTGTTTCTCTGTCTTTTAATCCTATTCTCTGCAAAGATCACATTTTATACTTTAAAGAAGAAAACAGTCCCTTTATTTATGAAATTTCATTGAATGCCGCTCGCCCTCATTTTGTGATGAGAAATCTGAAAGATAAAAAACAAACACACGTTATGCCGTGGGAAAAAGTTTCGGAAATTGTTGATATGTGGGCAAACGATGAAAAGCTGACTTCCAAATTGCATTCGCTTTATAAGAAATATGCCAAGAAAAACGAAATTGAAGCAAAACCGAAAACATTACCCTCTTTATCGGAATTATACATTTGGCAACAACACAGAATTCGTTATTACGAAAACTTCTATCATCACTTGGAAAACAGTGATATATACTATCTGCCGCCAAAATTATGCGATGATAAAAAAATTATTTATCTGACAAACGATATTATTTATAAAATTGATTGCAATTATCCCGTTACATTTGAAAAAATGTGCGCTGAAGAAGTTTCTTTATTGACGGAAACGGAATTAAATGCTGTTTTATCCAAAGCCGTTCAAAAAGATATATTTAAAGTTCAAAAAGATATATTTAAAAATCATTCGAATCACATTACAAACGGGCTTAGAATTCTGTTTAAGCGGGATATCGAACCTGTTTTTGCTTCCAACAATTGTGAATTTATTTCATTGGATAATGTAAAACGTCCCTATTCTTTTAAGAGTTTAATGAAGCCTGTCTTGATCGGGCAAAATACATTTCATTATTCGCAATTTTCAATAAACAAAAAACAAAAGGAGCGCTCATGATTGAAATTTCAATGGCTGTTGTCGTTCATAACGGCAAAATTTTAATTGCCCAACGCAAAAAGGGGAAACATCAGGAATTTATGTGGGAATTTCCCGGCGGGAAACTGGAAAAAGGCGAAACATTACAAGAATGTGTTGCCCGTGAATTTATGGAAGAATTTGAAATGCCCATTACCGTCGGAGAATTCTTTATGGACAAAACCTATGAATATCCCGACAAAGGTGCTTTTCATTTAAATGCCTTCTGGGCTTCCTGCAATTCCGAAACCATTCCGCATTTATATGAACATGAAGATGCCCGCTGGGTAAAACCCGAAGAACTCAATCAATTTTCATTTTGTCCGGCAGACGGGCCTTTCATTGAAGGTATTCAAAAAGCTTTCAATAAATAAGTTATCTTTAAAAAAAAACGGGTTTACTTTCAAAAGTGCCCGTTTTTTTTATTAAGGAAAAAAATCATTTTCAAAACATCTTTAAATATAAAGAGAATCACTGATTCTAAACTTTTTAACAAAATAATATGCATTTTTTCAATTGACATTTATTTTGTTCGGGCGTATAAGAGGATAACATATTTTTTAATTAACTGAAAGGAAGAAAATATGGCAAAAATGAAAATGCTCGATGCGAATGAAGCTGCTGCTTTGGTCGCTCATAAACTGAATGAAGTTTCAATTATTTACCCGATTACACCGTCATCGCCCATGGGCGAATGGTCCGATACATGGTCGGCCGCCGGTGTCAAAAATATTTGGGGTAAAGTACCGGAGGTTTTGGAAATGCAATCGGAAGCCGGTGCCATCGGTGCCGTTCACGGATCATTGCAAGCCGGTTCAATCACCACCACATACACGGCTTCACAAGGCTTATTGCTGATGATTCCGAATATGTTTAAAATTGCAGGCGAATTAACACCGTTTGTTATGCACGTTGCCGCGCGAACCATTGCGGGACACGCGCTTTCCATTTTCGGCGATCATTCCGACGTGATGGCTTGCCGTCAAACGGGTTTTGCCATGATTGCTTCAAATTCCGTTCAGGAAGCGCAGGATTTTGCCGCGATTGCACAAATGTCCACGTTCCTCTCGCGTATTCCGTTCATTCATTTCTTTGACGGATTCAGAACCTCGCATGAAATTAACAAAATCAATCTCATTTCCGATGAAGATTTAAAAACTTTAATGGCCGATATTCCGACCGATTTTACAACGAAACATGCTTTAAAGCCGGAGGATCCGAAAGTACGCGGTACGGCACAAAATCCGGATGTTTTCTTCCAAATTAAAGAAGCAGCCAACAAATATTACAATGCCTGTCCGGCCATTGTTGAAAAAGCCATGCGTAAATTTGAAGAAGTGACGGGTCGGGCTTATCATTTGGTGGAATATTTCGGTGCGGCTGATGCCGAACACATTGCCGTTTCCATCGGTTCCAGTGTTGAAACGTTGCAGGAAACAATTAAAGCTTTAAATGCCAAAGGCGGTAAATACGGTGTTATCGGCATTCATTTGTATCGTCCGTTCCCGAAAGAAGCCTTCATTAAAGCCATGCCGAAAACCGTTAAATACGTTTCCGTTCTTGACAGAACAAAAGAATCGGGCTCCGTCGGCGAACCGCTTTATTTGGATGTTGTTTCCACGTTGGCGGAAGGCGTTTCAAACGGATCGTTGTCCTCCATGCCGAAAGTTTTGGGCGGACGCTACGGCTTATCCTCCAAAGAATTTACGCCGGCAATGGCCAAAGCCGTTTTGGAAAACACCGAAAAAGCGCACTTTACGGTCGGTATTGATGATGATGTCACACATTTATCATTGGCTTACGATCCTTCTTTTGATATTGAAGGAAATGATGTCAGCCGTTGTGTTTTCGTGGGTCTGGGATCTGACGGAACGGTCGGCGCCAACAAAAACTCAATTAAAATTATTGCCGACGGTGATGATTATTACGGACAAGCCTATTTCGTATATGACTCAAAGAAATCCGGCGGTATGACAACTTCACACCTGCGTTTTTCCAAGAATCCGATTAAAGCACCGTATTTAATCAATCAAGCGGGCTTTGTTGCTTGTCACCACATGCCGTTCTTGTTTAAAACCGATGTTTTGTCGTTTGCCAGCAAAAACGCCGTGTTTTTAATTAACTCAACCGAACCGAGCGACAAAGTGTGGGATAGTTTGCCGATTGAAGTGCAACAGGAAATTATTGACAAGAACATTAAGCTCTATGCCATCAATGCGGTTGAAGTTGCCGGCAAAACCGGTATGGGACGACGCATTAACACCATTATGCAAACGTGTTTCTTTGCCATTTCCGGTGTTTTGCCGCGCGATGAAGCCATTGATAAAATTAAAAAGGCCATTCAAAAAACTTATGCCCGAAAAGGTCAGGAAATTGTTGATGCCAACATTAAAGCCGTCGATGCCTCTTTGGCTCATTTGCATGAAATTAAAATCGGCAAAGCGAACTCCGTTCACAAACGGCAACCGGGTATTCCGACAACTGCTCCCGAACTGTTGCAAAAGGTAACGGGTAAAATTATTGAAGGTCGCGGCGAACAATTGCCGGTCAGCGCTTTCGAATGGACGGCTGACGGTACTTGGCCGACAGATACGGCGAAATATGAAAAACGCCGGATTGCAACGGAAATTCCGGAATGGGATCCGTCGGTTTGTATTCAATGCGGTAAATGCGTTTCCGTTTGTCCGCATGCGGCCATTCGGGCAAAAACATTCAGCCCGAGTGCTTTGGACAAAGCACCTGCCTCATTCAAATATACAGACTATAAAGGCAAAGAGTTTGCCGGTGACAAGTTTGTTGTTCAAGTGGCTCCCGAAGATTGTACGGGCTGTTCATTGTGTACGCAGGTTTGTCCGGCAAAAAATAAAGAGAATCCGGAACGCAAAGCCGTTAATATGGTTCCGATTGAAACACATTTGGAAGAGGATATTCAAAACTTTAACTTCTTTATGTCCTTGCCCGATGTTGACAGAACAAAACTCTCTCCGAAGATGATTAAATCTGTCTCGTTAATGCGGCCGTTGTTTGAATTTTCGGGTGCTTGTGCCGGTTGCGGTGAAACACCTTATGTGAAAATGATGACACAGTTGTTCGGCGATCGCTTAATTGTTGCCAACGCCACCGGTTGTTCCTCCATTTACAGCGGAAACTTACCGACAACGCCGTATGCCAAAAACAGCGAAGGGCGCGGTCCGGCTTGGGCAAACTCCTTGTTTGAAGATAATGCCGAATTCGGTTTGGGTATGCGCACCAGCATTAACGCCAAAACCGAATTTGCCATTCAATTATTAGGCGAATTGAAAGCCGAAATCGGTGAAGACTTGGTAAATGCCATTTTAAATGCCGATCAATCAACGGAACAAGGAATCAGCGAACAACGCAATCGCGTTCAAGCATTAAAAGAAAAATTGACTGCGCTTTCGAGTGAACAAGCCAAAATTTTGCTTGATAATGCCGATTATTTCGTGAAAAAATCCGTTTGGATTTTGGGCGGCGACGGTTGGGCCTATGATATCGGCTACGGCGGATTGGATCATGTGCTCTATTCCGGCAAAAACGTCAATATTATGGTTATGGATACGGAAGTTTATTCCAACACCGGCGGACAACGCTCCAAAGCCACACCGATCGGCGCTTCTGCCAAATTTGCCATTGCCGGCAGTGAATTACCGCGAAAAGACTTGGGTATGATTGCCATGTCATCGGGCGGTGTTTATGTTGCCAGCATTTCATTGGGGGCAAAAGATTCGCATGCCTTGCAAGCCATGAACGAAGCCGAAAGCTTTAACGGTCCGTCTTTGATTATTGCATACAGTCACTGTATCTCTCACGGATACGATATCGGCAAAATGGGATTGGAACACCAGAAAATGGCAGTTGAAACCGGTTTATGGCCGTTGTATCGCTTTGATCCGCGGCGTGCCGAACAGGGCTTAAATCCCTTCCAGTTAGACAGCAAGCCGACTCGTCCGGTTGCCGACTTTATGGCAACGGAAACACGGTTTAAAGCCGTCAAGCAAAGTAATCCGGAGCATTATGAAGAATTGGTCAAAAAAGCACAAGCGCAAATTGAACAACGCTTCAAGCTCTATGAAAGACTTGCCAAAGGTGAGGAATAATTATAAACCTTGTTATAAAATGCCCGTCTGAAATTTCAGACGGGTATTTTTTATGGGAATTAATAAAGATTTTCAGATATGCTACTTAAAATTTACATTTTAGCATAATTTCCCATTGACAGAATCATTCTTCAATCATATAATTGCATTATTATTTTATTTACGATAAGGCTGTAAAAATGAAAGAACCTGTTGATTTAATAAGAATTATTTACGATAACGATATCAATAAATTTGAAGATATCATTGATAATCCCGAAGTTCTTAAAGATAAAGAAAGCTTAAAACTGGCTTTAAATTACGCATTACAAAATCCCACACAAAAATTATATGCTCTTAAACTGATTGAAACAGGAATTAACTTGAATGAAAAAGATAAAAATAATCAACTGCCGATTATAACATTTATTAAAAATATTCATAAATATCAATCGGAGCGAGACTATACGACAATTATGGAATCAATGATAGATCATCATCTTAATTTAAACATCTGTGATGAAACGGGCAGAACACCTTTAATGGAAGCCTGTACGCATAAAGCTATGCAAATGATTGAATTATTTGTAAAAGCGGGCGCAGATATCAATGCCAGAAACAAAAAAGGCGAAACAGCATTTTTTCGCGCGGCCGGTTCCGGTTCCATAGAGATGATGGCTCAATTAAAAAAATCGGGTGCAGATATTGATATTCCCAACAATAACGAACAAACACCTTTAATGTTAAGCGTTAATCGTTTTAATCAACGCACATTGGAATGGCTTATCGAAAACAATGCCGATGTCAATATTAAAGATATGCAGGGAAATACGGCTTTAATGTATGCCATTGCTTCCAATCAGAAAGAATCCGTGGAAACATTACTGAAAAACGGTGCGAAAATAAATATTTCCAATAAATTTTCTCATTCGCCCCTCCAATTAGCCATACGGGTTAAAAACAAGGAAATCATACGTTTATTAAAAAAGAGAGAGTCGAATAATTCCGTTAAAAAAATAGTGTATCAAAAAATGAAACAAAAAAATGAACGTGATATATAAAAAATGCACGCAAAAAAAATGAAAAAACACTTTATCACTTGCATTTGAAAAAAACGTCTGTATAATAAAGGTATGCATTTAATCAGTAAAATCTTATTTGCTTGCTTGCTTTCTTGTGGTCTTGTTTCACAGGCAAATGCTTATTTGTTGGAGGAACAGGTTCTTGAAACGCCAAATAAAAAATGCAAAATTTATTATTTAACGGAAAAAAACACGCATGCTTGGCATATTGAAACCGACAGAGAAGAATGCGAATCCGATAAATTACTGCGCGGATATCATAACATAACGGTTTATAATGCTTTTTCAAAACCGGTTGAAAAATTATACGGTTATTTTTCCGCCGGCTATTGGACGGGAGACTCTTTATTGCCGGAAATTGATTTAAAACGCTTTTCCGACGAACTGGGTGTTCAAAAAGCCACTTTTCCCGTATATAGTGATTTAGACAATAATATTTTCTATATCGGGCAAATGTCCTCCAAAAAAACCGCAGCGGGAACATATCCGGCTTTTAAGGTTTGCGCACCGTTTCGCATGTTAGGCATTATTGCCGATACGTCTCGTTTAAACAATCCGCACTTTTTACAAACGGTTTTTCAAACGGTTGAAAAGCAAACACGTCGTTTTTGTCCGGCAGAATCAGAGGTTCAGCTTTATTTAAGCGATACGGATAATCCGGCACCGGAAGAAGTTTATATGTATGTGCAATTAGATTTAAAATCTCATCATCACAAAATTATGCGCTCCCCCAAAGCCTCCCGACAATCATTAAAATCTCACCGTAAATCAGAGGATATTGATTGGGATGAAGATGAATTATATCAAACACTTTTGCCGGTTATCAAAAAAGCAAAACGCAAATCCGCGCTGTTTCGTGCCCTCTCTCTTGACAACGAAGAAATGTCATCTGTCGATTCGTTAACTGATCCCATTGATAACAAAGCCAAATTATCACCCCCTGAATCCCCCTCCTCTGATGAAAATCAATCGAGTAAAGAAAAAATACCCGATGAATTTGCCGCTGATTTAAAAATACCGCCTCAAAATGAGAAAGAACCGGAAAAAACACCTGTTACCGAAGATAAAACACCCCTTGTCGCCGAAAACAACCCAAATAAAGAACAATCGGCAGCCGCTTATTTTGATACAACAACCCCTGCCCGCCCCCAAGAAAGCGAAACGGATTTAGAAAAAGCAGATATTCCGGCACCGCAAAAATCATATTTAATGCCGTTTCAGCCGACAAAAAAGAAAAAACATATTATTAAAAACGGCTTATTGGACATATCTGATGAACAACAATCAGCTGCCCGCATTTTATTGTTATTGCATACGTTAAATATACCCATAAAAGCGCAAACGGTTTTACAAATTCAAAACAATAAAGTTTCTGTTTTAAAAAATACCATTCACATTAACGGCAAAAAAGGTAACGGTCGATATCTTGTTCGCGGTATCTTTTCGTTAAAATCCGGAAACGGACATAAAGATATTTTTGTGCAACCGACGGAAATGATATTGTGCCATACTTCCACTTGTACTGATGAGGAAGCAAAATGAAAACGAATAAACTGTTTTACCTGATTGCTTTTTGTGTTATTTTGTTATTGGCAACCGGTATTCTTTATCAGCATGTTTCCGTTAATAAAAGCTATCATCGATTTTTAAAGCAATATCATCTCTCGGAAAATGACATTCATTATGCGCATAAAGGCCTGTCTGTCGGCGGAAAAGGACTTATTTTTTATCAAGCTTCATTTCCCGAATTAAAAATATCTCATCGAATCGATAAATTGATTATTCGACAAAACGGTGAAAATATCAGCTTTCAAATGCAAGGGCTTCAAATAGATGTTTTACAAACGTTACGGCACCTATACGGGCAACAAATTATTACCGAAACCGAAAATTATAAACCTTTTGAAGAAGCGCTCTCAAAACCGCTTCTGTCATTAGGTCTCATGGGAATTTATCACTTAAAAGGTGAAGCAGTGTTTATTTTTAATCCCCAAACAAAGCCGCTTGTTGTGAATGCTCAAATTTCGTTGCCGCATTTAGCCGAAACTCAGCTTTCTTTTCCGATAATCAATAATGATAAACACACGAAAAGCCTTTTGCAAGCCGTTTTGGGTGAGGTCTCTGAAATATCGGTTGAATTAATGGACACCGGATTATTTCAAAAATATGCCGATTATTTACAAACAATCAATTCAAAGCAAGCAGAAACATACCGAACGGAATTAGCACGTCACAACAATTTTATTCGTCGCGTTCATTTTGAAAAACCGATTGATTTAAAAGATTTTTCACATTTTAAGAAACCAGGCGAATAATTTTGCTTGTCAAGTAACTTTTTTATACTTATAATAAAACATATTTTATATGATGAACTTCAATGAAAGGAAAGAAAAAATGAAAAACTTATTACCGGCCTCCCTGATATTGGCAGCAGGTGTTGCTTTGGGCGGATTTTGTCCCGGATATTACTATTATCAAACCAAAGTCAACAATAATACGGTTGTTGTAAAAGGCTTGGCGGAAATGAACGTTAAAGCCGATTTGGCTATATGGAAATTAAAATTTGTCACTACGGGAAATGAATTACCCGGAGCGCAAAAAAACATTACCGATCAAGCCAATCAAATTGTGACCTTTTTGAAAGAGCAAGGCTTTAATGAAACGGAAATTAACGTCGAACGAATCGAAACAAACGATTTAATGGCCAATCCCTATCGTAACGGGAACGTTACCGATAATACACGTTTTATTTTAACGCAAACAATAACGGTTAAGTCGGGAAAAGTTGACTTGGTCGAGCAATCGTTGCCCAAAACAAACCAACTCATCGGGAAAGGCATTATTTTCGATAATTCCTATTCCGATCCGGTTTCTTACATTTTCACGAAACTGAATGATATTAAACCGAAAATGCTGAAAGAAGCCACCATTAACGCCAAAAAAGCCGCAGCAGAATTTGCGGCAAACGCCGGCAGTCAAGTCGGAAAAATTCGCTATGCCAATCAAGGTGTTTTTTCCATTTTACCGGCAGAAGGCGGATCCGGCAGCTATGAAGCGCAACAAATTGATAAAACGGTTCGGGTTGTTTCAACGGTTGAATATCGTTTAGATTAAAAATCAGCCTTTTAAAACGGAGAAAGGAGCGGTTTTAAAGCCGCTCCTTTTTAACGTCCCGCCCCTAACCTCAAAAGCGATTTTAATCTGATAATCGAGAAGTTATATAAAACTTATCTTATCGCTTTTCAAGAGTTCCTCATCTCAAACTCGTTCCGTATTCCTTTCAACTTCTGTTCGATTTTCATTTGACTTTCAAACCGAAACAAATATCTTTCTTTTCACATCTGATAACATATTAACACATTTTTAACTAAAAATAAACTATTTTTTCAAAAAAAATTAAATTTTTTTTACATTTTTATAAAAAATAGTGGAAATTCAATCATATATTTACATAAAAAATTTACTCTTTTTTAACATTTTTCAAAATTTTTTAATTTTTTTGCATTAAATTATCGTTTTTAGACAAGAAATTACCCCGCTATCCCTTTTATCCATTCACTTCTTCGTGAGGTTCAACTCCCACTCGAATTCCGCTCCATAAAAAAACCGCCCCTTTAAGGCGGTTTTATTTATGGTTGCGGGGGTGGGATTTGAACCTCACGACCTCCAGGTTATGAGCCTGGCAAGCTACCGGACTGCTCTACCCCGCGACAGATGGGTGTATTGTAATCATTTTCGAATAGTTTGTCAAGTGTTTTTTGACTCGTTTTCAAAAATTTTTCATTTTCTTAAATTATAATTGACTTTTCTTCGCTTTCCATTAAAATAAAATCGTTTTTAAAGAAAATTTATCTTTTTCTGCTTGGGAATTTATATTATGTCTAATAAACCGCTTATATCTGTTATTGTTCCGATATTCAATTGCGAAAAATATCTTGAAGAATGTTTAAAAAGCATTCAAAATCAAACTTTTGAAGACTTTGAAGTTATTTGTGTCAATGATGGTTCAACTGATAACTCTTTGTCAATTATACAAAAATTTGCAAAAAACGACAATCGTTTTAAAATTTTAAACCAAGAAAATCAAGGACTTCCCGTTTCCCGAAACAACGGGCTTGATATGGCTTCGGGGCAATATATTTCTTTCATTGACGGCGATGACTGCATTTCTCCAGACTTTTTAAGCCGCCTCCTTTCCGTTCAGCAAAAAACAAAAACTGATATTGTTATTTGTAATTTTGTTTCTGCCGAAAAAAGTATGCCTTTCTCAACGCTTACCTGCGAACCTCGTGTTTTTCATAACGCACTGATTGATTATGCAAAAAGCTATAATATATTTGCTTTTGCCGCATGGAACAAACTTTTTAAGCGGGAAGTTATCGGCAAAATTCGTTTTCCCGATTTGGTATATGAAGATTGGCTTTTTAATCTGTTTGTTTTTGAACAACCCGTTCATTTTGCTTACTTAAACGAAAAGCTTTATTTTTATCGCATTACAAGTACATCTATTATGAATTCGCGCTTTACAAGTAAAAAACAGAATTCCTTAATCAGCGGAATGACTTTAATTTACAATCATTTTAAAGATCGGCCGAAACTCTGGAAATTGCTTCAAAAAACCATTATTGCCGCCATTTTAGGAGCACTGATTAAAAACACGTTTAAAACGAAAGATAAAAATTTTATTTTACAAAGCGCTCCGGCTGTACGTTCTTTACGGCAGGAAAAAATAATATCATATAAGTATCTGTCTTTATCAAAAAAGATTAAACTGTTTTATTGGCTGAATTTGGTGCGTTAAAGCAATTTCAATTAAACTCAAACACCTTTTTACCGTAAAAAAAACGCCGCTTCAATTCATGAAACGGCGTTTTTGGTTTATAACCGACTTTTATTCAGCCTTATTTTTTAGCCGACTTTGTGTGTTTTTGAGCTGACTTTCTTTTTTTTGACGATGTCGGCTTATCGGCTTTTCGCTGAACCGGTGAAGTTTGAACCGGCGTTTTTTTAACAACAGCCTTACTTTCAGCTTTTTTGTCGTTTTTCGGTTTTGCCTGTTTTGTTTTCACAACAACGGGCGTTTTTTCTTCCGTAACGGTATTTTCGGCCAAAATATCATCAATTATTTCTTCTTCCGTTTTTGCTTCTTCAAAATTCAGGCATTTTTTCATAAGATTGCCCGAAATCAACGTAATGGCAGCCGGTAAGATAATAACCCATACCAACGGATGCGGGAAAAATAAAATATAGCCGAACCATGAGCAAACAATTGAAGCAATCCACAAAATAACCCACGGAAGCACCAATGCTCTGCCCCAACCCGATTTCGTAATATTTTTATTAAAGAACGTGCCGAACAGCAATGTAATCACATAAGCAAACAGGAAAGACAAAAGCCCGAAAATTAAAGAGAAAAAGCCGAACAGCACACTGACAATCGCCAAAACGAACATAACGGATTTACGAACAACATCATGCGTAATCACCGTATTTTCCATTTCCGGTATGTCATAAGCATGCAAACCGTCCTCACCTTGTGTGTAAACTCTTTTAGCCGTAATGTAAACGGCAACTTGCGGCGGAATGGCATCAACGTTATCAACCGTTGTGTTGGCAACCACATAAATATCATCTTCGGGAACTTCGCCGGGAATGGTCCACACAACATTATCAAGAATCGGTTCAACAATACGACCGTCTTGAATTTTAACAACAGGCAATGTGTCAATAAATGAATCAACATCATTGGTATTCAACTGCATACGCAGAATAAACCCTGATAAAATGGCAACCGCCAAACCGGCCAAGAATGAAAATAAAAACGCAAACTTCATCCCAATGCCGCGTCCGGCTGCGATATAGTTGCAATAACCTGTTTTAAAACTGCACTGACACATTTTACTATCCTTTCATTATGTTAAAGCGCTTATTCAATATATGACAAAAAAATTTTTTAATCAACATTTTTTTTTAACGTTATGCTGTTTTATTTCCCATATTAATTTGAGCGATCCAGGTTTTTCGGCTCTTTACCGTTTGACCATTTCCCGCTGGTGCTATATGCGGTATCATAAACACAAAACGTTTGAGCCAAGCCTTTCACGTCTGTACGAGCAGAAGAAGAGGTTTCGCTTAAAAACTTAATTGTCCAACTTGAAGTACCACTTGTTGCGGACGCTTTTTCGGTATTGGAAATAGTTATTTTTAAATCAGCATTCTGAACTTCCAAATCTTTTTGCGCCGTAATATCAATCGGTCCGACTTTACTACTGCTGCTGCTTCCTTGCGCCGGAATCTCAAATTCCTTCGTTTTTAAATTACCTTCAATATCCGTCTTTACAACTTTCGGTTTCTCTTTCCACATTGTGGGCGTTACAATAACAGCCGGTGCATAGCCGTTCGGACACGTCGGAACATGAACCGATTGGTGAGAATTATCTAATTCATAGACACCGCGGCTGATATAATTCGGCAAAATATCACTTAACCGCGCCCCGCCCCGCGAATCAAGTTTAATATCATTCATCACCGACGTATAAGCCGGATCAACTTTATAATTTTCATTCCCATTTTTAGCCTTTATGCTGGATTCCAAACCTTGATTTGTCATTTTCATCGTTTCTTCGGTTCCGGAAGTACCTGTTGTTTCTCCTTTTGCAATAATTTCACCTTTACCGTTGATGGTAATTTTTTCTTTTCCCATATTATCATACACAACAATTTTATTACCCTCGGAACGTTCGGCACTATATGTTGTATCAGCCGTTCCGGAAGCTGTGTCGGCATGGAATAAACCGATGGCTTGCTTTGATCTGTTGACTCGTCCGACCATTAAATTGTTTTTAACATAAACATCACCCTTGGCTTTATCGTCCGTTCCACTGGACTTGGTGCCAACCCAAAACAAAGGATCGCAACTGTGCTCATTTGCATCATAAATTATATCATTATTGGCAACAAAGCCTTTTTCGGGATCATAATTTCCCGTTTTATCGTGCTTTAATTCATAGCAATTTTGACCGTTCCCGACTGAAAAATAATTCCATGCGTGTAAATTCTGCAAAGCAAGTTCATTCGGAATACTCACCACACCCGTGGAATAATCTTCATACGTGACTTCCGGCACATAGGTATCCATACCGGTTGTTACCAAATAAACCGTAATGTCACTACCGGCATTACACCAACCACCGGGATCTTGTAATCCCCAACCGCCGGCAACACCGTTAATATCACCGTTTTGACAAATAGCACCATCTGCCCCGATTAAATTGGCAATACGCGCCGCACGCTTTAAGCCCACGGTTTCCGGCATAGCGGAAGCTTCCGGGATAATGTAGCCCTGCAAAAAATCATCGGTATTTTTACAAAGGTAAAACTTATAATCTCCGTAAGCTTCATTTCCATAAGGCAAAAAGGATTCAATATCACTAACAACAACACTTTTACAGTCCTGTGAATCGCCGGACCAATTTCTCAACAAACGCGCCTTATCCGTTAAAATATATGCCGAAAAAGCTTCTTTTAAAGTTCTCATTTCGGAGGCAATGTTAATATTTTCCACTTCTTCGTTTCGTGTCATCACCTGACGAAACAATAACGGCCCCATCACGCCCAATAAGGCAATAACGGCAATCACCTCAACCAGAACGGATCCTTTTTCGTTTTGTTTTTCATTAAACTTATTCATTTGTCCTCCTTTGCAAATAATTGTTTTTCTCCGGCAATTGAATCTTTCCCGTTTTCTTTATATAACGTAACATATTCGACTTATAAATACGCGGCAAACCGTATAAATCAATAGATTGCGACAAAGCTTCACCGGCTTCGGGTGAGCGATTATAAATTAAAAAGTTATATAAAATGTAATCTGCCAAACTACCGCCCAACGTGAAAGAAGTTCCGCCCACACTACTGATTAAATCAGAAGAGCCGAAACTCTCTTGCTTGATCAACTCTCCGTTAACATATAATTTATGACCGCCCGCATTTAAAATATAATCAACTTGAGTCATTTCCTCGGGTTGAATTGTGGCTGATACCTCATGTTTCGTTGAATTTTTAGAAAGCGTAACGGTTAATTTATTCTCTTTATATTCTGCCTTTATACCATAATTACCGGCTGTGCTTGTTGATTCAAAAACGGGATAAGTTCCTTTCTTGAATAAGGCCATAAAGGAAATGGTGGAAGGAACACCGAGAACAACCTCCGGATGCTCCGAATCAAACCACCCCGAAGGAATGGTGATTGTGTGGTTTCTGCTGAATGAAAATCCGTCGGCATGGCATGTTTCGCTTGTTGCCGAACAATAAGTATTCCACTTACTGTTTGCTCCTGAACCGGTAATTGAAAGAGGCGTACTGCTGTTTTCTTTGGCTAAATTGATCCAGCCGCCGTTCGGTATGGTCGACGAATGCTCAATTGCATTATTACTCAGTAATTGATTGATTGTGCCGTCAAGCAACACTCTTAACCCTAACCGCGGATACGGATCATTCACCGGCGTCATACAAAATAATAATTCCCGTGAATTTTCACCTGTTCCGACAAGAACACGCCCCTCATCATTACCGTTTAAATAACCGATGAACAAATTTATAAACGCCGTAGGAATTGTTCGCGTTAAATGACGAGAATTATTGATAAAATAGCGACTTCTTGCCGAATCGTAATACAAGAATCCGCAATCGGGATTCCCTTTTGTTCGTTTTAACAATGACGGCTCCCACAACAGTATTTTCCCGCGCATATAAGGTCTGTCCAATTCATCGGGAACGGGGCCGTATGTCATAACATATTTTGTTGTAGCCGCTCTGCAATCGGTTAATTTTGCCTCTGTATATTTATTCGAATCGTTTAATTTTCGCTCGGGTTGATCAAAACACGCCAAAAGGCTGACAAAACCTGAACTGAAATCAATAATATCGTCGCTTTGCGCGCTACTGTTAACATTCGGCTGAAAATTGTTTGTTTGAACGGAAGAAATGCCTTTCGGCAAAAACGAATCAATCGGACTTTTTTCCTGTTCGGCATCTGATAAAATCAAAACGGAATGACTGTTTTCCGTTGTTGTCGAATCATGATGCGGCAAAGTCTCGGTTATGCGATTGATGGCAATCACCGCTTCGCGGGCATAATCTTTGGCGGCCTGATGTTGCGCCACAAAACCGGCAACATAGGCCTCTGACGAAGGCATATAAACCGTTGAAATTTTTGTATCATACGGATAAAGCATATAATACATAATACCGAGAATAAATGCAAGAACCGTTCCCCAAAAGATCATTTAAAAATCCTCCTGTTATGCTATATATTATATTATAACAATTTTTATTGAAACAGTAAATCTTTTTTTTCACTAAAATGCATTTTTTTTCTTCTTTTTTACAAAACAACCGGCTTGAAACCCTTAATCGAAAAACTTATATAACCTGAAAAAGGAGAAAAAAATGACTCATCAACCCTCTGCTCCGGCCGATGAAACTTCATCGGAGACGGAAAATAAAAACCTTACTTTTCAACCACTTTTGAAAATTTCGCGCACCGAACAACTGGTGATTACGCATCAAGAAATTTTAAAAATCAGCCATACGGAAAAAACCGTTCTTCTTTCGGGCGACTCCGAAGAGAAAACCTCTTCTTTTCAAGCGGAAAAATTCACTCATTTGGCAAATGCCCGAAAAAATTTGGATAAAACCTTTGAAAAACATCATCAAATGCCGTCGAAAAAACCGGCAGACGAAAGCGGCATTAATTCCGGATTGGATTGTTCGGGGCAAGGAATGTGTCAGCCGAACATTGAGCCTTCCGATAATGATATTCAGCAATCTGTTTTGGTAAAAGCCAACCAAAACGCGCGTAAACAGAAAATAAAACAACGTCTCAACAAAAATAAAAACGAAAACAATAAAATTTAATCAAAAATACTGTCGGCATAATCTTTGGCCTGTTCCGCGGCTTCTTCTTTTGAGGGCTTCTCTTGCGGCATCGGTGTTTTTTCTTTCACATAATAAACATGCGGATAAAAAGCACCCTCCGGCGATTGCGGCGGCGAAACACGCCCGCACCCGACACAAAAAAACATTAAACACACCGAACAAAGAACACTGATTGTTTTCATGGCCTCTCCTTACATAATTTCCGGAATTTCCAAACCGATGATTCGTGCCATATCGAAAGCAATGCGATAAGCCGTTGCCGTTAACAAAAACCGCGTAAACCGAATCGACGGTTCTTTGGCGCCGCGAATCGGGCAATCATGATAAAACACGTTAAAATCTTGAATCAATTTATACAGATAATCACAAATCACATGCGGTGCTTCATTTTGATAGGCTGTTTGAAAAAACTCGGGCATTTGATAAAGCCGCATGAACAGCGCGCGCTCCGCCGGTTCGGTTAAAACCATTTGACAGCCTTTAAAAACGGCAGCTTTCGGCATTTTTGACAAAACCGATTTCATCCGCACCAAGCCATAAAGAATATAAGGCGCCGTTTTTCCCTCTAACGCCGTCATTTTCTCAATATCAAACACATAATTGCGCATACGTTCATTCATCAAATCGGTATATTTAACCGCGCTGACGGCAATTTTTCGGGCAATGACCTCTTTTTTTTGCGCACTTAATTTGGCGGCATTTTTGCTTTGCTCCACTTTCTTCATGGAAGCCTGCACCGCCTCATTCAGCAAGCGTTCCAATGTCATCACGCCGCCGTCTCTTGTTTTAAAAGGCTTGTTATCCGGGCCTGTAATGGTTCCGAAGCCCAAATGCAACAATTCTGTTTTCGGAACCAATTTCAGCTTACGCGCGGCCGAAAAAACCTGCTCAAAGTGCAGTGCCTGACGCGCATCAACCACATACAAAATGCGACTCGGTTGATAATCTTCCATACGCGCCTCAATGGTGGCTAAATCGGTTGCACCGTACATTACGGCGCCGTCGGATTTAACCATAATTAACGGCGGCAGTTTGTTTTTTGTGGTCACGCTTGTGCCGAGTTTAATCACCTCCGCCCCGTTATCATATTTTAAAACACCTTGCTTTTTCAACCGTTTAATCATTTTCTGCAAGCGATTATTCACACTGCTTTCGCCCAACCATAAATCAAAATGCACATCAAGTTTTTTATAATTTTTCTTAATTTCCCGCACGGATAATTTCAGAATTTGACGCCACAATGCCCGATATCCCCTATGGCCGTTTTGCAACAAACGGGTATTTTCTTTGGCACGCGCCAAATACGCTTCATCATTTTTCGATTTTTGACTGGCAATCGGATACATTTCTTCCAAATCTTTTTCCGTAAACGGCACAACGGCTTTGTCAGCGTGATAATTTTCCGAAAAGAAAGGTAAATCGGGATAACGCTCTTGAATTTCGGCAATTAAAAGCCCGATCGGCAATCCCCAATCGCCCAAATGAATATCACCGACAATAAAATCATCGGCATATTGATGAATGCGCTTAATTGCCTCTCCGATAACCGCCGGACGCAAATGCCCCACATGCAAAGCTTTGGCAACATTCGGCCCGCCGTAATCAATAACAATGCGTTGCGCTTTTGTTGAGCGTTGATAACCGTTTTTACCCTTTTGAAACAAGCGAAACGATTGAATTAAAGCCGCATCGCTCAAGCGCATGTTAATAAAACCGGGCCCGTCAACCGACACAGCGGAAAAAAACGAATCCGTCTTTAAAACATCGGCAATTCGCGCGGCAATTTCACGCGGATTTTTCTTTTCTTTTTTGGCCAGCTGCAATGCCCCGTTTGATTGATAATCGCTGATATCCGGCCGATCGGAAAGCCCTGTTAAAGTGGGCGCTTTATCATATCCGCAAGTTTTAAAGGCGTTATGAACTTTTTTCTCGACAATCGCAAGTAAACTCATTTTCTTCTCCTCATCAAAAAATTTATTTGATTATAGCCTTAAAAAATCACTGATTGCAAGATTTTTTTGTTGACAGATGCAAAAAAGAATGAGATACTTTTCTTGAAGGATGCGGGTGTTTTTCGTTAACAGCCGGTCAGGTTCGGAAGAAAGCAGCCGATTATCGTTAAAGCAGGTCGTGTCCTTCGCCTTTGAAAAGCCTGATTTTTCGGGCTTTTTTTATTTCAATAATCTCTCCTTTTTGAATAATCAAACAATCTTTTTTTCAAAAACCATTCGTCGGATAATTCAATGCGGCGCGTACCGTTTTTTTTAATATATGTTTTCAATTGATAGTCCCGATAACGCTTTTTTACGGCAATAATAAAGAATTTAAAAAAAATATATTTTTATAAAATAAATTCAATAGGTTGATAAAACATATTCAACTCTTTCTTTAAAGGATAATCCGCGCGGAAAATCTTTTTCCACACGCTTTAACACGCTTCTCAATCCGCACTGATTGGCTATTTGAATGGCCAGTCCCGGACGGGCATTTAATTCTAACACCATCGGTCCTTTATTCTTATCCAACACAATATCGGCTCCCAAATATCCCAATCCCGTCATTTCATATCCTTGTGCGGCAATCAGCAAATGCTCTTTCCAAAAGGGAACGGACAGTTGCATTAAATCAGCTTTCGTATCCGGATGAAACCGAACAGGTTTGTTGTGTTGAACGGCAGAGATTGCCCTGCCCGTTTTGATATCAATGCCCACACCCACGGCGCCCTGATGCAAATTAGCCCGACCGGCCGATTCTTTTGTGGCCAAACGCATCATTGCCAAAACAGGGTACCCTTCATAAATAATAAGGCGCACATCGGGAATACCCTGATAACTGTAATTTTTAAAAACATCACTGAAATGAACCATTTCTTCAAACAAAGCGGTATCATATCGCCCGCCCAAACTGTATAATCCGCTTAAAATATTGGAAATATGCTGATAAACTTCGCGATATCTCAATACCCGCCCGGAAGGCAATCGAAAATGATTTTGCGTATAAGATTGAATAACCAAAACACCTTTTCCGCCGCTGCCGTGCGCCGGTTTAATCACAAAACTTTTATAATTTTTGACAAGATTCAAAAAATTTTTCACTTCATATTGCGCACTGACGGAAGCAATTAAATGCGGCGTTGTTAAACCGATATCGTTTGCCAATTGTTTGGTTTTCACCTTATCATCAACCAACGGATATAAGCGCCGGCGATTATGTCGGGCAATCACTTCGTAATTGCGGCGATTCATACTCAAAACACCGGCTTCTCTTAACTTTTCGGGGCTGACGAATCCTAAAAAACTCATTTTTTATCCTTATGTCTGACAAGCGGGGCAAACCGCTTTAATTCCGTTAATCGATAACCGGTATAAGTTCCCAACAACATAACAATAAATAAAATGACCAAATTCAATTCATTAAAGGCAAACATAATGTGTTGCACGGTGGGATTAACAATCACGAAATAAGTGATAACGGCAACCAAAACACTGGAAAAAACTTCATTTAAAGCACTTTTTAACCCCTCCTCCTCCCAAATAATCGAGGCGCGTTCAATAATCCACGCCAGAATGATAATCGGGAAAAACAAAACGGCGGAAGCCACTTTAAAATCAAATCGATATCCGATAATCGTGCACATTTGAATAATGAAAATCACAAAAATCACAACGGCAGAAATTCTCGGCACCAATAACAAATTTAATCGCGACAACACGGCACGAATAATCAATCCGATACCCGTTACAATCACAAAAGCCGTTAAACCCGGCCAAAAACCCGTTTCAATCAGTGCCATTGAAATAAGCATGGGCGTAAAAGTACCCATTGTTTTCAATCCGACAACGTTTCGCAACAAAACAACAATTAAAATGGCTAACGGGAAAATCATTAACCATTTTAACGCATTTTGTTCGGCGATGGGTAAACTGTATATCGAATAAGCAAACAATTGCTTTTGTTCTGCCGATTGCGCGCGATATTTTGCCATACCGAATGAAGAGTTCAATGATTTTAAAACAGAATATTTTGTTTGCGAATCAACCCCGCCCACAACATCAACCAACGAATCATCGCCGCGCCGCAACACAATAAACGATTCGGGAATGCCGTATTCACCCGTGCGAACATGATATGTTAACCACCGCTTGCTTTCGGCCTGATAAGCTTCCAACAACACATCGGTTTTACTGGTTTTCTTGCCCTCCGCCAAAACAATGCCGCGAATAAGCCGCGCGGGAATTCCCTCCAGCGCCAATAAATCAACAATAATTTGAGCCGTTTCCAACGTACTTTTTCGCTCGGGGCTGAAAGCCAATACGGCTTCATTCGGTTCCGAATCATTCAACAAGCGAATTAAATTTTGAACAATATCGCCTTTTTCTTCTTTGGCTTTCAACAAAACTTCCTTTGCCAAAATCACATCATCATCGGAAAAAGACGGAAGAGCCGGCTTTTCGGGTTTATTAACAGCTTTTGTTTTTCCTTTGCTTTTCATGGTATCGTAAACCAAAATACGATAATAAATATTTTGTTGCTTCTTTTTATCTTTGCCCTTAATCACAAATTTATTTTTTTCTTTTTTGATTTCATAGCCTTTGGCAATCACCGTTTCATCTAAAATTTTGTAATTGCCCGTTCCGTCGGGTCGGGCAAAAGAAACTTCCACGGGTTTACCGGTCGGTTGAAACGTTAAATGCGATTCGATTGTCCAAACGGGTATTTTTTGGTTGGGACGTAAATTAAATCCCCAATCCTGCGTTTTGTAATAAATGCTCCATGCTGAAAAAAGAACGGAAAAGAGAAGTCCCAAGCTTAAAAAAAAGCGAACGGACAAAAATCGGCGTTTCATTTAAGTCTCCTTAAAATTTAATAAAGTGTTCTCGATAAACTCGGATCAACAATTGCCCGCCCCTTAATAACGTTTCGTCCGATTAAAACCGGATAATCGAAACGCTCTCGATTGGATAAAGAAAACGGGATATTGAGTTTTTCTTTTCCGATACGAAGCATCATCATCACAACATATCTGCCTTCGTTTTCCAATTGCCGTTTAATGGTAATTTGCTTATAGAGTCGTTTTTCGAAATGATGTTTTTCACCCGTTTTGGGATTAACAATATCAAACGAAACCCATTTTTTCCCTTCTCGCTCAAATGCCTGAACATTTTGCGCATAAACGGAGGAACCGGCGGCTCCCGTATCAATTCGCGCCAATAAAGCGCCTTTCATCGGTGGAAAGCGAACAGGCTCCACTTCCCCGATAATACCCAACGAATAACTTTCCTTTGCTTTTTGAGCCAGCGTTTGTTCTTTCTTCACGGGCGGACAAACAAGCGGTTCCGTTTTTTCGACTTTTGGAACCGAATCCGGCTCGACAACAACCGATTGCTGCGCACAACCGATTAAAAACACACAAGAAACAACGGCAAATAAATTTCTTAAACGCATATTTTTCCTTTACAGATTATTTTTTTTATTCTAATCTAATTTTTGTAAATAGCAAGAAAAAAAGCATGAACGCCGATAAAAAGATTTGAAATCCGTTTCATTCAAACCCTATATAATAAAAAAAGGTGAAACCAAATGCAAAAAATGTCTTTAAAACATCTCTACGGCAATTTAAAAAATGCCTTATCCGGTTTTAATGCCGTTTATCAAACGCAATGCGCTTTTCGATCGGAAATTTGCCTTTGCATACCGTTATTGCTTATTGCGCTTTTCATGCCCGTTTCTCTCATTGAAAAAATTTTATTGATTTATCCCGTTTTCTTTGTCTGGGCGTGCGAATTGGCAAATACCGCCATTGAAACGACAGTTGACAGAATTTCAAAAGAGTGGCATCCGTTGTCAAAGCGGGCAAAAGATATCGGCAGCGCTTTGGTTTTAACGGCTTTAATTCAATTGATTTTATCATGGACTTTCATTTTGTGGCATATTTTCGCATAAACATTTCCACAAAATGTTATTTCAATAACTTTGCCACTTTTTTCATCAAGGTTGAAAACGGATATTTTTTAAACTCTTTCAACGCAACGAAATTTCCTGTCTTTAAAGGACAATCTGCCGTTTTAAGCGTTAACCGAACAACTTTAAGCGTTAAATGAAAATGCGTAAACGTGTGCGAAACGACTTGCGGTAATAGGTGCCAATCATCGGCCGGAAACAGCGGATAATGCGTTTCGTTATCCTGCCACGGAAATTCATATAAACCGTTTAAAAGTCCCTTTTGCGTTCGTTTTTCAATATAATAATTTCCTTTTTCATTTTGAATGATATACACATATCCGTTTTTTATTTTCTTTTCGGGCTTATGAAGAAGCGGAATTTTCTCCGTCAGATTTTTGAAATATGCCACACAAATTTTTTGCCACGGACAAACGGCACACTCCGGATGTTGCGGTGTACACACAAGCGCGCCCAAATCCATGATGGCGGAAGCATAATCGGCTCCCTGCTCTTGCGGCGTTAATTTTTGCGCATATTCATAAATTTCTTCCTTGGTAACGGCATGGGTTAAGCCGTATAAGCGCGCAATGACCCGAATCACATTTCCGTCAACAACCGTTTCGGGCTGATTAAAAGCAAACGCGCATATACTGGACGCACTGTACGGCCCGATACCCGGCAATTTTAACAATAAATTTCTGTCCGCCGGTAATTTTCCGTTGTAATCTCGCATGAGTACCTGCGCACATTCATATATTTTGCGCGCCCGCGTATAATAGCCCAATCCCTGCCAATAAAGCAACACTTCTTGCAAATCGGCCGCCGCCAACGATTGAATATCTGGAAAACGCTTCATCCAACGCAAAAAATAGCTTTCAACGGTTTTAACCGTTGTTTGTTGCAACATAATTTCGGAAATCCAAACAGCATAAGGATTTGAATGCGCACCGCCGATTACGCGCCACGGCATTTGCCGTCCGTTTTCATAAAACCAATGCAAAAGAAGCGCTGCCGGCTTTTTTGTCACGTTATTCGATAACGGCATTTTTCTTTGAAGCGTTGTTTTCTCGACGGAACATAAAATCGCTTGATCGACCGATGAAGTTTTTTTCAGCCGACTCATTTGGCAGATTTAACCGATGACTTTTCCCGCTTACCGCCTTCACCTTTATCGGCTGATTTGCCGGATTTCAGCGGTTTTTCTGTCGGTTTACTTTCCTGCTTCGGCTCAATTGTTGCCTCATCAGATGCGGGAATGGAGCTTTTGGTGTAAATTTGTAATTTACGTCCTGTTTTATCCACATTTAAGAAAACTTCTTGCCCTTGTCGAATTTTATCTTGCATAATCAGAAAAGAAAGCGGATTTTCCACCTGATTTTGAATTAAACGCTTTAACGCACGCACACCGAATTTAGACGTAAACACTTCATCGACAAACCAATCTTTTGCCGTATCAGCCACAATAATGGTATAACCGGCAATTTGCGCCCGTTTGAGCAATTTATTTAAGTGAATATCCACAATTTTCCGTAAATCTTCTTCATTTAACTGGTGGAAGGAAACAATATCATCCAACCGGTTTAAAAATTCGGGTCTGAAATATTCGCTTAACTTCTCAACACGTTGATAACTCGGTAAATTTGCCCCGACGTTTGATGTTAAAATAATGATGGTATTTCTGAAATCAACCGTCACGCCTTTACTGTCGGTTAAACGACCTTCGTCAAGCAACTGCAACATCAGGTTTAAAATATCCAAATGCGCTTTTTCAATTTCATCGAACAACACCACTTGGAACGGCTTTAACCGAACAGATTCCGTTAACAAACCGCCGGCTTCAAACCCGGGCATACCGGGAGCCGGTCCGATCATACGGGCAACGGAAGAACGTTCCATATATTCCGACATATCTAACCGCATTAAAGCCGTTTCATCATTAAACATAAAATCTGCCAACGATTTGGCCAACTCCGTTTTACCGACACCGGTTGTACCGATGAATAAAAATGAGCCGATCGGGCGATTGGGATCTTGCAAACCGGATCGCGCCCGCCGTAAAGCATTTGCCACAACGCCGACGGCAGCATCTTGTCCGATCACGCGTTGCTTTAAATAAGTTTCGGCATTAGCCAATCGTTTTTTATCTTCCGCATCAACTTTTTCAACGGGAATTCCCGTCCAATCGGCAATGGTTTTAAAACAATAAGCCGGTGTGACAACCAGTTCTTGTGCTTGCGGCGCGCCTTTTTCGTGATCCATCACCAACTGACTGGCAGCATCATCTAACAAATCCAATGCTTTGGAAGGAAACGAACGCTGTTTAATATACCGATGCGTTAATTGACAAGCGGCACGCACGGTTTCGTCGGGAATGGACACTTCATAATGTCGCTCGAATTTTCGCCGTTGCCCGCGCACAATGGCAATACTTTCATCCAGAGTCGGTTCTTCCAAAATCAATGATTGAATTCGCGACATAACGGTATTGTCTTTTTCCACATAGGAAACATAAGCAATACGATTGGCTTCAACAATACAACCGATTTCATCGGCCGATAAGCACAATTTCAAAAATTTGGCAACATCTTTATTTTCCGGATTTGTATCAACATTAACCAACAAGCTGATGTCTTTTAAATAAAGAATTTTTTGTTTTTGACTGTCAACGATAACCTGAATTAACTGTTTGACTAACTCGCTGTATTCCAAATCATTTTTGGTATCGAGCATCACCTGCGGCACATTAATACCGAAAACTTCTTTTTCTTGCAAATAAGCCGGTGCATCTTCGGTAGACATAAATTGAATAAGCCCTTCAATCAAAGCCGTTTTACCGACACCGTTTGCCCCGACAACAATCGGATTACTTTTTGTACTGCGCATCAGAATATGAATCAATCTGTCCAATTCTTCATGCCGCCCGACCAAATTAACCAAACGCCCTTCCCGAGCCATTTGTGTATAGTTAATTAAATATTTACTTGTATTAATACCGTCAATCATTGTTACACCCTCTTTTATTATTCCTCATTATCTTCCGGCTCTTCACCCGTTAAAGTGAAAGCAGTCGGCTTTTTAATGGTTTTAAAATCACTTTGCGCTGCCTCATAATCATGATCCTGAATAATTTTATCTTCCATAATAACATAAGCATTATAAGCCGATCCTTGCATAAAAGCTCTTAAATAGCGCGTGTTTTCATCACCCCATAATTTTTTATCATTTTCATCAGGCAACCCGTAAGTATTAAAAATCAAATCCCAAAAATCATCCCGTCGTTGAAATTTTTTGGCTAAATTGACACGACTGGAATTTAAAGAGTTATCTCCCTTATTTTCATAAATAATTTTATAGGCAACATTATCCGTATCAGGAGAAGAATATTGAACTTGTATGGTTTCATGCGATTCGGGACGTGTATATGTTTCGCGCGAAACATAATGCATGTCATCAAGCTCGGCCAACTCCAAAATACAATCATTAATATCCGATAAAATTTTTAAACCTTTTTGTTCCCGACAGATGTTGTTATAATAAGTTGTTCGATATAAAGGAATGGATTTTTCAACTTTTTGCAATGAATAACCGAGATCCGTCAATTCGTCATAAACGGTTTCGGTATCATCTCCCAAACCGATACCCGCAATTTTATAAAGCGAAACATCATGCCGCTGTAAATCAGAAGCAGTAACACCTCCTATTTTTTCATTCCAAATTGAATTTTTTTTGTTAGGCGATTCGGTAATATTTAAAGATTCCTGTCGACGAATCAATTCAGCTTCATCCGTTTCTTTTTCCTGAAATTTAGGTACAGGCTTTACAGGCACTTTCTCTTTTTCAACCAAATCAACATCAAACGACAAATTCGGTATCGGTTCAACAACCAAATTTGTAACCGGTGAGGCATTTCTGCCTAATCTCGGTATATTCGAATCGGAAGAAACAATTTTTGAAGTGTCGTTTTCATTATTAACCGGACTTTTAAGCGAATCCTGCGTATTATTTTTCTTATCTGTTGCCGACGGGATCGCTTCCGTTGATGATGCACCGAACGAATCGTCAAACAAAGGAATATCTTCCGCCAAAGCATTTGCAGAAAGAAATAAACCCGAAAAAAATGCCATACAAACAACAGGTGCAAACTTTTTCATATTATTTCCTAACACTTTTAACTTGACCTTTTTTGATTATACGATATTATATATATCATATTTAATATCATATTAAAGAATTAAACAAGGAAAAGCAAGGAAAAAATAATGAATGTTGTGAATTCTGTTGCAGTTTTTTGCGGAAGCAGCCCCGGACGCAAGGCAATTTATATGCAGGAAGCCCATCGTATGGGGGAAATTTTGGCTCAAAACGAAATAAAATTGATTTACGGTGCCGGCACAACCGGATTGATGGGCGCGGTTGCCGACGGGGCGTTCTCGGAAAACGGCTATGTTATCGGCGCAACGATTCGCGAATTATATGATATTGAAAAACCGCAGGAAATTGTTGAGCGCGCCACCAAATTCGAAGTGTGGGATTTAATGGCCGACAGAAAAGTTTCAATGGTTCGTCAAGCGGATGCCATTTGCATTTTACCGGGCGGATTCGGTTCAATGGATGAATTGTTTGAGGTCTTGACTTTACGTCAGTTAAATATTATTAAAGCTCCGATTATCGTTGTTAATATTGACGGTTTTTATAATACGCTCGAACAATTTATTTTTGAAATGATCGGCGAAGGCTTTGCAAAGCCTTATCAATTAAAATTGTTACGCTTTGTGAAATCCGTTGACGAAGTATTACCGGCGATTGAGGAAGAAATGATGCTCATAAACGAAGCTGAAAAGGCAAAAACCGAATCGGCTCAAAAGGAAAAGAAATGAAAGTAAAATTATTAACCTTATTATTAAGCGGTGCTTTTTTATTATCGGCCTGCGCATGCAATCAACCGGCAGAACAAAAAGATGAAACACTGCAAACAAACGATCCGTATGAATCGTTTAATCGGGGTGTTTTTGCTTTTAACATGTTGTTTGATACGGCCGTTTTAAAACCGGTTGCCGAAGGATATCGCGCCGTTACAACACCCCTTATGCGTGAAGGCGTTTCAAATTTTTATAAAAACTTAAAAGAAACCCGAAACATTGCCAACGGTGCTTTACAGGGAAACGCCGAAAAAACGGGAAATGCAACAAAACGATTGCTGGCCAACACATTTTGGGGATTTTTCGGCCTCTATGATGTGGCTTCGGATATGCAAATTCCGGCCTATGACAACGATTTCGGGCAAACTTTGGCCGTTTGGGGCTGGGAAAACAGCAATACTTATATTGTTTTACCGTTCTTCGGTTCTTCCAACCCGCGGGATATCGGCGGCACAATCGGCGATTTTGCCACACCGCCTAGTTTGTTTATTGCGTTAACCACGCCGTGGACGTCCTATCCGCTTTCAATCGGAAACTATGTCCAACAACGTGAACAATCAATTGAATTTATTGAAAATCTTCATCGTTCTTCAACTGATTTTTACGCAACCGTTCGAACGATGACACAACAAAATCGTCAAAAAGTTATCAATGAAGCGTTGGGAAAAACATCTTCCGATGCCGTTTCCGACTATAACTTTGATATGGATTTCGGCGATATAGATGAATGAAGGAGAAACTGAAATGAAAAAAATAATATCTTTCTTATGCGGTCTTTTTTTAATGACGCAAACGGCATTCGGAGCAACCGATCCGGCCGTTGAATTTGTTAATAAACTGACCGATGATGTGATTACAAACGTTTTGGCTTCACCGGCACCCATGACGGAAAAGCTGACGTTGTTCCGAGAAAAATTTCAATCGGCACTTGACTTAAAATACATCGGACAATTTGTGTTGGGTGTTTATTGGCGCACGGCCGATCAAGCGCAGAGAGATGCTTTTTTGAAAGCTTTTATGGATTTTACAACAAAATCATGGGCAGATAAGTTTAATATGTATACCGGACAAAAAATTGTGTTTCAAGGCTCACAAAAAGCCCAAAAAGGGCAAATTTTTGTAATCAGTACCGTTCAAAACAATCCGCCGGCTGATGTAAAATGGCGACTGCGGGAAAAAGACGGTCAATATAAAATTGTTGATATTATTGTTGAAGGCGTAAGTATGGCCATGAGTTACCGAAACGAATATGCCGCATTTTTGCAATCCAACAACGGTGATTTAAATAAGCTGACGCAAACATTAAACGAAAAAAGTGCCGCATTTAAATTTGCCGATGAAAAGAAGTAATTATCGCTGATATTACTTCTTTTTCCATAAACTGAAAAATATTTGACAAGTTACTTAAATTCCTTTATACTGGTATATAAGGAAATGATTTAAAATGGCCACAAACGAATTTATAAAAACATTCAAAGATGAAGTCAATCGCCTTCTTGTTGAGCAGGAATATCAAAAAAAGAAGGCCGAAATTGACAGTGCTTTTCAAAATAATGTTTCCGCTATTGATAACTCATATCAACAGGCATTATATAATTTGGAAGTAAATAAAAACAATTATTTAAATTCTTATGACTATTTTTTACCCGAAAATAATTATAATTTACCCGATTTCGGAAGCGACTTGCAATCTTCAACCTATTCACGGCCTTTAAACGATGTTTATTCGCCGAATAATTTAAATGTTGATTATGTTAATTTTCCGATTTCACCTGCTGAAAATTTTCTTCCCGACGAATCGGAAGAAGCATTTAATGATAAAATTGATTTATCTTATTTTTCCTTATCTTCCGAACCGGAAGATCAAAATATAATTGACATGTCGAATGAAAGCGCTAAAACAGAAGAAGATTCAATAACAGCCTTCCATAACACACTGCCGTCAAATCTGTTATCGTCTTTATTATTCAATGAAACCGAAGAAGAAGCGTCTGATGAATCGACACTTGCCTCATCTGACGAAGAATTGCCCGATAACACAAATGAAATATCGCTTTTAACGGCATTGAGCAATCCCGCGGAAACCGTTACGACAGAGTCGGATCCGACAGTGTCAGGCAATTTGCCGAATCCGATGTTACAGCAACCGGCGGTTGTCAACACGGCACAAGAAATTGTTCAAAACACTTTGCAAGCATCTGCTCCGCAAGCGCAAAGCCCTGTTCAAGAGGCTTCCTCCGCTAATCAAACGCCAAATACGTTACAAACGCTTTCCGATATATCACAGCCGACAACTTTTTATAAAACCGATATTTTACCGCAACAAAGCTCTGAGGATAAAACTGCCGCATTTGCGCACGAGCAACAAAAAAATATGATGGTTCGTGCAGCGGAATGGGTTCAGGAAAACATTTTTGATGCTGTCGGCAATCATATTCCGCTCATCGGTACCGTTATAAAAATGATCGGCAACGTATTTACGGGATTTTTTAAAACAATCGGAAATTTATTTGACGGAAATTACAAAAATGCTCTTTCAAGCGGTTTAAGCTGGCTGAAAGATTCGGCAATTATCGGCGGTTCGGCCTACGGTATTTATAAACTGGGCAAAGAGTTTGACTGGTGGGGAAAGAAAAACACATCATCAACATCAATTATCAATCAAAATACGCTGCAAGATACCGTGCAAGATACCGTACAAGGCATGGTTCAAGATGCCGTTGTAAATGCCGTTACGCAAAATGCCGCCAACGCAACCCAAAACCTTATTTCCGGTATAGCAACGCCTGTTTCCGAAAATGCTTCAACAGATGCGCTTCAAAATTTAATGATTGGAAAAATCAATCAATACAATAAATAAATTTATTCCGAACCACGACCACGCACTTTAACTTCGAAAGAAAAAGTCATGTTAACCGTTGATTCGCCGCATGAATTCGGCTCAACCTTAATATTGAAATCTTCAAATTCCTGTTTTCTCTCTATAATTTTTTCGCAAACACCGCTTGTCTCTTGCGAGAATAAGGAAAATGTTTTTGTTCTGCCGCTTTCCGTCATTTTCGCACAGGAACCGGAAGAACAATTTAAACTTGTTTTTTGAGCATATAACTGTAAAGTATTAGCTGTTGCGCCGCGCTTATTTGTATCAACAACCACTTTGCCTTGCAACACAATATCTTTTAAAGCCGTTGCCCGATAAGAATTGTAAGCTTGCCGATAACCATAGATACCGCCAACACTTAAAAGTCCCATTATGGCAATAACACCAATCATTTCAACCATACTGCGGCCGGATTGCATTTGCTTTTGAAAAGTTTTCATATTTCCTCCGTTAAAAAACAAATTTTAATAAGTTTATTGTAATCGTATTTTTCGAAAAATCAATTCTTTTTTTATTATGTAACCAAATCAAGCGTTTATCGACATAAAAAAACGTTGCATTAAAGGGACGTTTTTTGCAACGCGGATTCGGGGGCAAAATCAGCCCCAAAAACGCCAAAATTCACCCCTAAAAAACACTCGAAAAATCAATTATTTCTGCTTAAATTAAATTTTTTTTACAAAAATTAAAAAAAAGTGTTGCAAAAAACGTCCCTTTAATGCAACAATTATTTCATCATTTATTCTTTGATCTATGGAGTTATGATGAAAAAAATTGTTTTTTATGTTTTAATTTTTATAATCTATTCAATAACTTGTATTGCCGGTGAAACTTGGGAAAAATTAACTCTTCTTGCGCCCGATCATACCGCAACCGTATTTTATTATAACCCCTCGGCTCAAATTCTTTGCCCTGCCCCCGAATCGGCGGGTAACTGCTCTTCTGTTTTATATAAAACAAAAACGGCACTGAAAGTTCAAACGAAAGAGGCTGTTTTAAATTATGTGTTAAGCACCGATCAAACTTATTATACGCTCATTCAGGAAAGCAAGCTTTTCAACGAAACCGCGCCAAAAAAAATTGCCGTTTTATATATTGCAACAGGCCGATACATTCGTTTTTGGGAAAATTTTCACGAATCGGCGGAGAAATATTTTCTGCCCGGTCACAAAAAAACCTATTTTTTATTTACCGATGCGCAAAATTTAAAGCTACCCGAAAATATAGTTCAAGTTTATCAAAAACAAGAGCCTTGGCCCTATATCACTTTAAAACGCTATCACTTTTTTAACAAAATTGCCAATCAATTACAACACTTTGATTATATTTACTTTTTAAACGCCAATATGATTTTTAAACAGGAAGTGACAGAAGAGATTTTTCCCTCAAAAAATCAAGAATTTATGGTAGTGCTTCACCCGGGGTATTATCGAACTCAACCCAATCAATTACCCTATGCAAGAAACAAAAAATCAACGGCTTATATTCCTTACGATTCGGGACAATATTATGTGATGGGCGGATTTAACGGCGGAACGGCCGAAGGATTTTTAAAACTTTCAAAACGAATTCAAGAATGGACAGATACGGATTTAAACAATAACATCATTCCCGCATGGCACGATGAAAGTATGCTCAATCGTTATTTATTAACCCGAACAGATGAAGGGATTCGACCTTTAATATTGCTTCCCGAATATGGTATTCCGGAAACAGGCCACGGGAATGTGAATGAATTTCGCCCGCATACAAAAATTATTATTCTTGATAAAAGCAAATATGGCGGGCATCAATGGTTGCGCGGGCAAAAATAACAACAGAATTAAAAATATATAAAAATCAATATATTAAAAAACAACCAAAAAGCTTTTTTAATAAGTGTTTTTTAATATAAGTTATTGAAAAACAAGAATATTTATTGTTGCATTAAACGTACGATTTTTGCAACACTTTTTTTTGATTTTTTCAAAAAATTTTTATTTTTTCCTGAAATGATTGATTTTTCGACTGTTTTTTTAGGGTGAATTTTTGTTTTTTGAGAGCAATTTTAACCCCGGAATTCGCGTTGCATTAAAGGTACGTTTATTTTATGCTATTCGTATAATGAAAGGGAGTCGAAAAATGACAAGAAAATCAAAAAAACAATTTAAAAATCAATCTCAAAGCGGGCGTTCAATGATTGAAATGCTGGGCGTTTTAGCCGTTATCGGGGTTATTTCAATCGGTGGCATTGCCGGATATAGAATGGCAATGAATCGATATCAAGCGAATCAAATCGCGAATGAAATTAACCTGATGCGCACCGATGCGAAAATGAAAGTTGCGCGCGGCGTGGAATTATTGCTCGGTGAGCCGTATGACGGTGACGACGGGCATTTGAATTTTAATGCAAATTATGGCGTTGCGGTTAAATTTGAGGAAATAGGAACAGACACGCCGGGTGAAACGGAAAAGGGCTATTCGTTTACGTTATCAAACATTCCTGAAGGGGTGTGTAAACCGTTGGTAGCCTTGTTAGATAACATGGACGACACGGCTGATATAAAAATAGGTGACAAAAGTTATTATGATGAGCAGGATAATTTCTGCGGTGAAACGAATGAAGTAATGGTCGCCTTTTCAACTAAAGATTTAGGCGGGGCGAGCGGCAATCCGGAAGTAACGGAACCGGAGCAAGCTGATCAACCGCAAGATGAGCCGGAATGCAATGATGAAACATGCGCGGGAGGAGTATGTCAAGCAGATGACACATGCAAATGCAATGATGAAAATGAATATTGGACAGGTTACGGGTGCACTGCTTGCCCGAATGGGGCGCTGCAAGCGGAGGGAAAGTGCGAATGTCCGGAAGGGAGCCATTTAAAAGGCAGCGCGTGCATCACGTGTCCTGAAGAAGCAGAATGGAGTGATGAAGCAGGCGATTGCGTTTGTAAAGAAACAGGCAAATTATGGAGCAGTGACGGAAAATGCATTGATAATATGTGTAATAGTGGAACAGGTTGCCCTGATGATGCGGACGGTAATCCGCAATATTGTGATATGGATAGTATTTCTTGCAATAATGGGGTTCCGAGCGCGAGCAGTGGTACATGCAAATCAGTAACAGATAGTAGTTATAGCAAAGTAGAGGTAGAAAATAGTGCAAGAGGTAAAAAAACGATTTATAAATCGAATAAAGGAATGGATTGGTGGGCAGCGGATGCATTCTGCCGAGCATTAGGAAGGAAATTAGGCAAACCTGTGCATTTGATGAGTTTAGGAGCTTTAGGGTGTCCAACATTAGGTTCTTGCCCAGCAGGCTCGTATGGCAAGTCATTGGCAAGTAAACTAAGTGGTTCTGGATGGACGAGCACGCTTACTTCGAGTAATTCCTGCTCTGTGTACTATGTCTACCTCGATACCAGTTACGTCACCAGCAACAATCGCACCGGCAACACTTTCCGCTCCGCCTTATGTGAGTGAGGCCAACCCGCCTGCCGGCTCTTTCCCCATGCCCCGCCTTTACGGCTTCCATTCAGCGGGGCACCTTCTACCACACACCACGCTCCCTACGCCTTATGTGAATGATTTAAGTTTTCGAAAATTAAGAATTTTCTTAATGAAAATTGAATTTCATTTGCCTTTTTAATTTTTTTAAACAAAAATATTGACAAGAAAAAATTTTGAGTGTATAATTCAATATATCTTTAAAAGATAACAATAAACAACTTAAAAAAACATAAGGGGCAGCCGGTGAAACAGGTTTTTATTGCAAATTCCACGTATACGTTATTGTTATATCTCTTGCGTTTTCCGCAACAGATTGATGAAACGTTGTTTGTGTTAGGCCCCTCTTGCGCTTTTACCGATTTAAAGCATAAAATCTGTTTTGAATTGCCTGCCGACCAAAAGGCTTTGAAAATTGAACAAAATCGGTTACTTCATCAGGTCAATTCGTTTTTAAACGGACAAATCTTGCCAACTTACGGCGATGCCTCTTTAACCGTTGCCGCACCGCTTATTCATGATTCTTGTTTTTATCCCGTTTCCGACGGGTTGCGCGATGAAGTTGACTTTCCGAATTATGTGAAGCATTTTCCCAAACTTTACGGCATTCCCTATAAAGGCGAAAAAGATTTTCAACATCCCAAAATTGAATATATGGATTTAAAAGCCCTGTTTCAAAATTTATCTGATGAAAACAAGCGCCGTTTAATGCAAATTTATCAAGTAGAACCGCGGGTTATTCAAAATTTAAAAAATCGCAAAAACTTTTTAATCACGCAGCCGTTGAGCGAAGATCATGTTTGTACGGAAGAAGAAAAACAGGAACTTTATCGGCGCATTTTATCGAATTACGAAAAGGGAAGCGTTGTTTTAAAACCGCATCCGCGCGAAAAAACAAACTGGCAGGCCGTTTTTCCCGACACAATCATTGCGCCGCAACACATTCCCATGCAGCTGTTGCAGCTTTTAATGCCGAAACTTGAAAAAGTCATTACTTTTTTCTCAACGGCGGCTTTTACGGCGGGAAATGACAAAATAATTGATTTTTATTCCAAAGATTTTGCCAAATTAAAATATTTTACGCCCGCTGCTCGGGTGGAAAACAACCGTGTGTTTCAGCCGATTACCGCGTTTGATGTGGAAAAGGCTTACAGAAGCGAAAAACAGTTTAACTGGCTCTCAATTCCCGATAAAGACGGTTTGTTTTATCCTGCCGTTAAACAAATGACCACGCAACGCATTCGGCAAGGTTTCAGCGGTAAAAATATTCTTCCGAACACGCATACACGTTAACCGAAAGCTTTTCTTTTGAGAGGGTTTTCTTATTTTGTCAATCTATTTTTAAAATTTTAATGACAAGCAAGAATTCCACCTTGACAAAAAACAATTTTTATGATATCTTTTTACCAATTTAAAACGGAGGAAAGATGACCGAAACTTCAATACTCGAAGAAATGAAAACACCTGTTTTATTATCGCAAAGCGCTTATTATGTTTTTGGTGATTTATTAGGCATTGCGCCCGAACGCGTTGAACAATTGTATCAGTGGGCAAGTGAAAATAAATTAAATGATATGCAGCTCGTGTTTACATTGGATCGGGAAAAAAAGGTGCCGTGTTCCGCATTTTTATCGGAATATGAATTATCGCTGATTGCCCCCGAATTTTCATTGGATTCATCTCAAAAAGGGTTTGAAAATCATAAAGCTTTTTTGTCGGTTTATCATCAGGAGCGTTTAAGCGGTAAATCCGTTATTGAAGCTTATGAAAATGCTCAAGAGAAACAACAAAATTTGGCAATCCGTCATCAAAAACGGTTGAAAAAGAATATCGGTATTACAACAGCGCTGGTTTTGGCGCTTTCGGGCATTGGCGCGTGGGGAAGTAATCGGCATTTGTCTCAATCAGAGACCGTTCCCGAAATAAAACAAAATGCTTTACCGAAAATGATTGTGCCGGCAAAAGCGCCCGTAAAAGAAGATCAAAATCAACATACACGATAAAATAAATTGCTGGTATTTCTTTCTCTTCCCATTCGCAGCTGATAACTCTTCTCTCTTATTTTCGGCGGAAAGTGCCGGCTTGTGGAACGTGAGCCGGCACGGTGTGGCAAAAATAAGGCGATTCGGTGGAGTAGAAAGGTAAAAAATACATTGTTTCGGGATTTTTTTTATTTTCGGCAGGAAGTGCTATCCCATGAAACGTGGGATAGCGCGGTGTGCCGAAAATAAAGCGATTCGGTAGGATATCACTCTATTATCTTGTATATGGCACTCTCTTTTTTTCCTCTATCGGCGGATGTGACAGACGGCTTTATGTCGTCTGTCGCTATGGGTCGATAGGGGGAAAAATAAATGATGCAAATTTTCTGCTTGACATTGGTTTGAAAAGCTTTTATTCTGAAAGCAAGGCAAGTGATGTGTGCCCCGAGGTGTAAGAACCTCTCTAACAGTGTCCTTGAAAAAGGATAAATAATTGCGCCTTTTTTGATTGATATCAAAAAAGGAAATGGTCGAATGGCCGGAAGGTAGTAAAATAAACCTTTTGGTCAATATACTGCACTATATCTGTTAGATAGTTCTTAACTTCCGGTCGCCTCTCATCAAGGCGATTTTTTTTGAATATGCATCAAAAAAACGTACGTTTTTTGCAACACTTTTTTTTGATTTTTTCAAAAAAAATTTATTTGGAGGTAAATTTAATGCAATATCAAACAGTTATAACAAGGCCATTTCACCAAAATTTAAGGGTAATTTTACCCCTGAAACCGCGTTGCATTAAAGGTACGTTTAATTGTATACTGTTTGTAGAGTGAAAGGGAGTCGGAAAATGACAAAGCAACTTAAAAAACAATTTAAAAATCAATCCCAAAGCGGCCGGTCAATGGTTGAAATGCTGGGCGTTCTGGCCATTATTGCTATTTTGTCTATCGGTGGGATTGTGGGCTATAAATTAGCCATGAATTATTATCAGGCCGATCAAATAGCAAATGAAATCAATCTCATGCGTAACGATTTAAAGGTTAAATATGCTCTCGGAAACGAAGAATTGTTACTCGGGGATCCTTATGATGATACACCAGAAAATGAACATTACAGCGGGCATTTATCAACGCAATATGATCGTTATCCCGTTGATTATAATTGCATCCGTAAAGACAAAGCAGAATTTTATAATTGCCGTGAAACAGATGCTTATTATATTAAAGTGGGGAATGTTTCAAAAGGCGTTTGTAAACCGTTAATAACACTTGTTAATGCCATGGACGGTTTAATGTATATAGAAATCAATAAACAAGTTTATAAAGAAGATGATTTATGTGATGAAGTCAATGAATTTTATATTCAGTTTGATGCGGAAGAAGTGAACGGGAACTACGATTCGGGACGCCCCGAAGGTTGGTGTGCCAAAGATGACGATTGCGACACTTCAAGACCTATTTGTGATATAGAAAATAATGAATGCGTGGAATGTACAGAAGATGCAGATTGCTCAAATAACAAACCCGTATGCAATATTGATTTGGGCAATTGTGAACCGTGTCCGGCTGCAACACCTAAATGGAACGGCGAAGAGTGTGTGGAATGTTTATCGCCTGCCGATTGCACAAATCCCGATGAACCAAAATGTGAAGAAAGTACAAATACATGTGAGCCGTGTCCTAAAAATTCGTTTTGGGACGGGGAAAAATGTCAAGAGGGATGTAAAACAAATAATCATTGTGATTCAGATGAATATTGCAAAACAAAAAAAAGCCCCTGCGGTGATGATTGTACGGAATTCTGTCCTGCTTCTCCGAGCGGAACATGCACGAAATTAACAGAAAGTGATTATCATGCCGAACCGCTTGATACCGGCAAAGTTAAGCTTTATGTTTCTAAAATTCCAATGAATTATGAAAGCGGTCTTCGTTTTTGTGAAGTTTTGGGAAGAAAATTGAATATTGCAGGAATGACAATGGCTTCCGTTGCAGATTTTGAATGTGCCGATCCGATTGATTTCTCGGCTGAAAATCAAGTGGATTGTTGTCATAAAGTAAGCATAGGAAGACCCGATGTGTGTAGCGATCAAGTCAGTCAAATTTCCGATGTTGCTCATCACTTTGCCCAAAAATTCCCTTGGGATGATTATTGGTTGATAGAATCTTATACAAATAAATATATTTGTGCAAAAGCTAATTTATATACGGGGGAAAATCCACAGATTCCCGAATGGAGTAATTTTGATAGCTTTACTCCGGCTTTGAAATATGAATTATATGTGATATGCAAGTAAATTTATATCCGAAGGGCTTGAAAATCCGCTCTTAAATCAGGAGCGGATTTTGTTATTGCTTTTTCTTAAAGTTTTAACCGAAACACAAAAAAACCGCGCTTAAAAAAGCACGGCTTTTTTTAAACCATTGACAGATTTTTATTTCTTGAATCCGGCAAATTTCTTGTTGAATTTTGCCAATTGCCCGCCGGAATCGATTAAACGATAAACGCCTGTCCACGCCGGATGCGAAAGCGGATCAATATCTAAACGCACAACCGCGCCCGGTTTACCAAGCGTTGAACGTGTTTTAAATTCTGTGCCATCCGTCATTACAACGGTAATTTCATGGTAATCGGGGTGAATATTCTTTTTCATCTTTTTCTCCATTCAATCTGTTTAGAGCCGTATTTATACACGATTATAATCAAAAAATCAAGAACTTTTTTTTATTTTTCGTTTTTTTTCGAAATTATTTTAAAACATTTGTTAAAAACACCTCTTTTAAGGCCGCATTTGAGGCAATAAGGGTTTGCTCTTCCATAATATCGCTTAATTCACGCTTGCCTTGATAAGAGGAAACAAAACCGCCCGCTTCCCGCACCAACAAATAGCCCGCGGCCACATCCCACAACTTGAACGAACGCGCCACATAGCCGTCGTATTGCCCGGCTGCCACCGCCGCCAGCGATAACGTTGTGCTGCCGTTATATCGAACGGAGGCCACCTCTTTACCTGCTCGAACCACATCGGAGCGCGACGTTTCGTTTTTAAAACAATTACTGCCGATCAGCGCTTCTTCCGTTTTGTTGCGCGATGACACCCGCAAGCGCACATTGCCCGTGGGCGTCATTAAAAAAGCGCCTTTTCCCTTTTCGGCATAATATAATTCGTTGCGAATCGGGTTATAAACAATGCCCGCCACAACCGTTTTATGTTCCATTAACGCAACGGAAATTGCCATTTCATCAATAGCGTGCATAAAATTGGTTGTGCCGTCAATGGGATCAATCACCCAGGTAAAAGGCGACTTGTTTTTGGCCGGAATCACACCGCGCTCTTCCGAAATAAAACCGTAATCCTCCCGCGCGGCGCTTAATTGCTCAATAAGCGTTTTTTCCGCCATTAAATCGGCATTTGTTACAAAATCGCCCGGCCCTTTTCGGGAAACCTGCAAATTGGATATTTCGCCAAAATCACGAATCAAACGAAACCCTGCTTTTCGGGCAGCTTTAATCATAATTGTCAAATGCGGCGATAAAGAATCAATTCTTTGTTCTTCACGCGTTTTTTCGCTTTTAAAACTTTCCCGACGCGGCGTAATCGTTCGTTTTTCGACAATCGGCATTATTTTGCCCTTTCAACATAGGAACAATCGGCCGTTGCGACAACAATTTTTTCGCCTGTTGTAACAAACGGCGGAATGGTTGTTCTTAACCCATTATCCAAAATGGCCGGTTTATAAGATGTTGTGACCGTTTGGCCTTTCAAATACGGCTCGGTTTCAACCACCGTACACACCACCTGCAACGGCAATTCAATATTAACGACTTTGCCTTCAATCATATTGGCAACAACACTCATACCGTCTTGCAAAAAGGCAACCGATTCGCCCATAAAATCGGCCGGAATTTCCAGTTGATCATATGTTTCCTGATTCATAAAATAAAGCGTGTCGCCGTCCCGATACAAAAACTGACAATCCACGTTTTCCGATGTTAATTTTTCAATGGTATCTTCACTTCTGAACCGTTCGTTCGTTTTGTTACCGCTGGCTAAATCGCGCATTTCAACCTGCATAAAGGCACCGCCTTTACCCGGCTTTGTCACCATGGTTTTCATAACCGTCCATTGCTTGCCGTTATGTTCGATAATCCAACCCGGGCGAATGTTGTTTGCTTGTGTTTTCATATTTACCTTCCTTATTGTTAAAAAAAACTAGTCATACTATACGCACTTCATTCTTTTTTTTCAAGAAAAAAATGCTTGTTTATGAAAAAAAACGGTAAATTGCTTAAAATTTTACTGATATCGCAACGCTTCAATCGGATCAAGCTTCATGGCTTTTAAGGCAGGCATCAGACCGGAAACAACTCCCACCACAACGGCCACCGCAACGGAAATAATGACCGACCAAACGGAAATCGGCACCTCTTTTTCCAAAATAATACCGCCGATTTGCGATAACACAACCCCCACAATCATACCGACAAAACTGCCCATAAACGAGATTAACACCGATTCGGAAAGAAACTGAAACATAATCCAGCGATTCGGCGCACCTAACGCCTTGCGCGTGCCGATTTCCCGCGTGCGCTCGGTGACCGAAACCAACATCATATTCATAATACCGATACTGCCCACCACCAACGAAATGGAGGCAATGGCCGCCAATAAGGCCGATAAAATAAAGCCCACGTTGCGCACTTTTTCCACCATATCCGTCATTAAACGCGCCGAAAAATCGTTATCAACACCCTCTTTAAGCCGATGCCGCGCCCGCAGCTGATATTCAATGCGATTGGCAACCGCTTCCATTTTATCTTCGCTCACGGCCTTCACAAACCCGATGTTGGCAAAATCGGGTCGAAACCCCGAATGCAGGCGTTGACGCAAAGTGGTTGCGGGCATTAAAACAATATTATCCTGATCATCGCCCATCATACCGTCGCCCTTTTCTTTCAACACGCCGATGACCGTAAAAGGCTGACTTTTTAATCGAATGACTTTCCCCACGGGATTTTGTAAGCCGAATAATTCGTTGACAACCGTTTGCCCGATCACCACATAGGGCTTGCCCGATTTTAAATCGCGCTCGGTAAACATTTGCCCCTGCTCAATTTCCCAATTACCGACCGTTAAATAATCGGGCGTTGTGCCGTAAACACTCACGCCGTAATTATTGGCGCCGAAAACCGCCTGCACGGCCGTGTTCACAACATAACTCACGGCTTCCACGTCTTTCAGCCCTTTTAACGAATCCATATCGGCAAACGTAACCGTCGGCTTCCCGCGTCCGCCGCGAACGCCGCCCTTAACCGTTTCACCCGGGCCGATTAAAATAAGATTCGTTCCCATGGCATCAAATGTTTTGGTAATTTCGTTTTGAACGGTCTGTCCGGCGGAAACCATCATCACCACGGCGGCAACACCGATTAAAATACCCAACATGGTTAAAAACGTGCGTAATTTATAGGCACTGATGGAAATCCACGCTTCTTTCAGAATTTGATAAATCATTTCTGCTCCTTTTGCACCGTTTTCACATAATCGGCGCGCAAGCCGTCAAACTCTTTTCTGCCGTCGCTGATTTTAATCATACGCGGGGCATAATCGGCAACATCATCTTCGTGCGTCACCAACACAACCGTTATTCCCTGCCGATTTAACTGACAAAACAGGCGCATAATTTCATCGGAGGTTTGCGTATCCAAGTTACCCGTCGGCTCATCGGCAAAAAGAATGGCCGGATTGTTAATCAGCGCGCGGGCAATGGCAACACGTTGCTGCATACCGCCCGAAATTTGCGTGGGCAATCTCTCTTCATAGCCGGTTAACCCCACTTGTTGCAGCATTTTAACGGCACGTTCCCTGCGTTCTGTTTCTCCGACGTTGCGATATATAAGCGGTAACGAAACATTATCGGCAATGGTGCGTTTCATCAACAAATTAAAGTTTTGAAACACAAACCCGATTTTTTCGCCTCGAATATGCGCCAAAGCGGTATCATCTTTTTGCGCGACGTTTTCCCCGTCCAAAAAATAATCGCCCGACGTGGGTCGATCCAAACACCCCAAAATGTTCATCAGTGTTGATTTTCCCGAACCGGAATGCCCCATAATCGACACAAATTCGCCGTTTTTAATTTGAAAAGAAATATTTTTAAGCACATTTTGACTTAAACCGCCTGCCATAAAATAAGTTTTACACAGGTTTTTCACTTCAATCACAATTTGATGCCGATCGCTCGATTGTTGAAGCTTTTCTGTCATTTGCGCCGCCGTCCGCCCGTTAAATATTCCGTTACGATGGTTTCACCCTCCGTCAAGCCGGATTTCACCTCCATAAACGAAGCGTTTGAAATGCCTTTTTCAAACACAATCGGATAAAGTTTCCCTTTTTCAAAGCGATACACAATTCCTTGCGACGGCGTTAATTCAATTTTTTGCTGTTCGACATAATCTTTCAACCGCACACCGGGCTTAAACTGCAAAGCCGCCGTCGGGATTCGCAACACGTTTTGCGCCGAATGCACCACGATATTCACAAACGCCGTCATCCCCGGCAACAGCTTACGGGACGAATTATCCACATCAATCACCACCGTATACATCACCACGTTTGACTCCTCCGTCGGTGATAAACGAATTTGCTTCACGTTTCCCTGAAACACATCGTTCGGATAGGCATCAACCGTAAACGTAACGGCCATATCTGCCTGAATGGATCCGATATCCGCCTCGGCAATGCTGGCTTCAATTTGCATTTTCGATAAATCTTCGGCAATTTGAAACAACGTGGGTGTTTGATAACTGGCGGCAACCGTTTGCCCCTGCTCCACTTCTTTGGAAATAACCGTTCCCGACACCGGCGATAAGATTTTTGCATAGCCGTAATTGCGTTCGGCTTTGTTCACATCGGCCGTTGCCGTTAACACCTCCGCATCGGCAGATGCCAGCTCGATTTCCGCCTCTTCAAGCGTGGCCTTGGCAATCAGTTTATCTTTATATAATTTTTCATAGCGGGCATAATTCAGTTCGGCAATTTTCTTTTTTGCCGTTGCCAAACTCAAGCGCGCCGATGCATCATTTTTACTTTCCGTTAAGAGCGCCGTATCCAACTGCGCCAACAACTGCCCTTCTTTAACTTCATCATTATAATCAACCAGTACTTGTTCCACAATGCCCGATATTTGCGTACCCACACTGACCGTGTTAATCGGCTGAATTTTACCGGAAGCCGTTACCTCCTCAACAATATTGCCGCGCGCGATGGAAATTGTCTCAAAATCTTTGGCCGATATACCTTTCTGCTTCGGAGCAAACAGAAAAAAACCGCCAACAACTAAAATCAGCAGAATAACGCCCCATTTGATGAGCGGCCGACGCCCTGTTTTTTGAATGAAAGCGCCGCCCGAAACAAATTTATCTTTTATTTGAGAACGTAACATCACTAAAATCTCCCAACAGCCCGATAGAGGTTCGATTTACTCTTTAACACGGCGTAAAAAGCAACAATCACTTCTTTACGCGCCGATGCCAAATTGGCGCTGGCCGTTAACAGATTTAAAATATCGCCTTTCCCGACCTGATACATGGCAAATGCCACGCGTTCGGCCTCAACCGCGCTTTCCAAAACACGCTTGCTGATTTCATGAGCGGATACCGCCGTTTTATAATTTTGATACGCACTCCACACTTCGTTTTTCACACTTTCTTTCGTTTCCTCCAACGCAAACGATGATTGTCTGTATTGATATTTTGCCTGTGCTATATTATAGGTATTGGAAAAGCCCGTGAAAAGAGGAACGGAAAGACCGATACCGACCGATGCGTTATACCGATAAGGCGAAGCATATTTCCAATCGTCATCATAACCGGCACGGGCATTTCCCGTGAAACTCGGATAATTTAACGCTTTGGCAACATTAATGTTTTCCTTTGCCGCTTTCAGGGCGCTTTCCTGACTTTTAATTTCCGGACGTAAATCCAGTGCCGTTTGCATCAGTTTTTGAACGGACACATCACCCGATTCCAAAGCCGCAATATTTTTTCCTTTGGGCGGACGCTTTAAGTTAAAACTGACATCAGGCGACACGTTTAACAATTCCGCCAACGTGCCTTGATTGATTTTAACGGCATTTTCCGCTTTCACCACTTCCAACTTTGATTGTTCGTAACTTGTTTGTGCCTGCAATTTATCGCTCAACGACACCAACCCTAACTCATAACGTTTGGTTGATTCCTCAAACGATTTTTTATAACTTTCTTCACTGGTTTTGGCGCTTTTCAAAACTTCTTCGCTGCTGAGCAGTTCCAAATAAGCCGTATGAATGGCCAAAATGGTATCATGCAACAAGGCGTTATAAGAAAATTGCGTTTGATTGAAATATTCTTTTTCGCGTTCGATCCGCGCCCCGCGTCCGCCAAAATCATAGAGTAACCATGATAAAGCAATATTCCCGCCGAACGGATCGGATTTTATGCGATCATCTTTTTGCGCTTTACTGTAAGAATCGGATAATTCGCCGGTAGCGGTTACATCGGGCAAATATTCCGATTTTGCTTTACCGACGGAAGCAGCTGACGCCTTTACCGACATATAATCACGGTTCAGGGCCGGATTGTTGCACAAACCGATTTCAATCAACTCGGGCAAACCCAACGCCCCTTTTCCGATATCTTTATCAACACAATTCTTCGGCGCATTTTCCCGATAAACCGAAAACGGATCCAAGCCCTGAGCCGAACCGGCCATCACAAAAGACACGCCCAAACACAATATTTTTGCCAAATTTAACTTCATTTTTATCTCCTATACACAAAAATAACGCATAATTTATAAAAAAGTTCAAAAATAATTGTTCTCATCATAAAAGGAGTTTTCAAAAAAGTCAATTTTTTTTCTTTTTTTTAACAAAAAAACAAATAAAAAACTTGTAATCGTTTTTTAAATTGTTTAAAATAACCCTTATAAAAAAAAGAGGAGCCAAAATGCAAAAACAATTGGAAGAAAAATTAACGGAATTAATTCACCTGTCACAAACGGCGCAAAACAAAAAAATTCTGCCCGAAGAATGCGTGATTGTAACCAATCAGGCTTTTCAGCTGGAAAATGAAATTTTAACCCTGATTGAAGCCGAAGAAGCAGCCGAAACCGACATTAAATCCATACAAATGCTTTATGATTTACGCGAAAACGTATGGGATATCGTGGGCAAAATTACCGCGCGTGAAGAAGAAGTGAAAGCCAAGGCACACATTAAAGAAACTTATCGGGAAAACAAAGAAGCTTTTCGCGCCGAAAAAGAACAAGAACAATGTTGCTGTCACCACCATCACGCGGGGTGCTGTTGCGGGGAAGAAAAATCTCATGCACATCAACCGTGTCATTGCAAAAGAGCGCAAAAAAATACCAAAATTAAAAAATAAACATTAAGGAAATAAAATGAGTGAAAACACAATTGACAATCTTTCTTTTGAAGAAGCAATGAATGAACTGGATACCGTTGTGCGGCGTTTGGAAAGCGGCAACATCAAACTTGATGAAGCCGTTTCAACTTACGAACGCGGTATGGCCCTTCAAAAACATTGTGCTCAAAAATTAAAAACGGCAAAAGCCAAAATCGATTTGTTGGTGACGGATCAAAAAACCATTATCGGAGTAAAAGATTTAAATGATACAGAAACTGCCTGACTTTCAACCAGCTCGTGAAATTACCGATACATGGCTTAATGTGTTTTTACAACCGAAAAATGACTTAACGGCCAGAGTAACCGAGGCGATGCGTTATTCTGCCGTCAGCGAAGGGAAAGCGTTTCGTCCGTTTTTAATTTTAACAATCGGCAAAATGCTCAAATGCCCCCCTGAAATTACCGGACAATTGGCGGCCGCCGTTGAAATGATTCATACCTATTCGCTTATTCACGATGATTTGCCTGCCATGGATAATGACACCCTGCGCCGCGGGAAACCGAGCAATCATATTCAATTTGATGAAGCAACCGCCATTTTGGCCGGCGATGCGCTCTTGACAAAAGGCATTGAAGTTATTTCAACGCTGCCTGTTCCGGCACCGAAAAGATGTCGGCTCATTGCCGAACTGACCAAAGCCATCGGCGATAAGGGAATGATCGGCGGGCAAATGATTGATTTAATCGGCGAAAAGCAACCGCTTTCTTTATCGGAAATTCAACAAATGCAAACGTTGAAAACAGGCGAACTGATTGCTTTTTCCTGTAAAGCGCCGTGTTATATTGCCCCGCTTTGTTCACCCACAAAACGCGTTGCGCTGACTCGTTTCGGATATGCTCTCGGACATTTGTTTCAAATAACCGATGATTTACTGGATTTATACGGCAATGCCGAAACAGTCGGTAAAACACTCGGAAAAGATGAAAAAAGTCATAAATCAACCATGATTGCCTGTTTAGGACAAGAAAAAATCCGTCTGAAAATTCGGGAATATGCCCAAACGGCACAAGAAGCATTAACGGCATTCGGAAAAAAGAAAGTTGCCGATTTAGAGGATTTAATTACTTATATTGTTAATCGGGAGAAATAAAAAATGTCTTTAATGACCCTTTCTCAAAGAAAAGCTTTTTTTCAAGCGCTCCACAAAACTTATCCGGAGCCGAAATGTGAATTAAACTGGACAAATCACTTTTCTTTGCTGGTTGCCATTATTTTATCGGCGCAAAGTACCGATAAAAGCGTTAACAAAGTAACGGAAAAATTGTTTCAGGCGGCAGATACACCCGAAGCCATGTTGGCACTCGGTACCGATAAACTGCGTTCGTTTATCAAATCCATTAACTATTTTAACAATAAAACAAAATCCATTATGCTTTTGGCGCAGGTGTTATCGGAAAAATATAACTCGCAGGTACCTTCTGATTTTGAAACATTGATTACCCTGCCCGGCGTGGGACGCAAAACCGCCAATGTGTTTTTAAACATTGCCTTCCACGCGCCGTCCATCGGGGTTGATACGCATGTGTTTCGCCTCTGTCACCGCTTAAAAATCTGCACGGGAAAAACACCACCCGAAATTGAAGAAAAACTCAACAAGCTGGTTCCCGCCGAATTTAAGCCCGATGTGGCGTTAGCTCTTGTTTTACACGGACGATATATTTGTACGGCGCGCAAGCCGTTTTGCGAAAAATGTTCTCTTTATAACGTGTGTCCGGCCGACGAAAAAAAACAATTAAATCCCTCTGATTCTGCACAAACGTCGATAAAACGAAAGGACAAGAAATGAAGCGATTATTTTTCTTGATTTTACTCGTTTTTTGCTTTTCCGAATCTGTTTTTGCCCAAAAAGGAGTTGATGACGGGAATTTATTAAACATTGCCCGACGTACCGCTGCAACCAGTGCCACCTATAACGGAACACCTTTTGTTTATATCGGACCAACAGTCGGCGCATCGGGAACGGAAGCACCTTCCGGCTGGATGGATGAAGAAAAAAAGCGCTTGTTCGGCACAACGCAAATTACAAAATCGGAATTACTGCCCAACGGCACCGTTCGCATGGATACCCGACCGATCACAAATACGCCCGTTTTAAAAGAAATAGCCTATAAAACACCGTTCGGTACGGAAGAAAAAGACATTTATGTACCGCATGCCACTGATTTTATTATTCAAATTCAAGTTTTATCTCCCGATTCCTTACTGATTGATGAAGATATTTCATTTATTGAGACCGAAAATAAAACGTTTCAACGCACGATTTTATTGACCAAATCCGCCGAAAATGCCGATTTTCAACTTTTAAAAGCAACATTGGACGGCAAACCCTTCACGCCGACAATCACGCCGGCGGAAAACGAAATTACAATCGCGAGCGATTCTTTTTTACCGGCGGGATTTCATAACATTTCTTTGAAATATGTGTTAAAAGACGGTATTACCGTTCAACCGGATAAAGGCTTTATTCATTATAATTTAACAGGTGTTCGATGGGGCATGCCGATTGCCCGATTATCGGCACATATTGAGTTTTTAAACAAAACAACCGTTTGGGAAAAAGAAATGCTGTTCGGCACCAATTATGTTTCCGTTTTAAATGCCGCCAAAACTTATTCCGACAAAAAAGGGAATACGGCTTTTGTGTTGAATAATCCCTTGCCGGCTTTTGCCAACGCGGCGTTATTCGTTTCGTTCAATCCCTCATTTTTTCAAACGCAAACCCTCTCCGAGTGGGCGGATAAAAACCCTGAACAGGCAACCGTTTTAATTGCCTTATTGTTTGTATTAATTTATTTAGGCTGTAACACGCTTTTTCTGCATTTTGAAAAACCCGAAAAAAACACGCGACATTATATATACCGCTTTGCGCCGTTAACGCTTCATCGCCTGCAACGTGTTTTTCCCGATAAAACAACTTTAACACAGCTGAAAACATTTTATCAAACACATCGGCAAAAAATGCCGCTCGAATGTCGCCGTTTGCGCTTAATGGGGCTTCTGCCTCTCATTTATTCCTTATGTCGTTATTTTCGCCTTTCCGTTCAATATTGGCTGACGGCCTTCTGTTTAATTGCGGGCGTGATTTATTTTGCGCAAAAACAAAATATTTATTTGACATTTTTTCATTATGCGCTTATCTTGGTTTTGACGGGGGTCATGATTATTCTTTTCTTTCATTATGCCGGTCGAAAAAAAATGCTTAAAGAAACGAGATGTTTTCAAAATCAACTTTTAGATTCAAATCTGTTTTACGGTTTGAAAAATCAGGCTGCTTCGGCTTTATACCTTAAAAATTATCCTTATGCCGTCGCCCTTCGTTTTCAACAAAAATGGCAAGCGCATTTTAAAAACGCTTGTCCCGATGCTTACAATCAAAAAGGAGAACTCAAATGAAACACTTTTTATTAACAACCGCTGTTTGCGCTCTGATTTCAACACCCTTATTTGCTGCCACAAACGTCATTCCCGTCAGTCAGCAAAAAAGTTTAAGTATTGCCATTTATAACGGTGATATTGCTCTTGTCAACGATGTGCGCACCGGTGACTTGAAGGCGGGGCTCAATCAAATTTCATTTGAAGAAATTGCCACGCAAATTATTCCCGAAAGCGCCTTGTTAAGCGGAAACGGCATTCAAACATTGGAACAAAATTTTGATTATGATATTATCAGCCCCGCTTCTCTTTTGAAAAAATCAATCGGGCAAGCGGTGATTTTGCAAACCGAAAATCCCGAAACGGGAGAAAAAACGCAAACGGAGGGCAAATTGTTGGCTTATGACTCCAACAACAATGATTCCGTTTTGGAAATAAACGGACAAATTGTTCCCAATCCGAAGGGAAACATTATATTAAGCAAAATGCCCGACGGTCTTATTCCCCGTCCGTCGTTACGGCTTTCTTTACACTCGCAAAACGCAGGCAGTCAACCGTTAAGCTTAAACTATCTGACAAACGGTCTGTCTTGGGAAGCCAATTATGTGGCGAATTTAAACGAAAAAGAAACCGATATGGATTTAAACGGATTTATCACGTTAACCAATCAATCATCGTCCGTTTTCAAAGAGGCTGATGTGCGTTTGGTTTCGGGTGACGTTTCCGTTGTTCGTCATGTTGTTGCACCGCGCATGTATCAGAACAAAGCGTCAATGACTATGGATGCCACTCTTTATGCTGCTGAAGGTGCCATGCCGGAAGTTGAAAACGTAGCTGATTTTTATGTTTATTCCCTGCCCTTTAAAACAACCATTTCACCCAAACAAACAAAGCAAGTGGCGTTATTGAGCAAAAATCAGGTTCCGCTTCACAAAGAATATGTGTTTGATAACACTTTAAACCCCGCCACGCACCCGATTGAAAACAGAAAAGCCGTTATTTATTACACCTTTGACAACACCAAAGAAAACAAACTCGGCGAAGCGTTGCCCAAAGGCACCATTCGTTTTTATAAAGAAATGAAAAACGGCGAATCGATTTTTGTCGGCGAAGCACAGCTCGGACACACACCCAATCAGGCACATGTGCGGTTAAGAATGAGCGATTCGTTTGATGTGTTTGCCAATGCAAAACGCACGCAATATGAAAAACTGGGCAAAAACGCTTCTTTGTCCGAATATGAAGTCACGCTTAAAAACGGCTCAAACGAATTAAAAACCGCCACCGTTTATAAAAACTTATACGGCACATGGAAAATTACGAAATCCGACCATGATTACACCAAAGAAACGGCCAATCGTATTTTCTGGAAAATCGATGTGCCGGCAAACGGTGAAGTTACGTTAAAATATACCGTTCAAATAACCGATAACGAGTAAATGAGAATGCGACAGTTTCTTTATATTTCTTTGGCACTTTTAATCATTCCTTTCAATGAGGTGAAGGCTAAATCAACTTTGCCGCCCGAAATTTCCGCCGAGTTTGTGGCAAATGAGCTTAATGCGCGTCAAGTGCAAGACATATTTGACGAACATAAAGATTATTTTATGTCGGTTGATTATATGCTTGACAGATTATTGGCCATTCCGGAAGACAAACGGCAATATTATTTCCCCATGTTGCATGAGTTTCGTATTTTACCGCATAAAATCACGTCACATCCTGAAATTATTATTTGGAAAGGAAAAAAGCCGACGGTAATTGCACCGAAACTGGCCAAATTCGCCGAAAAATATTTAGATGCACTGCCCGCCTCCATGTATCCGATATTGGATCCGGAAAAATGGCTTTCGCTGCGCGAACAACAGGCATTTTATAAATCAATTGTTTCATTGAACGATATTCCGCTGTTGCCCGATGAACCCAAAGCGCCTGACCCGGATTATAAAGCGAAATCGTTGGAGGAGATTTATCAAATTCCGAAAACACTGCCAAAGTCTTTGACGCAAACGGATTTAACCGAAACGGATGTCACGCAAACCATTCAAACGCTGAATGATATTCCGGCGTTTATTGACGGTGCCGAAGAGCAACTTGGCAGTCGGTTGCGTGATTATTTGGGCGATAATTTGGCATTTGTAATGTCTTGGCCGTTTCGCGAGTGGATTAAACATATTGACGATACCGGAAACGGTGCAAAACTCGATGCTTTTTTAACTGCAAAAGGCTGGAAAAATCGGGAAGAATTTATTGAAACGGCCGATCGGTTACTCAAAGGATATCGCGTTTCGCAAATGAGTTTATCGGAGGCCATTGTGATTTCCGGTTTTCGAAAACAATATCCGATTAAGGAAAACGAAAAATTCTTGCCGATTCAAATGTTAACGGAATTTTATCATGCAAAAGCGGCCGATGCTTTATTTGCGGAAAAATATGCGCCGGCACTGAAAAATGCTTTTACGAACAAAAATTTGTTAAGAGTCGGATTACCGATTGAAATTATCAATTAACAATAAGGAGTTAAATATGGCTTGGACATCAGATAAAATCAAACAACTGACAAAATTATGGAATAAAGGAAAAAGCACGGTTGAAATTGCCCGTGAGCTGGGTATTTCAAAAAATGCGGTTGTCGGAAAAGTGCATCGTTTGGGGTTAGACGCACGTCCCTCCCCCATTCGCGTTCCCAAAACAATTGTGCCGACACCCTCCAAAAACACGCCGAAATCACATCAAAAAGAAAAAACAAGTTTGTTGGATTTAAAAATTAATTCATGTCGTTGGCCCTACGGCGAACCCGGTACCGATAACTTTCACTTTTGCGGGAAAGATGCGCAAACAGGGAAACCTTATTGTCCGGAACATTGTAAAATTGCTTATACGTCCTTAAAGGAATTGGCCATGGAATCGGCACGTAACAAAAAAGAAAACAAACTGACAACTGTTTTACCCGAAGAAGCAAATGTTCCCTCATCGAATAAAAAAAATGCAGACATTAAATCATCAAATCCCGATGCGGGCAAAGAGACTTCAAAACCCGAAGCAAGCGTTCCTGCAAAGCCCGAAAAAAAGGCAGCCGATAAACCGATGAAGGCAAGCGCCAAAGCCGAACCGGCTCAAAAGACCTCTGCTTCCAAAGCTCCCGCCAAAGCGCCGGCAAAGCCAGAAAAAAAAGCCGAAAAAAAGGCAGCCGATAAACCGGTGAAGGCAAACGCCAAAACCGAGCCTGCTAAAAAGGCTGTCACTGCCAAAACGCCGGATAAAGCAAAAGCCGAAAAAAAGGCAGCCGATAAACCGGTGAAAGCAAGCACCAAAACAGAACCCGCTAAAAAGGCCGCCCCTGCCAAAGCCTCAACCAAAACAAAGGCCGAAAAAAAAGAAAAAATGCAATCAAAAGAACCATCCGTTTCTCAAAATCTCCTTTCCAAAGGGGTAAAATCCATTAAGGAAAAACTTTTAAAAGGCTCCAATAAAAGGAAATAAGGCATATGACGCAGAAAACCATCTGTTTAATTGACGGCTCCGGTTATATTTTCCGCGCTTTTTATGCCCTTCCCCCGATGAACAGGCTTGACGGAACCCCCACCAATGCCGTTTACGGTTTTATAAACATGATGGGACAAATTCTTGATCAAAACCGTTGTTCGCATATTGTGGTGGTGTTTGATGCCGCGCGTCATAATTTTCGCAACGATATTTATCCGCCTTATAAAGCCACCCGTCGGGAAACGCCGCCCGATCTGATTCCGCAATTTCCGTTGATTCGACAAGCCTGCGGAGCATTAAATATTTCCTGCGTTGAAATGTCCGGTTATGAGGCGGACGATTTAATTGCCACCTATGCCCGTCTTGCCGTGGAGCAAGGGTTTCAAGCGCGCGTTATTACGGCCGATAAAGATTTAATGCAACTGATGCGTGAAAATGTTACCGTTTATGATCCCATGAAAAAGAAAACGTTAACGCCTGCTGATGTAACGGCAAAATTCGGCGTGTTACCCGATAAAGTGGTTGATGTGCAAGCACTCATGGGCGATACCACCGATAATGTGCCGGGTGCGGCGGGAATCGGCCCCAAAACGGCGGCAGAGTTGATTAACAAATTCGGCTCGCTTGAAAATATTTTCAATCATATTGAAGAAGTTACGCCCGAGAAAAGACGGTTGGGTTTAATTCGCGATAAAGAACAAATTTTTATTTCTCAAAAGCTGGTTCAATTAAATGCTCATGCCCCCGTTGATTCCGATTTATCACCGTTTGCGGCGCGTGAGATTAATCCGGCAGTGTTAAAATCGTTTTTACTGGAAAATAATTTTAAAAGCCTGATTGTTAAGTTTGAAAATCGTTTTCGAAAAACAACTCCCCTGCCCGCCTCTGCCGCGCCAGAAGCAGAAGAAATGCCAAAAGAATTGCCGCTCGATTTAAGCTTAAAATCGCCTCAACAAACTGATTTTACTGATATTTTATCACAAAAACCGACAAACTGTGTGATTATTCGCTCATTCAATGCTTTTCAAAAAATTTGGGCGGAACACACCTCTTCCGCGTGCGCTTTTCAGTTATATCCTGCTTCTGACAACGTCACATTAGCGGGCGCATCGTTTGTTTTTGATGATAAAACGGCATATTATGTTCCCGTTCTCAAAGAAAATCAAGCACAAACGGCTGATTTATTTTCTTTTCAAGCCGCGCCGGAGGACGTTGATGAGGCCGACTTTGTTCAAACGTTGTTACAGCGTTTTAATGCGCCTGCCGCCCGGCTCATCACCGTTAATCTTAAAAATCAGCTGCATTTGATTGAAAAATATTTGCCGCAAAATCTTTCTTTAAGCGCTTTTGAAGATGTTGCCCTGATTTCCTATGTGCTGGACGGCACAAAACTGGCGCAAAATTTGCATGAAATGTATGCGTATTATTTTCAAAAACCTTCAAAAAGTGTTTCCGATTTAACGGGAAGTGCCAAAAACAAAACGCCGTTTGAAAGTATCTCTGTGGAACAAAAAGCGCCCGTTTGCATGGCAGAAGCGTGGCAAATTCGGCAATTATTTGTGTTTCTCAACCGACAACTGAACGAAACTGCCGCCAAAATTTATCGGCAAATTGATTTTCCGTTAACACGCGTTTTGTTTTCCATGGAGCGCGAAGGCATTTTAATCGATCAAGAACGGTTAAAGCGTTTGAATGATGATTTTACAAAAGAAATCAATCGTTTAATGAATATTATTTATGAATTGGCCGGCGAATCGTTTAATATTAACTCACCGGCGCAGATAGGATATATTTTATTTGAAAAACTGGGACTGACAGGCGGCAAAAAAAATCATTCGGGCGGTTTTTCAACCGATGTCAAAACATTAACCGATTTAGCGCAAAACGGCGTGGAAATTGCCGAGCAGATATTGGAATATCGGCTTTACGGCAAACTGAAATCAACTTATATCGAGGCGTTAACAACATTGGCCGATCAAAACAAACGCGTGCACACCACATTTTTGCAAACGGCAACGAATACGGGGCGATTGTCATCGGTTGATCCGAATTTGCAAAACATTCCCGTTCGAACAAATGCCGGAAAAGAAATTCGGCAAACATTTATTGCCAAAAACGGATATAAAATTATTTCGGCGGATTATTCGCAAATTGAACTGCGTTTAATGGCGCATGTGGCCAATGTGAAGCAACTGATTGAATCGTTTCAAAAAAATGAGGATATTCATCGCCGAACGGCCGCGCAAATTTTTAACGTAGCGCCGGAATCGGTTGATTTTGATTTACGTCGGCGCGCCAAAGCCGTTAATTTCGGCATTATATACGGCATATCCGCGTTCGGGCTTGCCGAACAACTGAAAATATCGCGCAAGGATGCCAAAAAATACATTGAAGCCTATTTTGCGCATTATCCGGAAATACAAGATTATATGAAACAAACCACGCTTTTTGCGCAACAGCACGGTTATGTGGAAACATTGTTCAAGCGTCGGTGTTATATTATGCAAATGAACGATCCGAAAATGAAAAGTTTTGCGGCGCGTGCGGCTATTAATGCCCCCATTCAAGGCGGAGCTGCCGATATTATTAAAATGGCCATGAATGCGGTCTATGAAAAACTGTTATCTTTAAATACGGATATTCATTTATTGTTGCAGGTGCATGATGAACTGGTGTTTGAAGTGAAAGCCGATCAAGCCGAAGCAGCGGCAAAAATAATTAAGGAAACAATGGAATCGGTGGTTCAACTTTCGGTGCCCTTGGTGGTTGATGTGGGTATTAACAACAACTGGAAAGACGCACATTAAGAACATTTTTGTTTATTTTTAAGAAGGAATGATTAAATTTCATAATCTTTTAATTTTATTGTTTTTTATGAAAATTCATTCCAGCTTAACAAAAAACAACGGGCAAAGCGGAAACTCAAGAAAAACCGCCCTGCCCGCCGTTCTTTGCCTTAAAAAGCAGCGCTTTTTAAGCAAATAACCCGTTAGCTTTGTTTGAATGTATGTGTCAGTGCATTACCAGTATCGCATCCGGTTGTTCCCAAAATGCTGGCAGCTGCTTTGCACACACCATCTGACGGGAAAGTAATTGTTAAAGAAATCTCCGTTGCAGTATCACTAACAGTAGGCTTCGCAATAGATGCACCGCCGGGTGTTGTTGTAGATTTTGCCGCATCTGTCGTTAAGCCGGCATCATATAATGAAGGAACCGTGTAAGTACCTCCCGTGGCTAACGCCGTTTGCTTACCTGCAAATACAATAACGGCATATTTATTTGCTATATCCAAAGCTTCATTGGCACGATAACGATTCATTGCCATGGAATAACCGGCAATACCGCCGATTGATAAAACGCCGATAATAGCCAAAACGCCGAGCATTTCAACCATTGACCGACCGGATTCGTTTGTTGTTTTCATTTTTTATCCTTTCATTTATGTTGTTTTTTAAGCTCCCCGAGCCAAAAAACGTTTATTTTTAAGGCATTAAAACCTTATTTTTTATTTGAGAGAGATTTTTTCTCTCATTTATTAGCATAAATTAAACGTACCTTTAATGCAACGCGGATTCGGGGACAAATTTTGCCCTTAAAAGGCTAAAATTCATCATTTAAAAACAGGCGAAAAATCAATTATTTCTGCTTAAAATAAATTTTTTTTGAAAAAATCAAAAAAAAGTGTTGCAAAAATCGTACGTTTTATTTGTGCAATTCATATCAAAATAAATACAAATAAAATTTGCAATCAAACATTTTTAACGAAAAAACTTCATATCAAGAGAATAATTTATATTTACCTTATTTTACAAAATTTTTCTGAATAAAGAATCCTTGCTTTCGGTTAAAAAATCGTGTATATTGTTATTAGAAGAAAATCAATTCAAAAAATGGAGAGAAAAAATGTTTATTACCAATAAAAAAGTCTACCATGTTTCTCCTTATGATAATTTAGCTCATCCGCGCTTTGGAGGCGGTGATTTCGGCAAGGGTTTCTATACCTCTCATAATGAAGAAGGTGCCCTTTATTATGCCAAAGCGCGCGCGGACAAAGGTTTGCCTGATTTAATTTCTCTCAACGGGCAATGGATCAGCAGTAATTTGTTGGAAGATTACTTTTTATATTCCCAAGGAATTTTAGATGAAAACACTTCAACGCGTGATAAAAACAATATGCCGTTTATACACGCTTTGTTACAAGCATTGAAAAAAAAAGGCGGAGAAGCAACCTTTTCACGAGCAGAACTGAAAGAAATATTGTCAGATACATATCGATTATATAGTGATCGCTGGCGAAACGACACAAAATTACGTGAAGCTTTCTTTAAAAAATTTGCAAATGTGCCCTTAAAAACAAAACCGGCCGGCAAAGCAAATACCAGTTTATATGAAGTGAATATCAGCGGTAATTTTCTTCAATTCTTCACTTTGGACAGAAAAGAGCTGACATTAATTGATAACGGCTATAATGATTTAGATACAAAAACGCTCTATGGCATAATGAAACTGGATTATCCGGCCAAAAATCCGTTTGAAGTGATTGAAAAAGCAAATGATATTGCTGATTCACTCATGATTAATTATCATTTTCACAAAGATAAAATATTAAATCCCATATCCGATCAAGAATTGCAAACCGTTAAAAGAGAAAAAGCGCTTTTAGACAAGGCTCTGAAGCATTGTTTGAGTACAATAACCGACAGCAATCACACAGGAACAGCAGAAAGACTGTTTACCTTAATGAGTGATCCGTCTCAAAACAATATGGAACTTGATTATCGCACATTTGATTTGAAAGGCATGAATAAAATTGCCGAAATAGAAACCAATAAAGCCTTCCATCTTTCCGAAAAACTGATGAAATATTCCTTGTTACATTTACCCGTCTATTCAATATATACCGACAGCAGGTATTGTATAGATGTTTTAAATTTTGACGGTAAGATTAACTTGGGAGAAACACCAAATACATACTATTATATTATCAAAAATTTAAAGACTGCTACGCTGACACGCATTAAAAACGAAAAAACGAATTGGAAATGGCAAGAAGTTAAAAAAGTGCCCAAACCGCTTGATAAGCGCATTATGGAGGCTTTAACCGGGTCTAATCGATAAATATGTAATCCTTTGCCTGAATAAACAAAATTTATTCGAATATTTTTAACTTTCTTTCGTCAAATATCTGTTTATATCTTAATCATTCAAGAACAAAGAAAGTCCTTGCGTTTTTCATTTAATTAAAATATAATAAAATCGTTACGAATGCCCGTCGTAACGTGGGTATGCTAAACCCGATCAGTAAGGGTTCTTGTTTTTCGCAAAATGTGTCACAACATTATTGCGGGATAATGAATACGCATGGGTATCTGCTCTTTTGGGTGGATGCCGGCGAATAAAGGTTCTGCCCGAATAACCGGGCTATATATCTTACTGATCGTAGTTAGCACATCCACCCGCCTTTTTAAAAGGCGGGCTTATTTTCACATGTCGGCGAAATATTTTTTATACCGTTGCTTCTTGCGAAAAAACGCCGTTTTCCACAACAGGCAAAAAGGCATTCGGTATACTAACGGCTTCCAACCGTTCGGGGTGACTCCATGGCGGACCCGATAAACACAAGCGCTGCAAATTTTCAACCGATTCTTTTTCTCCCTTGGCATAAACTTCCACACAACCGTTTTGCCGATTACGAACCCAACCACTCAAACATAACAATTTTGCCTGCCTGCGTGTCCAAGCCCGAAACCCGACACCTTGCACACGTCCGAATACATAAAAATGGGCTGTTATCTCCATTACGAAACCCTTTTATTTAATAACGGAACTGATTGATTTAATCAATTGATTTTTCAATTCTTCCTGTGGCGAAAGCTTTTTCTTGACTGCTTTTGCCGGCTGCACAGACGATTCGGCGGCGGTAACTGCCGGCGCTTGCGTTTGCACATTCGTATTGACTTTTCCTTTCAGTTTATGCCCCAAAGCCGTTTCACACAAAGAGCCGGTATTTGTTGTTTGTTCATCTTGTGATTTCAGTCCGGCCTTATTGAGCAATTTATCAAAACCGAATTTCGCCGCTTCTTTTAACACATCACCGCTGTCAACCCGAACGGACGGCGCTCCGAATGTTCCTTCTAACCGAATAACCTGAGCCAAAGAAAGCACTGCCGAATCTTTAACGGTGGGTAATTGCGGCAAAATGGAAATTGACATTTTTTGCGCCGGTAAATTAACAGAGCCGGTTAATAACAAGTTTAAAGTTGATGTTTCAACCGCAACACTTTTATCCATTGACAAAACGCCGTTTTTGGCTGTTACATTCACAACGGCACAATTTAACAAACTTTCCATATCTGTTTTTGAATAAGAAAATGATTTGTTTTTTTGCAGTAAGCCGACCGTTTCAGGTAATGCATTGAACCACTTATTCACAACCCGTCCCTCGGTAATTTCAACTTCTGCCGTTCCGTTTAAATTGGATAATATGTCTTTTTGCGTTAATCCCTTCGTGCTTAAACGTGCCGATAAATTCGCTGTTGAACCGGTTACAATATCGGCAAACGCTTTAAATTTATCCAAATTAATATTTTCTGCCGATACGGTTAATTGAGTTGTTGGCGATAAAGATGAAATATTTTCCATTTTAATCGTGCCGTTAAATAATCCGGCAATGGTGCGTATCTGCAAGGGTGAAACAGAAAGCGTACCGTTATCAAAACTCGTTCGTCCGAAAAAGCCGTAATAATCATCGGAAGAATCTAATAATTTAATATTTTTTAAATTCCAGTTAATCTGGCCGCTTAATTGCGACAATATGTCTTTTTCAGGCTTCTTTTGCGCATTATTGCCCTCCGCCAGCATTGGCACGGGAGTATCAACGGTAGCTTCTTCACTCATAATAAAATCGTTTTTATCCAAGTAATTCGAATCAACCGTTCCGTTTACAATGTATTTATTCCCTTTTTTCAAAAAGCTCATCACAATATCGGCATCGGAACGATTGGCATTAACGGAAAACTTTTCAATATTCAATGCTTCTGCCGAAACAGACCCTTTAACCGCAACACTCATCGGCTTTAAGCCGTACATATCCGTTAAAAGTGATTTCGAAAGCGTTGCCTCTCCTTCTATGGTACCGCTTAACTTATTTAAAACATCGGAAATATTGCCTTTTAAAGTTGCTTCAACCGCATTATCCATGCTCATTTTAAAATTTTCAATGACCAATTGGCTTAAATCGCCCTTTAAAATGGCAGATAAAGTAAATGACGAAACCGGCAATGTAACAGGCACTTTTGCTTGTTGCAAAACGTTTGAAAATTGATCGGAATACATATCAATATTCAACAACATATTTTTAAATTGATGCATATCCCCGATACTGCCGGATAATTTACCGGTTAATCCCCACACTTCAATTTCACTGTTAAACACAAAGTTATCCTGACGGGCAATCAATTTCATAATATCGGCATTACCCGAAAAATGAATGATTTGATTATCATAATCCAACACAAATTTAATCATTCGGAGTTGTTGAACACTTAAATCATTAACAACAAACTGATATTTCTTCACCTTATTTTGATAAGAAACACTAATGCGCAAAGCACTGATATCATCAATATTTAAATTATTTAAATAAGAACCTGTTTCCGTTTGCTGTGAAGAAACCGAATTTTGCTCATTTTTTCCCATCGCAACAGCCGAAAAATCCAAATTATTCATTTGAGGCGTATCAACCGCATTCACATCGACTTTTCCGATTTTAATATCATAAATCTGCACCCGTTTTTCTAATAACGGAGCCAAAGCAATTGTTCCCTCAACCGAATCTGCCGTTAAAAACGGATTACTGCCTTTAAATCCTTCGGGATTGCCGATAACCAAATTCTTTAATCGAACCGTCGGCACAAAAGAAGCTTTCATTTCAATGGCTTCAATGGAAACGGGACGATGAATAATCGCACTCAATTCATTGGCAATCGTATTCCGATATTGATTAATATCAAATGTCCAGAGAAAAATGCCAACTCCGATAAGAACCACAACCAATAAAATTGAAAAAAGTTTTAATATAAGTTTCATCAGCAACCATCCTTTTTAAAATAATTAAACGAATCGGAACAATCCTTTTCGTTAAAGCCTAAAAAATGAAATGTTTCTATGATATGCGCCGGTAAATCAGCCGTTAAAAACAAACTTTCTTTATTCGGAAGCGTTAAACAAACAGCCCGCGCATGCAAATGCATAAGAGATTCATTTTTTAATCCCAAAGTCGATTTATCCGACGTGCCATACTTTGTATCACCGATAATCGGTGTATTTAACGCAGAGGCACAATGCACACGCAATTGATGTGTTCGTCCCGTCAAAGGGAACATTTCCAGCCAAGAAGCTTTTTTGGCAAGCGAATCGACAACACGATAAAGCGTTTGAGCGGGACGACCGTTTTCAAAATCAATTTTAACCTGCTCCGTTCCTTGCTTATTTCCGGCTTTAATGAGCGGCGCATCAATTTTTCCCGATAACAGTTTCGGTTTTCCTTTAACAACCGCCCAATAAATTTTTTGCGCCTTCCGCGACTTAAACAGCTCACTTAATTTTGCCGCTGCCGCTGCCGTTCGCCCCAAAAGCAACACACCCGAAGTTTCTTTATCCAAGCGATGAACCAAGTGCGGCTTTTCATTTTTCTCAAACCGCAAAGCATCTAAAAGGCCGTCAAGATGGCGCGTTGTTTTAGACCCGCCCTGCACTGCCAATCCTGCCGGTTTATTCAGTGCAATAATATCGTTATCTTTATAAATAACCAGACTTTTCATAAAAGCCTCATCAGCTTTCGACAAACGCATCGGTTCATTTTTTTTGCAATCAATATCCATGGGCGGCACCCGAATTTCATCATTTTCTTTTAACCGATAATCCGCCGATGTTTTTAAATGATTCACCCGAATGTTTTTACCGCGAATCAAGCGTTGCAACATACCGTTTTTTAACGCGGGATAATGACGCGCAAACCACCTGTCCAGCCGGATATCGGCTTCTTCTTTTGAAACGGTAACTGTTTGCACACCTGTCATTTTTTCCCCTTATTTTAACCTGTTTTTTAATATATCCTTTTTTTAAAGCAAATGCAATCACTTTTTTGTTTGTTTCTTTTTTCGCAGCTCATTCCAATAATCAAGACGCTTTTTAATATCTCGCTCAAACCCGCGCTCGAACGGCTCATAATAGGTTTCCCGCGCCATACCGTCAGGGAAATAATTTTGTCCCGAAAAACCGTCTTTGGTTTCGGGATCATATTGATAACCCTGACTGTATCCCAAATTTTCCATTAACTTTGTCGGTGCATTTAAAATATGCATGGGCGGCATAAGCGTGCCGGTTTGAACGGCGCGTTTTACAACCTTGTTCCAAGCCCGATAAACACCGATGGATTTCGGCGCCGTTGCCAAATAAACAACCAATTGCGCCACTGCCAAATCGCCCTCGGGCGATCCTAATCGTTCATAAGCTTCCCATGCGGCACGCGCCTGCAACAATGCCAACGGATCGGCTAATCCGACATCTTCCGCGGCAAAGCGCGTTAATCGCCGCAAAATATATTTCATATCTTCACCCGCAACCACCATACGGGCACACCAATATAATGCCGCATCGGGATCGGAACCTCTTAATGATTTATGCAAAGCGGAAATTAAATTATAATGTCCGTCACCCGATTTATCATAATTCGGCAATCGCTTTTGCAATAACAGTTCCAACGTCTCTTTATCCAATATTTCATTCGGCTCGGCATATGTAAAAACCGTTTCAACCAAATTCAAAAAATAGCGACCGTCGCCGTCTGCCAAATTTTTTAAATAGGCTCGTCCGACCTCATCCAAAGGCAACTGCCGGGCAAAAACCTCTTCCGCCCGTCCGATCAATTGATTGAGTGCCTCATCATCTAACCGATTCATTACAAACACTTTGCATCGCGACAATAAAGCACCGTTCAGTTCAAAAGAAGGATTTTCCGTTGTTGCGCCGACCAAAATAATTGTCCCGTCCTCCACATAGGGTAAAAACGCATCTTGCTGCGCCCGATTAAATCGATGAATTTCATCAACAAACAATAATGTTTCTTGTCCAAATTTGCGACGGTGCGCGGCCGCCTCGAAAACTTTTCTTAAATCGGCCACACCCGAAAAAACAGCCGATAACGATTCAAAATGCATATTTGTTTCCTGCGCCAATATGCGCGCAACAGTTGTTTTCCCGCACCCCGGCGGTCCCCAAAGAATAAATGACGTGAGTTTTTTGGCTTTAATCATACGCATTAACGGCGCTTTATCGGCTAACAAATGATTTTGTCCCACAACTTCACTTAAATGGTGCGGACGCAATTTATCTGCCAAAGGTTGTCCGTTCAGCTTTGAAAAAAGCGTGTCCGTCATTATCTGTCTCCGGCTTGGGCATCTACTGTTTTGATTCGATTCATGGTTTCTTGCGTCATATTTTGATATTCGGAAAAATTAGGCATCAATAAGAAAAAAATGAAAAGAATCAATATACATAAACATATAAATAATTTGAACGGACCCATTTTATTGAGCAATTTAACTGAAATGTTTTCTGAAAGAGACATTGTTTTCTCCCGCTGAATATGATAAAACACATTTTAACATAGCATTTTTTTTCTGAAAATACAATTAAAATTTCTTCCAATTTAAATATTTTCGTTTTCTCGCGTTCTTAAAAACGCCTTTATGTGTTTTTTTATATTTCTTCTAAAAAACGTGCCATTATTTTTTTGATTTCACCCGAATCAAAACGCACATCCAACCGTTCCCCCTCGGCACGAATAACCGTTCCTGTTCCGAATATTTCATGGCGTACCCGTTTTCCCAACCGCGAACCCGTTTCTTTTGTTTGATAAACTTTCACCGGCGAACGATCATAAAAATCATATGCCGCTTTTTGAAATGTTTCACGTTTCCACTGTCCTTTATCAAAAACACTGCCGTCATCGGCATCGGAATCAAAATCCCGCGCGCGTCGATCAAAATAATTTTGCCGATCGGCCGGCAGAAATGCACGCGACCCCGTTCCCGTCATAGTAATATGCTCGGGCGGCAATTCTTCGATAAACCGACTGGGCAGCGCATTTACCCAATGTCCGTACATTCTGCGGTTATTGGCATAAGTGACGGCGGCAAATTTTCGGGCACGCGTTAAGCCCACATAAGCCAATCGCCGTTCTTCTTCCAATCCGTCCGTGCCGGATTCATCAAGTGCCTTTTTATGCGGAAACAATTCTTCTTCCCATCCCGTTAAATAAACATTTTGAAACTCTAATCCTTTCGAGGCATGCAGCGTCATCACAATCAACTGATCTTCATTACCCGTTTCATCGGTATCCGAAACCAATGAGGCGTATTCGACAAAATCGCGAATGGTGTCATAATCATGCAATACATTATATAATTCTTCTATGTTTTCAATCCGTCCGTCGGCTTCCGGCGATTTTTCCTGTTGCCATAATTGCATATAGCCGCTTTCTTCCAAAACAAACCGCGCCGTTTCAGGTAATGTTGCCGTCTGCGCCTTTTCCTGCGCCCGTTTGATCAAATAAATAAAACTGTCCAATGATTGCCGCACCGTTCCTTTTAACGGAGCCCATGCCACCGCATCAAACAAACTGACTTTCTTTTCCCGCGCCGTTTCCGTTACAGCTTCCAATGCTTTTGCACCAACGCCTCTTTTCGGTTTATTGACAACCCGTAAAAATGCCAAATCGTCATTTGAATTTAAAATCAAGCGCAAATAGGCAACAGCATCTTTAATTTCCTCCCGTTCATAAAACTTAAAACCGCCGATAATTTTATAAGGAATACCCTTTTTTCTTAAAGTATCTTCAAACAAGCGCGTTTGAAACGTTGCTCGTACCAAAATGGCCATTTGCGAGAGTAACACACCGCGTTTTTGCGCAAATTCTATTTGATCGGAAACCCAATCGGCCTCCTGCATATCATTCCAAAAGCCTTTAACCGTTACTTTTTGACCGACATCGGCATTATCATCGGCCGGTTTTAATGTTTTGCCCAAACGCGATTCGTTATGACTGATTAAACCTGATGCCGCACCCAAAATATGTGCCGTCGAGCGATAATTTCTTTCCAAACGAATAATATCGGCATCCGGATAAAATTTTTTGAAACTCAAAATATTACCGACTTCGGCGCCGCGCCACGAATAAATGGATTGATCATCATCACCCACACAACAAATATTATGCCACTTTTGCGCCAACAAACGCAGTAATAAATATTGGGCTACATTGGTATCTTGATATTCATCAACCAAAATATAGCGAAATTTCGTCTGATATTCTTCCAAAACATCGGGATTTTCCCGAAAAAGCACAATGGGTAACAGCAACAAATCGCCGAAATCAACGGCATTTAACATATGCAATCGATTTTGATATGTTTGATAACTGTCAAAAGCCAATCCGCTGATTTGTGACTTCTTTTCTCTGAAATCAACTTCTTGCGGCAACAAACCCCGATCTTTCCATCGTTGAATGATTTCAAGAACCGTTGCGGGATCATATTTTTTAACATCAATGCCTCTTTCCGTTAATATATTTTTGATTAACCGCTCCTGATCATCGGCACTCAATACGGTAAAATCGGAGGTTAAATTTAATTTTTCGGCATATTTGCGCAAAATTTTAACGCCGATGGCATGAAAAGTGCCCAACCAAACGGAAAAAGCTGCCGAACCGATCATTTTTTCCAACCGCAATTTCATTTCATTAGCGGCTTTATTGGTAAATGTTACGGCTAAAATTTGATAAGGCTTTGCCAAATGTTTTTCAATAATATAAGCCGTTCGAGTTGTTAAAACGCGTGTTTTTCCCGTACCGGCACCCGATAAAACCAACAAGGGTCCCTCTGTATGTTCCACCGCTTGCCGTTGTTCGGGATTGAGTTCAGATAAAAACGGAAACATTTCAACAACTTGCTCACATTTTCCTTCCGTCATTATCACATCATTCGGTTCTTCAATTTCAAAAACGTCCATCATAGAAACTCTTTTCATTGTGCGTTAAAAACAAGAGGGCTTCATGTGCACACATTAACCCGAACACTCCCGTTATTGTCATAACGGATCCCATGGCGCGTCGTTCGGCAAAACCCGTTTCTTCAATCGGAGCCAAATGCTTTTTATCGGAAACGCACTCATCTGACCAAACAACGGGGAATGATAAATCAACACCGCGCCGCCGTAATCGTTTCCGAACAAATGCCGCCAACGGGCACTCGATTGTTTTTTTCATGGCACTTAATCGCACGCGTGTCATATCGGTTTTTAAAGCGGCCCCCATGGCCGATACAAACGGAATTTTTTTTTGCATAAACGCTTCAATTAATATCGTTTTGGCATTGAGCGAATCAATGGCATCAATGGCAAAATCAAACGGTTCGTCAAAGAGCAATTCAATCGTTTGCGCACTGATTTTCAGTTCTTTTTTCCGAATACACACCGACGGATTTATTAACCGTAACCGTTCTTCGGCAACCTTTACTTTCGGCTGATTTAATGACGCTGTTGTGGCAAAAATCTGTCGATTAAAATTACTGATTGAAACAACATCAAAATCAACAAGCGTTAAATGACAAACACCGCTTCGAACCAAAGCTTCGGCAGCCATAGAACCGACAGCGCCGACACCGGCAATTAAAACATGCGCTTTTGACAACCGTTCCATTGCCGCTTTTCCCAGCAAAAGCCGGGTTCTGTCATTCATTGATTGCATTACCACCGAAACAAACCCTTCGGTGTATTACGCAGTCCGTCAGGAAAGTGACTGAAAAAATCAAGAAAATTACGATCCAGCTGTTTCCAACCGCATCCGAATTGATTTCCGACTTCAATCACATTTTCCAATCGTCTGTTTTTATCGGGCGAATCACTTTCGACCAAAATTCTGTCGGCCGGTATAATTGCAAATCTACGCGAATTCATTAAAGAAAAATAAGCATTCTTTAATTTCAAAAAACGTCGAACCATTGTTTCGTTGCCGTTAAAGTTATGTAACACAAAAACCATATCGGGATAACAAGACAAAATTTCGGAAATTAACATCCATGCTTTATGTCCGTGAATATGAACGGGACGCTTATATATCTGCGCCAATTTCAAGCAGCTTTCAAAAACATCTGCCTGATGCACTAAATCAGGCTTGGTACCGTCTAACCCGATTTCACCAACCATAATGTTCGGATTTTTATTTAAGTATTGACTTAATATATTCACCCAATGAATAGGCAACCGATCAATATACCACGGGTGTACACCCAAACACGGCAATATTTCCGGCATAACCCGGGAAGCCTGAAAAACCTCTTCCCAATTATCCGGATGAGTTGCATTAACAATAAAATATTTCAAATGCAAATTTTTTGCTTTTTCAAACCGTCTTTTGTTTTGCAAATGACAATGAGCATCAAAATAAAACATTTTTAATTCCCCTGATAACAATTCAGTTATACTCATATTTTAATATTTCGTCAAGAAAAAACTTTATTGCCGACGTTTTCTCAAAAAAGTCAACCCCATTTGATAAAAAATCTGCCGCAAATTTTCATCTTCAATCAAAGCCGTCTTTTCTTTTAAGGCTTCAATTTCTGCCGGAGAAAATGCCTCCGAAGTTGCCGCTTTTTCTTTGGGAAACGGATTTAAATTTAATTTACCCTGTGTAATGCGCACAAAAGCAACGGCCGGATAGCCGAAAAATGAATTGATCCGATCAATGACCTGCTGTTTATGATGTTCAAACAGCAAAGCAAACGCCCCGCCCGCACTTTTCACATGCAATGTACCGTTCATGTGAGATTGTTTTTCAAAAGTAAGCTTTTCCGGTTGAATACCGAGAGCCAAATCCTCCCCGATAATATCCGTCCAATTTTCAATAATTTCCAAACCGGAAAAACCGCGCTTTCCCAAAATCGGACGCGTTATGTTCCGCACTTCCTTTGTTAATCGTTCCAACCCTTCAAAAGAGCGACGTTTATAGACAGGTTTTTCCGTTTTATGCACCGGTTGTTTTTTTTGCGAACCTGTTGCCCGTTTTGATTGGGATTGAGTATGTGAATTTTCTTGAACGGATTCGCTCACATTTTCCTCTCTTCCAAAAACCGCGCCATAAACGAATCATGAAAATTATCAAACCGATTTTCCGATATGGCCGCGCGAATCTCTTTCATCAAATTTTCATAAAACCAAATATTATGCATGGTCAACAGCATGGCTCCCAAAATTTCGCCGCACCGAAAGAGATGATGGATATAGCCGCGCGTATAATTTTGACAAGCCGGACAGGAACAAGCCTGATCCAACGGCTCATGACTGTCAATATGACAAGCGTTGCGCATATTTAACACGCCTTGCGACGTAAACGCCTGTCCGGTTCGCCCCGAACGCGAGGGCATCACGCAATCGAACATATCAATGCCGCGTTTAACGGCACCCACAATATCCGTCGGACGGCCGACACCCATTAAATAACGCGGTTTATCTTCCGGCAACGCCGCGGCAGCATAATCCAGCACCTCAAACATTGTTTTCTGCCCTTCACCGACAGCTAACCCGCCGACAGCATATCCGTCAAAGCCGATATCCGTTAATGCTTTCACGGATTGAAGGCGCAAATCTTTATACATTCCCCCCTGCATAATGCCGAACAAGCCGTATCCGTCCCGATCTTTAAAAGCGGCTTTGGATCGCGCCGCCCACCGCATGGAGCGCTCCATTGATTTTTGAACCTGTTTATATTCGGCGGGAAATTTCACGCATTCATCAAACGCCATTGAAATATTTGAATCCAATAAATATTGAATTTCAATTGAGCGCTCGGGTGATAAAAAATGTTTTGCCCCGCTTAAATGCGATTGAAACGTGACTCCCTCCTCCGTAATTTTGCGCAATTTTGAAAGGCTCATCACCTGAAAACCGCCCGAATCGGTTAAAATCGGTCCGGACCAATTCATAAACCGATGCAATCCGCCGAATGACGCCACGCGTTCGGCCGTCGGACGCAGCATTAAGTGATAAGTGTTTCCCAAAATAATTTCCGCACCCGTTGCTTTCACGCTTTCGGGCATCATGGCTTTAACGGTTCCTGCCGTTCCGACCGGCATAAACGCCGGCGTTTGAACGATTCCGTGTGCCGTGTGAATAAAACCGCGACGAGATTTTTTATTTATTGTGTTAATTTCAAATTTTAGCATGGACAAACGATTCTTTCTGTGTTAAAGTAATGAATAGAGAATAACATAACACATAAAAGGATTGATTTCAATGAAAAAAGAATATTTAACGACAGAAAAACCACAACAAGAGAAAAAAACAAAAAAAACAGGTATTTGGCGTGAATGCGTCGGCATTTTTTGGGCATTGGTTATTGCTTTAACCATTCGTTCCTGTGCTTTTGAACCCTATAACATTCCTTCCGGTTCCATGATACCGACTCTGCTGATCGGTGACTATTTGTTTATTACTAAATATGATTACGGCTACTCACGGCATTCATTTCCGTTTTCCGCACCGATTATTCCGCACGGTAAACTGTTTGCACGCGAACCGAAGCGCGGTGATGTTGTCATTTTTCGAATGACACCGGAAATTCAACCGCAACTCTCCGGAAATGTTGATTATATTAAACGCGTTATCGGATTGCCGGGTGATACCGTTCAAATGATTAACGGCCGTCTTTATATTAATGATAAAATGGTTGATCGACAACTCATCGGCAAGAAAACCATTGACACGGAAATGGGCAGAGCCACCTTTTTTGAATATGCCGAAACACTTCCGAACGGCATTGTTCACACCATTTTTGAAAACAACGACGAGTCGCTTCCCGACAACACCAAAAAATTTACCGTGCCGGCAGGACATTTCTTTGCCATGGGCGATAACCGCGACAACTCATTGGACAGTCGTTTTTTCGGATCCGTACCCATGACGAATTTAGAAGGAAAAGCACGCTTTATTTTCTATTCCAACAACGGCAACGGTGATTTTTGGCAATTTTGGCGGTGGCCGGAATTTATTCGAGCCAATCGTTTGTTTACGGGGATAGAATAAATGACTTCTTCCATTCTTCCGGTTGATCATGTTATAACGGATAATCCGATTTATAAACGGGCGTTAACGTTGGCCAATCACGGCAAAAGCGCCCCTTACGAACGGTTGGAATTTTTGGGGGATCGTGTTTTAGGACTGATTTTGGCCGATATGCTGTATCATCATTTTCCCGCTGAAAACGAAGGAGATTGGGCCATGCGCTTTACTTTACTGGCGCAAGAAAAAACGTTGGCGGAAATTGCCAAACAAATCGGATTACCGAAACGGCTTATCACAACCGATAACGAATTGCGTCAAAACAATTCTATTTTGTCTGATGTATGTGAAGCGTTAATTGCGGCACTTTATTTGGATCAAGGCTTGGAAAAAGCCCGACAATTCGTGCAAACATGGTGGACACCGTTATTGGATCGTTCGCACGAAACCATCAAAGATGCCAAATCCGCGTTGCAGGAATGGGCGCAAAAACGTCAAAAAATGCCGCAATATACCGTTATTTCCCGAATCGGCCCCGATCACGCGCCGCATTTTACCATTGAGGTTAAGATTGACGGTTTCGGGGAAGCGCAAGCCGTCGGTTCGTCCAAAAAAGAAGCCGAACAAAATGCCGCCAAACAATTATTAACCCAATTAACGGGAGAATAAAATGCCAAACCCGCAACAAACGGAACAACATTTTGCCTTTATTGCCGTACTGGGCGCCACAAATGCCGGAAAATCAACGCTTGTCAATCGGTTAACCGGTGCCAAAGTTTCCATTGTATCTCCCAAAGCACAAACAACGCGTTGTCGCATTCGCGGCATTGTGGTTGAAAATAACACGCAGTTGGTGTTGGTTGATACGCCGGGTATTTTTAAACCCAAAAGACGCTTTGACAGAGCCATGGTTGCTTCGGCTTTAACGGAATCGGAGGAAGCAGACTTACGAATGTTGGTTGTTGATGCCAAAAAAGGCATTGATAAAGACACAACAAACATTATTCAATTATTGCAAAAAAACAATAAAAAGGCCGTGTTGGTTTTAAATAAAATTGATTTAGTAGCCAAAGAAGCCCTGTTGCCTTTAATTCAACGCTTAAACGAATCGCCCGTATTTACCGAAACATTTATGGTTTCGGCGCAAACAGGGGAACAAACGGACGAACTCAAAAAATATTTGCTCTCTGTTGCGCCCGAAGGGGCCTGGCTCTTTCCCGATGATAACCTTTCCGATTTGCCGAATCGCCTGTTTGCCGCTGAAATCACGCGCGAAAAATTGTTCTTATATTTACAACAGGAACTGCCCTATACGCTGGCCGTGACCACAACAAAATGGGAGGAAACAAAAACCGGCATTCGTATTGAGCAAACCGTTTTTGTTGAGCGCGACAGCTTAAAGCCCATGATTATCGGGAAAAACGGAAGTATGCTTAAAAAAATCGGCGAATCGGCACGCCGTGATTTATCTCGTTTATTGGAAACAACCGTTCACTTGTTTTTAACGGTACGCGTGAAAGAAAACTGGGCTAATGATCCCTCCCGTTATGCCGAATGGGGTTTGGATTATCAGGTGTAAAGCTAAAAAATGCCGTCTTTTAAAACAGAAAATGCGCTTTTACTTTCCGTTCGCCCGCTCGGGGAAAAAAATTATATTTTATCAATTTTAACAAAAGAAAACGGGCGATATTTGGGCGTTATCAAAACAAAAAAGCCACCGCAAATCGGCTCGTTTTGCGCCCTTCGGTGGCAGGCGCGCTTACCCGAACAGTTGGGGCATTTTTATTTAGATGACGTTCGTTCTTTTTATGCTGATTTTTTAGATGATAAATTCCGGCTTTATATTTTGTCATCTTTATGCGCTCTTTTAAACGAGGTTTTACCCGAACGACAAAAAGCCGAGCAAATATACACATTAACTCTTGATTTTTTAGATCATTTTCAAGAGTCTTCTCTGATGAAACGCTATGCGCTTTGGGAAGCAGATTTATTAAAAGCCTTGGGCTTCGGCTTTGATTTAACCGCTTGCGCGGGCAGCGGCTCTGCCGATGATTTGGCCTTCATTTCACCGAAAACGGGACGAGCCGTCAGTCGGGAAAAGGGATTGCCCTATGCGCATTTACTGTTACCGCTCCCGTCATTTTTATGCCATCGGGAGGAAAAGGCGGAAAAATTACAAGTGATACAGGCACTGGCTTTAACGGGCTATTTTTTAACAACGCATGCGGGCGTTCATCACCTACCGCCGACGCGTGAACAATTGCTTTATGCGCTTCAAACCGGACGCATGAAAAGCGAAATGCTTTAAAAACACATAATTAAAAACAGTTACGCAAAAAACGGCAATGAACTGGCCGATATACGGGTTCATATGCAAAAGTCGCATCAACACATATAATAACAACGCATTCACGCCGTAAGAGGCCATCCACACGGAACAACACTTCACATACTCCTGCCAATAAGCGCCTCGCGTGTTAAACACATAAAACTTTTGCGTTAAATAACTGTTGACGGAGGAAAGAATATAAGCCGCCAATAATGAAAACTGGGCATATTCATTTCCTAAAAAATGCACAAACAAAGCAAACAACACATAAGAAAACAAGGTATTATATCCGCCCACCAGCAAAAAACGAATTTTTTGCGGAAAGCGCATCCAAAAATGAAAAATTTTTAAATATAATTCAATCAGCGTTTGCATTTTTTCAGTTTATCAAATACAACTCGCCTCGTCAAGAAAAATCACCCGTTCATCGGCTTTGCTTTTCGGCAGACACAACTTTTGTGCCGGTTTCATCATATGTTTCAATTAAATAAACGTTAGAGGCCGTTTCCCCTTTTAACGGCCCCGTTTCAACCCGTTCAACAACACCCGCCGCTCGATAATAAACGGTACGAGTAGACCCGTCGCTTAAATCTTCACCGGTTTTTAAAAGCGTTTCTCCGTCGGCTGCAAAAAAGCGTGTTTTGCTTAACCCCTTATCATCTTGATGAATTTCCTGCACTTTTGTATGGCCGTCCGACTGATAAAACACGCGATCTGATGTTCCGTCCGGCGCAAAAACAGCCGTTTGATACGGTGTGACCCCGTCTTTTTGATACACCGTTTCATACCAGTTGCCATCGACTGCCAAGTGTTTTTCACGCTGTTTTGTTTTGCCGTCAGGCGCATAAACCGTCAAGCTGTCTTTCGTTTCAACGGTTATTGACTGAATAAAATGCCCGTCGGGCATATATTTGGTAATAACAGTTTTTTCTTTTGTTTTTTCAACAATATTTAAAATCATTTGCAGGCGCGAATCAAAATATCGAACGGTTTTTTCACCGTTTTCAATCGGTTCGGTCACCGTTAACGTTCCGTCCGGCAGCAGCTGAATGACTTTATTGTCCATCATCAAAAAAACTCCGAAAAAGCAGCGTTAATTTTTGTTAATCAACACAATTTCCACTCGCCGATTTTGTTCCCGACCGGCAGCCGTTGCATTCGATGCAATCGGATTTTTAGACCCCGCGCCGTCAACCAACAATCTGTCGGAAGAAACCCCTTGCAATCTTAAATAATTGGCGACCGCGTTGGCGCGCTGCACAGATAAACCGTTATTTAACGCAGCCGAACCCGTGCTGTCGGTATAACCCGTTACCTGCACCATTGTTTTATCGTATTCTTTAATCACTTTGGCAATGGAGTTTAACGTGGGCATAAAGTTCGGCTGAACGGTATGATCGTTTGAACCGAATGTAATATTGCCGGGCATAATCAAATAAACTTTACCGTCTCTTTCAACCACCTGAACACCCGTACCGACTAATTCTTCCCGTAATTTGCGTGCCTGAATATCCATATAAGCACCGGCGCCGCCTCCTACCAACGCCCCGGCGCCCGCACCGATTAACGCACCTTTTTTACCGCCGATAAGCGCTCCGACACCCGCACCGGCAGCGGCACCGATTCCCGTTCCCCAAGCCGTTTTGGCAACCTGACTTTCCCCCGTATAAGGGTTCGTGGCACAAGCCGTTAAAAATGAACAAGCAACAAAACATAAAATAAATTTTTTCATAAAACCTCCTTTTAATTTAATTTGATGATAAGAAAATTTCCTCTTTCAATTGTTGACGCAATGTATCAATGGTAATCATTTTCTGTTCACCCGCTTCATCGCGCGGCAAATGCCAAAACGTCCACCCGTTGCAGGACGGTACGCCTTGCAACTGCGCGCCGAGGCGGTGAATGGATCCCGACTGTCCGCCGGTTTGCAAAGATCCGTCTGCCCGCACGACGGCACAAAACTTGCGTTTGGCATCAAACAATTTCTGCCCGGGTTTTAAAAGCCCGTGTTCAATAACCGATCCGAAAGGAATACGCGGTTCCGTTTTTTTCGATCCCATGGGTTCCAAAATCGTATCATCAACCATTTCCGGAATGGCATCAAGCCGTTTTTGCGCATAATCAATATACGTTTGCTCGCGTTCGATACCGATATATTTTCGTCCTAATTTTTTGGCAACGGCACCGGTGGTACCCGTCCCGAAAAACGGATCCAAAATCACATCGCCCGGATTGGTTGACGCCAAAATAACCCGATATAACAAACTTTCCGGCTTTTGAGTGGTATGCACTTTCTTGCCGTTTTTATCTTTTAATCGTTCGGGACCGCTGCAAATAGGCAAATGCCAATCGGAACGCATTTGTAAATCATCATTAAAAGCTTTCATACTGTCATAATGAAACGTATATTTCGATTGATTTGATTTTGCACACCAAATCAACGTTTCATGGGCATTTGTAAAACGCGTGCCTTTAAAATTGGGCATGGGATTAACTTTCACCCAAACAATATCGTTCAACAGCCAAAACTTTAAATTTTGCAAATGATACCCGACTCGGAAAATGTTATGATATGAACCGATTACCCATAATGTGCCGTTATCTTTTAAAATACGGCGCGCTTCATGAAGCCAATCAAGCGTAAACGTATCATAAGCCTTAAAATCCTGAAACTTATCCCACGCATCGTCAACGGATTCGACATGAGAAGAATCCGGCCGATACAATTCTTCTCCCAATTGCATAAAATAAGGCGGATCGGCAAAAATCACGTCAACACATTTATCCGGCAACGTGCGCATTACTTCTATACTATCCCCCCGCAAGATACAATTTGTTTGAAGCATTGAACTGTCCTTCTTACTAAAAAACGGTATCATTGTAACGAATAATGGTAATTATTTTCTTAACAAAAACAAAAAAAATACTATTTTTTCTTTTTTTTAACAAAAAATCTTTCAATTACCCCCTCATTCGTGAAATGCCGTATTAACTTCGCCGCCGACGGCTTTATAAAATGCCGCAATGTTTTGATATAACGCCGCATTCGATTGAATCACGTTTGTTTGCGCTTCCACGCGTCGTTGTTCGGAATCCAACACCTCGGAATATTCAATCAAGCCGTTTTTATATCGATCACGCAACAAATCCGCCGCCTTGGCAATTTGCCGATAGGAGGATTGATAAAAGCGGTTAGCCCGCACTTCATTTTCCAAATCGGATAACGCGTTTCGAATTTCCTGAACGGCATTTAATATTTGTTGTTCATATTGAATTTCATATTCTTCTTTGATCAGTTTTTGAAGGGTGACATTGTTTTTAAGCGCGCCGAAATGAAAAACGGGTTGCGTAAGCTTGGGTGATATCGAATAACCGTAACTGTTTTTTTCGAAAAGATCACCCGCGTGAACGGATTGCAATCCGAAAAAGGTTGAAATCGACACGTTCGGATACAGCGCCGCAACGGCCGCACCGACAGCGGCATTCTGCCCGATAAGATTTTCCTCCGCCGCCCGCACATCGGGACGGTTACGCACCACACTAACCGGTAATTCCCTTAATTTTTCAATCGGATAATTAAAAACTTGCTTGGTTATATTTTGATTTTTTCGTTCAACAATTTTTTGAACATTTTGCGGCATTTCACCCAGTAAAACCGCCAGCGCATTGATATCACTTTGAATATTATATTCCAGTTTCGGCACGGAAGCTTGCGTGCTTTCCACCAAATATTTTGCCTGATTCACATTTACGCCGCCCGTTAATCCCGTTTCAAACTTATCTTTGACAAGCTGATATGTTTCGTTTTGCAAAGAAACGTTCTCCCGCGCTTTTTGCAACAATTCCTCCTGCATGCGCAAATCAATATATAACCGCGCCGTTTCGGCCAGCAGGGAAACATAAACGTTCTTTAACGATTCGAAAGCCGCCCTTTCCTGCGCTTCAGCTTGTTCCAACCGCCGCCGATTGGCACCCCAAATATCAATTTCCCAACTGACATCAAACCCGAGCTGATAAAAATCTTCATCAAGGGCAATCCCCATATTTTTGCTTTCTTTCTCATACGTTCTGCCGGCCTCTAAATCAAGTGTCGGAGCCAAAGCGGCCGCCGCTGTTTTCACGCTTTGTCGCGCCTGACGCACCCGTAAAACGGCCGAGCGCACCGTCGGCGCGTTTTTTATGGCTTTTTTCATTAAAAGCGTGAGCGTTTCATCATGAAAATCCAAGGGATGAAACGGTAAATGATGCGTGACGGCAGGTTTTAAATCCAACGCTTTTTCAAGCTGTTTATCGGAAAAGAATATCGGCTGATGATAATCGGGTCCGACCGTACAGCCGATTAAAAACGCGAAAAAAGCACCTGAAAAAAACAATTTTTTCATTTTCGAACCGCCTCTGCCGATTGTTTTTTTGTTTGATGAAGCGGTTGTTTTGCCGATTGACGCCCCAATCGCTGACCGACAGACGGATAAATCATTTCCGATAAATCGGCAGCCATTTGGTAAGCCGATTCTTGCGTATCCGTCCATATTTGATGCAAAAACGATGCCGAACTTTCCTCCCACTTCTTCATTTCTTCTTCCCCGGCTCTGACTGCTTCATCTAAAACAGTCGTTCCGTCTTTTTGAGATTCCGAAACCGTTTCTTCTTCCTGCATTTGCGCGCCTGTTTCCTCCTTTGTGCTGACCCCCGCATCCGTTAAGGCGGCACCGGCTTCATCAACGGGCGAAACCGATTCGCCGGTATGATAGCGAAACGAAAAAACAAGCAAAAATAAAATCATACAAAAAATAAACAAAGAAATAAAAAACTTCATGATCGATTGCTCCTTGTTTGATGTGAAACCGCAATTTTCCTTTTATCGGAAACGGGCGTTTTATAAATCAATCCGGCAAACAGCGCAAACAGAGCCGGCACAAAAAACACACCGATAAACGTTGCGGCAATCATACCGAAAACAACGCTGGTGCCGAGGGAATGTTGACTGGCCGCCCCTGCTCCCGACACAAACAACATGGGCATAACGCCCAAAATAAACGTTAATGCCGTCATTAAAACGGCGCGAAACCGCTCACCGGCACCGGCAACAGCCGCAGATAAAACATCTTGCCCCTTCTTCACGTAAGATAAGGTAAACTGCACGATTAAAATGGCATTTTTACTGGCTAACCCGATAAGAAGCACCATTCCCAACTGCGCATAAAGGCTGACGGATAATCCCATAATTTTTAACCCGATCAACGCGCCCAAAACGGCAAATCCGTTTGCCAAAATCACGGAAAAAGCAATCAGCCAGCTTTCATAAAGCGCCACAAGGAACAAATAGGCAAACAACAAGGCTGCACCGATTAAAATGTATGATAACCCTTGTGTTTCTTCCTCCTGCAAACTTAATCCCGTCCAAGCAATGCCGAATTGTTCGGAGAGGGTATCTTGCGCAATTTTTAAAACCGCCTCAATGGCCGTGCCGGTACTCACGCCTTGTCCGGCTTGGGCGGTAATGCCCGCGGATAAATATTGATTAAATCTGGTGACGGATTTTGCACTTAATACATGGGATACGGTGACAAATTCTTTAAGCGGCAAATGTTCTCCCGTTTCGGAGGCCACATACAATCGCCCGATATCGGCCGATTGCAATCGATACGGCGCATCGGCCTGAACAATCACTTTATTAACCTGCCCCGCCAATGTGATATTATTCACATAAGCCGATCCCAAATTTTGACGCAACACGTTAAACACGTTTGCCACGGGAATATGATACGATTGTAATTTCGTGCGATCGATATTTAAATAAAGATGCGGTGCAGCTTCTTCAAACGTACTGAACGCATATTCAAACACCCCGCTTTTGTTTAACGCCTCCAAAAATTGATCCAACGCAAGCGCCAAATCGCTTGTTTTTGCGGCCGGATTTAAGGCATTTAACTGAAACGACAATCCGCCGGCGGAACCGATACCCGGAATGGGCGGCAACGCAAAGAAATCTATGGTCCTTTCCGGATCGGAGCGATAAGCGGCACTTAATTTTTCCTGTATGGCACTCATGGATAAAGCACTTGTTTTTCGCTCTGCCCACGGTTTTAAACCGATAACCAACATACCGATATTTTCGCCGGCGCCACCCAACAAACTTTCGCCGTTAATGCCCATCACATATTGAATTCCCTCCGTTTTTAAAATATCGTCGGTTAAGGAGTCAATCAATGCCTGCGTTTGATTAAAGGAAGAATTGCTCGGCAATTGTAAATTGGCAAACAACACGCCTTGATCCTCCTGCGGAATAAACGAGGTTGGCAAAAGGCGAAACAACAAGCCGACGGTTAAAAACACCAGCGCCAGTAACGCAAGACACACAAGTTTAAAAACACTTAAAAAGCGCACGCCTTTCAAATAAACGTTTTTGCTTTTATCCAACGAACGATTAAAGAAAGCGAAAAAGCCTTTTTGCGGCGGTGTTTTTTCTTTAAGCACAATGGCGCACAAAGCCGGACTTAACGTGAGCGCATTCAGTGCGGAAAACACAACGGCGGCAATAATCGTTACGGCAAACTGACGATAAATTTGTCCCGTTAATCCCACCATCAATCCGACCGGCACAAAAATAGCCAACAACACAAGCGTGGTTGCCACAATGGCGCCCGAAATATCACCCATGGCGCGAACGGCGGCCTCATAAGCGCTTCTGTGCTCATATTTCATTAAATATTGAACGCGTTCGACAACAACAATGGCATCATCAACCACCAAACCGATTGCCAAAATAACGGCAAACAGCGTTAAAATGTTTAAATTGAATCCCAACACATACAGCACCGCAAACGTGGCAATGAGCGAAACGGGAATGGTAATCATGGGAATAAGCGTTGCTTTTAAGTTTTGCAAAAAAAGAAAAACAATGAGCATCACCAACAAAAACGTGATGATAAGCGTTGAAATAATGCCGCTGATGGAAGCACGCACGAAATCGGTGGAATTATAAGCCAGCGTCAGTTGCATATCTGCCGGAAACGATTTTTCCAAAACGGCCGTTTCCTTTTGCACGGCTTTCATCACGTCCAACGCGTTGGCCGTCGGCAGCTGACTTAACGCCACAATCACCGAAGCTTGATTATTATAGGTTGCTTGAACGGCGTATGTATCGGCCCCCAATTCCACGCGCGCCACATCTTTCAAGCGCACAATACCGCCGTCGGGCGATACGGCAACCACAATTTGCTCAAACTCTTCGGGCTGATTTAAAAAGCCTTGCGCGCTTAAATACAACACCTGATTACTGTTCGGCGACGGTGCTGCTCCGATGGCACCCACGGCCGCTTGCACATTTTGATTTTCAATGGCTTGAATAATATCTTGCGTTGTTAATTGAAGCGACGTGATTTTATCGGGGTTCAGCCAAACGCGCATACTGTATTGCGGCCCGTAAATGTTCACGTTACCCATGCCGGCAATTCGTTCCAACGGATTTTTCAAATGCGTATAAGCATAATCGCTGAGTTGTAATCCGGTATAAGTCTGATGGGGCGACGATAAGACCAAAAAGCCCAAAATATTGCTTGATTGCGTTCGAACGGTTAAGCCCTCCTGCGTTACGACGGCGGGCAAAAGCGCCGTTGCCTGTTGCAAGCGATTTTCCACTTTCACCTGCGCAATATCGGCATCGGTACCGATGTTAAATGTGATTGTTAAGGTATAATTTCCGTTATCATCGGACGATGATTCCATATACAACATATCTTCAACGCCGTTCACGGCATTTTCAATTACCACGGCGACCGTATCAACCAACACTTGAGAATCGGCGCCCGGATATGAGGCCGAAACAACAATCTGCGGCGGCGTAATTTGCGGATATTGCGCTATCGGCAATAAATAAAGGGCAATCAACCCGATTAACACCATCACAACGGCCACAACGCCGGCGAATCGGGGACGATCGATAAAAAAGCGTGAAAAATTCATGCGCCCGCCTTTTCATTTTGGTTATTTATCATGGGTTTTGCGGGCGTATTCAAAAGCGAATCGGAAATAGTACCTTTTAAAACAAAATCGCCGACGTTTAACCCTTTTTCAATCACATAATTTTGTCCGACACTTCCCCCGAGTGCCACATTTTGCCGTTCGATTTTATTGTTTCGAATCACCGTCACATAAGCGCCGTTTTCCGTTAAATGCACCTGATTTTTGTTCAGAAGAATGCCTTTTATTTTCTTTTCAAGCAAAACCTCCACATAAGCATTGGCCATTAACACGCCGTTCGGATTGGGAAAATCAACATAAACCGTTATGCCCGAGGTTTGCCCCGCCACCATATTATCAATATATTGAAATATGCCCGTTTGCGGATAAATTTGACCGTCGGCGGTTTTAATTTTAATTATCCAATCCTTAAACAACGGTTTATCTGCCGTTTTGGTTTGCAAATATTCTTTATTGCTCATGGAAAACTGAACGCGCATGGGCGTTTGCTGAATAATGCGCGCCAACGGCTGCCCGGAGGGCGTAACATAATTGCCTTTGGTTATGGCAACATTGCCCACAATGCCGTCAATGGGCGCTTTAATCACGGTATAATCATAATTCACTTCGGCAATCGCCAGATTGGCTTTTTCGGCTTTGAGTTGCGCTTCGGCCGACAAATAAGACGTTTGTGCATTATCCAATTCCGTTTGCGAAACGGCTTCCGATTTTGTTTTTTTAATTCTGTTTAAATAAATTTCGGCATTTTTCAGCGTTGCTTCGGCCGATTGCACATTCGCCGCCGCGGCTTCCTTTTGGGCTGAATATTGCCGCTGTTGCAACATAAACAGCTCATCACCCGTTTGAACGCTTTCACCGCCTTTCACAAACACCTGATCAATAAATCCGCTGATAAAAGGCAACACATCAACCGTATGAACAGGAGCCACCGTTCCGATAAATGTTTGCGTAAGTGTTATATTTTCCTCTTGAACGGTCGTGCCGGCATAAGCGGGTATGTTATTGCGCGCAACGGGTGACGTGATTTCTTTTTGAGTGTAAAATTGTCGATAAGTCAAAAAGCCGATAAAAATCAGCAAAATCAATATAATTAAAATAAAGATAACACGCTCTTTTGTCATTTATCCCCCGCAAAAAACTTATTTTTTATAGACATAAGAAGCTGAATGAAAAGTGTCAAGAAACGAGCACAAAATCAAAAGTATGCTTTATTTTTTGATGCTTTAAAGGTCATCACTTTTTATGGGGGAGAATATTTATAAAATTCGTTATTCGAATCATGCCTTTTTAAAGCAGGAAATTTATTTTTCTGCTATTTTCGGCGGGAAGTGTCGGTTTGCGAAGTGTGAGCCGGCGCGGTGGCTGAATTAAAGCTGATTTTATTTTTTCTTTATTTGCAGGCGATGAGATTTTCTTTATTTTCGGCGGGAAGTGTCGACGCGTGGAATATGCGCCGATGCGGTGGGGCGAAAATAAGAATTGGCAGAGAGCTAAAAATGAGAAACGGTTGTGATAATTGTGTCTCTATCTCTCATTCTCGGCGAATGTGGGACGTCGCGAAAAGTGACGCATCGCTATGGGCCGAGAATGAGAAATTGGCAGAAATAAAAATGCCATTTTTACTATTTACAATTGTATAAAATATTCATTATTTGCGAATTTTCACCTTTATTTTGAATATTTTAGGTAATACGGCACACTCTTTTTCCCTCTATCGGCGGGTGTGACAGACGGCTTTAGTCGTCTGTCGTTATGTGCCGATAGGGGGAAAGAGACGGCAGGCAGGACAGAGAAAGATTAACGATATTTCTTCCTCTCTTTGTTTGTAAGTGACACTCTCTCTTATTTTCGGCGCGGTGATAATTTATTTTGAGAGGGGATATATTCGGCTTTTCTTAATTTTCGGCGGGAAGTGTCGGCTCGTGGAACGTAAGCCGGCGCGGTGGGCCGAAAATAAGGCGATTCGGTGCAAAACAATAAGTTTGCTGTAAACTCTTTTCCCTTATCGGCGGGTGTGGAGCGGCGCAATTGTGCCGCTCCGCTATGGGCCGATAGGGGGAAAAATAAATGATGCAACTTTTTCTGCTTGACATTGGTTTTGAGTACCTTTATACTCAAAGGCAAGGCAAGTGATGTGTGCCCCGAGGTATGGAAACCTCATTAGATGTGTCCTTGATAAAAGGATATAGTTCCCTTATTTGTAAGGGAAAATTGGTCAACTGGCCGGAAGGTAGTAAAATAAACCTTTTGGTCAATATACTGCACTATCTCATCTAAGTAGTTTCCAACTTCCGGTCGCCTCTCATCAAGGCGATTTTTTTTGAATATGCATCAAAAAAACGTACGTTTTTTGCAACACTTTTTTTGCATTTTTTCAAAAAAAATTTATTTGGAGGCGTTTTTAATGCAATATCAATGGGTTATAAAAAGCCTGTTTCAACACTTTTTAAGGGTAATTTTGCCCTCGAATCCGCGTTGCATTAAAGGTACGTTTAATTTATGCTATTTGCATTGAAAGGAAGCGAAAAATGAGCAATAAAACAAGAAAAAAACAAATCGAAAATCAAACTCAACAAGGCCGCTCAATGGTTGAAATGCTGGGCGTTTTGGCCATTATCGGGGTTATATCGATTGGTGGGATTGCCGGATACAGAATGGCCATGAATCGGTATCAGGCGAATCAAATTGCGAATGAAATTAACCTCATGCGCACCGATGCGAAAATGAAAGTTGCCCAAGGGGCAGAAAATTTAATGTTGGGGGAACCGTACGATTCGGGACATTTAAATTTTGGCAGTAATTACGGCGTTGAGTTTAATTTTGCCGTTTTTAGCGAAGCGGGAGAGCCTGAAGAGTCGGGATATTATATAAAAGTAGCGGGCGTGCCGGCGGGGGTGTGTAAACCGCTGGTGACTTTATTAGAGGGCATGGACGATGCAATAGCAGTGGTGGTGAATGAGCAGGAAAATAATGCCGATTCAAGCGTAGATTTATGCACCGAAGAAAGCAATAATGCGTTAGAGGTAGATTTTTCAACCAAAGATATAGGCGGGGTGAGCGGCGGAAACAGCGATCCGGAGGTAACAGACCCAGCTGATGAACCGCAAGATGAGCCGGAATGCAATGAGGATACATGTCCGGGAGAATGCAACGAAGAAGGAGTATGTGAATGTTCGGAAGAAAATGAGCATTGGACGGGAACGGATTGCATTACATGTCCGGCGGGAACAACATGGAGTGAAACGGAAAGAGACTGCGTGTGTTCAGACGGCAAATATTGGACGGGCTATCAATGTGTAGATTGCGGAAGCAATGAGTGGGACGAAGAAAACAAAGAATGCAAGTGTGATGAAGGCAAATATTGGAGCGATTCGGCCGGAGCATGCATTGAAAACCCATGCAATAAGAACGGACAAGGTTGCGAAGCAGGTAAGTTTTGTTTGAGCAGCGGTTGCAGTGATACATGCAGTAATAGTCAAATGACAGAAGAAGACAGTTGTAAAAATGGCACATATAAGTGCGAAAAGATAGATTCATATAAAGCAGAAAACAAGGATACAGAGCATCCGGATAAATATGTAATGTCGAAGAGCAGCATGAATTGGTGGAGTGCGGAGCGGTTCTGTAAGGCACAACATAAGCATATGGTGAGTGCAACTGAATTAAAATGTAAAGATAAATTTGGTGAGAATTTCGGGTATAGTAAGAGTAATACATGGTGTTATTGTCACAATGACGAGTCAGAGAAGACATGTACGCAGTCTAGTACAAGTGAAGTAAGTAGTGTAATAAAGGCGTTAAGGAAGGCAGAGAACGGGAGTGAGACAAGCGGAAGTAAGTACTACTGGTTGGATGATGCATATGCAAATACAACCTCTAGTAGAGATTCCTGCCGCGCTTACAGCGTTACCCTCTATAACGGTAACGTCACCAGCAGCAATCGCTACAGCAGCGGCGGCTCCGCCTTATGTGAGTGAGGCCAGCTTTTGAGAGGACGAAGCCATCGCCCCACCTTATGCCCCGCCTTTAAGGCTTCCATTCAGCGGGGCACCTCTCCTCTCTTTCGGGCAGAGGTGAAAATGTGCAATATCGCCCTCATTTTCCCCTATCGGCTCATAGCGGAGCGGCACAATTGCGCCGTTCCACATCCGCCGAGAATGGGTGATAGTGCCATAACTTCCCACTTTTACCCTGCCAAATCGCTTTATTTTCACCCCACCGCGCCGGCTTACGTTCCACAAGCCGGCACTTTCCGCCGAAAATAAGAAAGAAAGCGAATATAATCGCCGCTCAAAAAAAATAAATTATCACCGGCCGCAAATTAAGAAAAAGTGCCGAATTTGGCTCTTTTTCCCCTATCAACCCATAGCGATACGCTCCTTTCAGCACAGCCCCACACCTGCCAATAGAGGGAAAAGAGCCGTTAACAACACAATTTTCAGCCATTAAGGGAAAAATTCCTTAATAAGACGATTTTCAAGCATTAAGAGAAAAAATTATCTTTTGGCCTTGATTTCTTTCTCTGATTCTTGGCGAGTGTGGGACGTCGCAATTGTGACGTCCCGCTATGTGCCGAGAATCAGAGAAAATATTAATATTGCCACTTTTCATTTCTTATTTTCGACCCACCGCGCTATCCTACGTTTCACGGAACAACAATTCCCACAGAAAATAAGAAAAAAACCGAATATCTCTCCTCAAAATAAATTATCATCAGCCAAAAATAAAAAAACTGTGCCAAAATGATACCTTTTCCGGCTATTTTTAGGCGTAAAGCCTCATTGCCCCCCGACCAGCCCATAGCGATGCCCCCTTTTCACGCCGCCTCCACCCGCCGATAGGAAAAAAGTGTGCACTTCTGCACCAAAACAGACAGCAAATATGTAATTTCGCCATATTCTTTCTTATTTTCGAGCGATGTTTGTGTTTTTGAGGCACCTGTATTCGCTTTTTCTTTTGTGGGGAAAATTCTGAATGTATGAAGAGGAGGATTCAATAAAGGATAAAAAAGAGGGTGACACAGGAGGAGTGGCACCCGAGACAAAACAAAAC